>NZ_JBOHGA010000067.1:0-29509 GCF_050699915.1 Actinophytocola sp.
GGCGGGACGTGCCCGCCCAGCTGCGCGGCTTCGTCCGCGGCCGGCGACGGTCCGCGGCCGGCGCCCCGGCCCTCGCTACCGCGTCCCTCGTCCAGCGACTCGCCCGCGCGCACGAGGGCGACCGCATCCGGATCCTCGTCGACCTGATCTGCGAGCACGTCGCCACCGTGCTCGGCCACGCGCCCGGCACCGTGCCGGACCCGGCCCGCGAGTTCCGCGCGCTCGGCTTCGACTCGCTCACGTCCGTCGACCTGGGCCGGCGGCTGTCCGCCGCCACCGGGTTGCGCCTGACGTCCACTCTCGCCTTCGACTACCCCACACCGGTCGGCCTCGCCGGGCACCTGCTCGCCGAGCTGCTGGCGACCGAGACCGTCCCCGCTCCCACGACGTACGCCGGGTCCGCGCACCCCGACGCGGCCGCGGACCCGATCGTCATCGTCGGGATGGGCTGCCGGTTCCCCGGCGGCGTGCGGTCTCCGGTCGACCTGTGGACCATGGTCGCCGAGGGGCGCGAGGGCCTGTCCGCGTTCCCGACGAACCGCGGTTGGGACCTCGACTCACTGCCGCCGCGGGAAAGCGGCTTCCTGCACGACGCCGGCGAGTTCGACGCCGGGTTCTTCGGCATCTCGCCGCGTGAGGCGCTCGCGATGGACGCCCAGCAGCGGATCCTGCTGGAGACGTCGTGGGAGGCGCTGGAGCAAGCCGGGATAGACCCGGCGACCCTGCGCGGCAGCGCGACCGGAGTGTTCGCCGGCGTCGGCTACCACGACTACGCGGCCGGGGTGGACTTCCCGCCCGAGTCGCTCGGCTTCATCGGCACCGGCACCTCGGCGTCGGTCGTCTCCGGCCGGGTCGCCTACACGATGGGCCTGGAAGGCCCGGCGGTCACCGTGGACACGGCGTGCTCGTCGTCCCTGGTCGCCATGCACTGGGCGTGGCAGGCGCTGCGTTCGGGGGAGTGCTCGCTCGCCCTGGCCGGCGGCGTCACCGTGATGGCCACGCCGGGCGCGTTCGCGTCCTGGGACGCGCAGGCGGGCCTCGCCCCCGACGGGCGGTGCAAGGCGTTCGCCGACGCGGCCGACGGCACGACATGGTCCGAGGGCGTCGGCATGGTCGTGCTGGAGCGCCAGTCCGACGCGGTGCGCAACGGGCGCCGGATCCTGGCCGTGGTGCGAGGTTCCGCCGTCAACTCCGACGGTGCGTCCAACGGGATCACCGCCCCGAACGGTCCGTCGCAACGCCGGGTGATCCGCTCGGCGCTGGCCAGTGCCGGTCTGTCCACATCGGACGTCGACGCGATCGAGGCGCACGGGACGGGTACGAAGCTGGGCGACCCGATCGAGGCGCACGCGCTGCTGGCGACCTACGGCCAGGACCGCGAGACGCCGCTGCTGCTCGGGTCGATCAAGTCGAACATCGGGCACGCGCAGGCCGCCGCGGGCGTGGGCGGTGTGATCAAGATGGTCAAGTCCCTGGAACACGGCAGCCTGCCGCGAACCCTGCACGTGGACGCCCCGTCCGCACAGGTGGACTGGGCGGCCGGCGCCGTCGAACTGCTCACCGAGCACACCGAGTGGCCCGACACCGGGCGTCCGCGCCGCGCGGGCGTGTCCTCGTTCGGCATCAGCGGCACCAACGCGCACACCATCCTGGAACAGGGTCCCGAGCCCGCCGAGCCAGCCGGCCCGGCGGTGCCGCCCGGGGTCGTGCCGCTGGTGCTGTCCGGCCGAACTCCCGAGGCGCTGCGGGCGCAGGCCGCCCGCGTCGGGTCCATGGTGGACAGTGCGGACGTCCTCGACGTGGCCTACTCGCTGGCGACCGGCCGTTCGTCGTTCGAGCACCGGGCAGCGGTGCTCGCCACGGGCCGCGACGACGCCCTCGCCGGCCTGGCCGCGCTGGCCGACGGCTCCCCGGGCGGCGTGCGTGGTGTGGTCGGCACGGTCGGGCGTACGGCGTTCCTGTTCTCCGGCCAGGGTTCCCAGCGACCCGGCATGGGTCGCGAGCTGTACGACCGCTTCCCCGTGTTCGCCGAGGCGTTCGACGCGGTGCTCGCCCACCTGGACCCCGCGCTGCGCGGCGTGGTGTGGGGCGACGACGAGGACACGCTGAACGGGACCGGCTTCGCCCAGCCCGCCGTGCTCGCCTTCGAGGTGGCGTTGTACCGGCTCGTCGAGTCGTGGGGCGTGCGGCCGGACGCGGTCGCCGGCCACTCGGTCGGCGAGATCGCCGCCGCCCACGCCGCCGGCGTGCTGTCGCTCGCGGACGCCTGCGCGCTCGTGTCGGCCCGCGCCGGGCTGATGGCGCGGCTGCCCGCGGTCGGCGCGATGGTGTCGCTGCGGGCGACCGAGGACGAGGTGCGCCCGCTGCTGGGCGACCGCGTGGCGCTCGCCGCGGTCAACGGCCCCCGGTCGGTCGTCGTCTCGGGCGACGAGGACGCCGTGCTCGCGATCGCCGGGCGGTTCGAGAAGACGAAGCGGCTGCGGGTCTCGCACGCGTTCCACTCGCCGCTCATGGACCCGGTGCTCGACGACTTCCGCCGCGCGCTCGACGGCCTGTCGTTCGAGCCGCCGCGGCTCGCGTTCGTCTCGACCCTGACCGGTGACGCGACCGGCGACATGGACACGGACGTGACGTCCCCGGAGTACTGGGTGCGCGGCGTCCGGGAGCCCGTGCGGTTCGCCGACGCGGTCGCCACGCTCGAAGCCGACGGCGTCACGATCTTCGCGGAGCTCGGCCCGGACGGCGTGCTCGCGGCGATGGGGCAGGAATGTGTCTCCGGGGACCAGGCGTTCGTGCCGCTGGCACGCGAGGACCGGGACGAGGAGACCGCGGCCGTCACCGCCCTTGGCCGGCTGCACGTGTCCGGCGTGCCGGTCGACTGGGCGGGCTTCTTCGCCGGCACCGGTGCGCGCCGGACCGACCTGCCGACGTACGCGTTCCAGCACGAGTGGTACTGGCCGAAGCGGGCCCGGACCGGGGACGCGAGCGCCCTGGGGCTGGTCCCCGCCGGGCATCCGCTGCTCGGCGCGGCGGTCGAGCCGGCGGACTCCGACGGCATGCTGTTCACCGGCCGGCTGTCGGTGGCGACGCACCCGTGGCTGGCCGAGCACGTCGTCGCCGGCGAGGTCACCTTCCCGTCCGCCGGGTTCGTCGAGCTGGCGCTGCGGGCCGGCGACCACGTCGGCTGTGAGCTGGTGCGGGAGCTGGCCGTGGCTTCGCCGCTCGTGCTGTCCGAACGGGACGCCGTCGCGCTGCAGGTGCGGGTCGGCCCGCCGGACGAGGACGGGGCGCGGACGCTGGACGTGTACGCGCGCCGCGCCGACGGGGCGGACCGGCCGTGGGTCCGGCACGCCTCGGGTGTGCTGGCGTCCGGGTCGCGCACGTCGTCGTTCGACGCGGTCGAGTGGCCGCCGGCCGGTGCCGTGGTGTGCGACCTCGACGGCTTCCACGAGGAGCTGGCGGCGGACGGCGTCGCCTGCGGGCCCGCGTTGCGCGGGCTGCGTGCCGTGTGGCGGCGCGGGTCCGTCGTCTTCGCCGAGGTCGTGCTGCCCGACTCGGCGGGCGAGCCCGGCACGTACGGGATCCATCCGGCCCTGCTGGAAGCCGCGCAGCAGGCGACCGTCGCGGCGGGCGCGCCCGTCGGCGGCGTGCTGCCGAGCACGTGGCGCGGCGTCTCGCTGTCCGCCGAGGGCGCCACGGTCCTGCGGGTCCGGGTGACGTCCGAGCACGGAGCCGCGGTGTCGCTCGACCTGGCCGACAGCCTCGGCGCCCCGGTCGCGACTATCGACTCCCTCACCTACGCCCCGGTCGTCGCCGGCGAGCGCGACACGGCGCGGGACCCGCTGTACGGCCTCGACTGGGTCAGCCTGCCGCGGCCGGACGCGCCGCCGGCCGTCCCACTCGTCGCCGACCCGCTCGCCCTCACCGAGGTTCCGGACGTCGTCGCCCACCGGTTCGACGTCGACGCCGCCCTGTCCGTGCCGGACGCGGTGCACGAGGCGACCTGCCGGGCATTGGCGCTCGTCCAGGGCTGGCTCGCCGACGACCGGTTCGCCGCCTCCCGCCTGGTGTTCGTCACGCGGGACGCGGTGCGGACCGAGTCGCCGGACCCCGTCGCCGCGGCCGTGTGGGGACTGGTGCGCTGTGCGCAGCTGGAGAACCCGGACCGCTTCGTGCTCGTGGACACCGACCTGCCCGGCTGCGTCGACGCGCCGGTGGCGACGGGCGAGCCGCAGGTGCACGCGCGCCGCGGGATGCTGCGGGCCGGACGGCTCGTCCCGTTGGCCCCCAGCCGGTCCGAACCGTCCACATGGGACGCCGAGGGCACGGTCCTGGTCACCGGCGGCACCGGTGGACTGGGCGCCGAGCTGGCCCGCCACCTGGTCGCCGAACACGGCGTGCGCCACCTCGTCCTCACGAGCCGCCGCGGTGCACAGGCGCCCGGCGCCGCGGACCTGCGGGCGGAGCTGGTGGCCGGCGGCGCCGAGGTGACGCTCGCGGCGTGCGACGTCGCCGACCGGGACGCGGTCGCCGACCTGCTCACCGGCGTGCCCGCCGAGCACCCGCTGACCGCCGTCGTGCACGCCGCCGCGGTGGTGGACGACGGCGTCGTCCCGCAGCTCACCCCCGACCGGATGGCCGCCGTGCTGGGGCCGAAGGCGGCCGGCGCGTGGTACCTGCACGAGCTGACCCGCGACCTCGACCTGGCCGCGTTCCTGCTGTTCTCGTCGGTGTCGGGGGCGGTGGGCAGTCCCGGGCAGGGCAACTACGCCGCCGCGAACGCCTTCCTCGACGCGCTCGCCACGCGACGCGCGACGGACGGGCTGCCCGCGACCTCGCTCGTGTGGGGTCCGTGGGCGGCGCGCACCGGGATTTCCGGCCACCTCACCGACATCGACATCCAGCGGATGACCGCCGCCGGCCTGCCGCCGATGGACACCCGGCGGGGGCTGGCGTTGTTCGACGCCGCGCTGCATCGCGACGAGCCGGTCGTCGTACCGGTGGTGCTGAACGTGCCGGCCCTGCGGGCCCAGCACCACGTGCCGCCGCTGCTGCGCGGCATCGCGGGCGGCGGCCGCCGCAAGGCCGCCGGCGGCGACGCGATCACCGCGTCGACCCTCATCGACAAGCTGACGAGGCTCGGCTCAGGTGATCGCGTCCAGGCCGTCGAGGACCTGGTGCGCGCGCGGGCGGCCGCCGTGCTCGGCCACGCCTCCGCGTCCAACGTGGACAGTGGGCGGGAGTTCCGGGCGCTGGGCTTCGACTCGCTGACCGCGGTGGAGCTGCGCAACCAGCTGGCCGACGCGACCGGCCTGCGGCTGCCCGCGACCCTGGTGTTCGACTACCCGACTCCCGCCGTGCTGGTGCACCACCTGCTGACCGAGCTCCTCGGCGGCGAGCAGGCACCCGCCGCGCGGGCCGGGGGAGCGGCGTTCGACGCGAACGACCCGATCGTCATCGTCGGCATGAGCTGCCGCTACCCCGGCGGCATCGCCTCGCCCGAGGACCTGTGGCGAGTGGTCAGCGAGGGCGTGGACGTCATCGGCGACTTCCCGGCCGACCGCGGCTGGGACCTCGAGGGCGGCTACGACCCCGAGGGCCGCGCCGGTTCGTCCTCCGCGCGCGAGGGCGGCTTCCTCTACGACGCGGCCGAGTTCGACCCGGGCTTCTTCGGAATCTCGCCGCGCGAGGCGCTGGCGATGGACCCGCAGCAGCGGCTGCTGCTGGAGACGTCGTGGGAGCTGTTCGAGCGGGCCGGCATCGACCCGGGCAGCCTGCGCGGCACCGACACCGGTGTGTTCGTCGGCGCCACCGGACTCGGCTACACGCCGCCGATGGAGGTGCTGGGGCACGGCATCACGGGGGTGGCCACGAGCGTGATGTCCGGCCGGCTCGCGTACACCTACGGCCTGGAGGGGCCGGCGGTCACCGTGGACACCGCGTGCTCCTCGTCCCTGGTCGCGTTGCACTGGGCGACCCAGGCGCTGCGGTCGGGCGAGTGCTCGCTCGCGGTCGCCGGCGGCGTGTGCGTGATGGCGACGCCGGGGATCTTCGCGGAGTTCACCCAGCAGCGCGGGCTCGCGCCCGACGGCCGGTGCCGCGCGTTCGCCGACTCGGCGGCCGGCACGGGCTGGTCCGAGGGCGTCGGCCTGGTCCTGGTCGAGCGGATGTCGGACGCCGTGCGCAACGGGCACGAGGTGCTCGCGGTGGTGCGCGGTTCGGCGGTCAACTCCGACGGCGCGTCCAACGGGCTGACCGCGCCGAACGGCCCCTCGCAGCAGCGGGTGATCCGTCAGGCGCTGGCGACCGCCGGTCTGTCCACATCGGACGTCGACGTGGTGGAGGCGCACGGCACCGGCACGACACTGGGCGACCCGATCGAGGCGCAGGCGCTGCTGGCGACCTACGGCAAGGACCGGTCCACGCCGTTGTGGTTGGGGTCGGTCAAGTCGAACATCGGCCACACCCAGTCCGCGGCGGGCGTCGCGGGCGTGATCAAGACCGTGCAGGCGATGCGGCACGGCGTGCTGCCGGAGACGCTGCACGTGGACGCGCCGACGTCGCATGTGGACTGGGACGCCGGCGCGGTCCGGCTGTTGACCGAGCGCACCGAGTGGTCCTCGGACGGAAGACCGCGGCGTGGTGGCGTGTCGTCGTTCGGCGTCAGCGGCACCAACGTGCACCTGATCCTCGAGGAGGCACCCGCTCCCGAACCGGTCACCGAGTCCGCCGTGGCCGCCCCGCCGGCGGTGCCGTGGGTGCTGTCGGCCCGGAGCCCGGCCGCGCTGCGTGCGCAGGCCGCGCGCCTGCTGTCCGATGTGGACGACTTGACTGCCGCGGACATCGGATACTCGTTGGTCGCCACGCGAGCGGCGTTCGAGCACCGTGCGGTGGTGGTTGGTGCGGACCGGGCGGAGCTGCTCGCCGGGTTGACCGCGCTCGCCCGCGACGAGGCGGCGTCCGCGGTAGTCGAAGGCGTCGCGGACGCCGAGGGCCGGACCGTGTTCGTGTTCCCGGGCCAGGGTGCGCAGTGGGTGGGCATGGGCGCCCGGCTGCTGGACGAGTCGCCGGTGTTCGCCGCGCGCCTGGGCGAGTGTGCCGCGGCGCTCGAGCCACATGTGGACTGGTCGTTGCTCGACATCCTCCGGGAGGGGCGGGACCTGAACCGGGTGGATGTGGTGCAGCCGGCGTCATTCGCGGTGATGGTCGCTCTCGCCGCGTTGTGGGAGTCGCACGGGATCACACCGGACGCGGTCGTGGGTCATTCGCAGGGTGAGATCGCGGCCGCGGTGGTGGCGGGTGCGCTGTCGTTGGATGACGGTGCGCGGGTCGTTGCCTTGCGCAGCAAGGCCATCGCCCGCACCCTGGCCGGCCGTGGCGGGATGATGTCGGTCGCGTTGTCGCTGGCCGAGGTCGAGCCTCGACTCGGCGAGGGTCTGTCGGTAGCGGCGGTGAACGGGCCGCGTTCCGTGGTGGTGGCGGGGGAGCCGGACGCGCTCGATGCGTTGTTCGACGAGCTGACCGCCGAGGAGGTGCGGGTTCGACGGATCCCGGTGGACTACGCCTCCCATACCGACCACGTGGACTTGCTCTACGACGAGTTGCTCACCGCGCTCGCGTCCGTCGAGCCGCGCGCGGCGACCGTGCCGTTCTTCTCCACGGTCACCGGACAGTGGGCGGACGGCACCGGCCTCGACGCCGGCTACTGGTACCGCAACCTGCGCGAACAGGTCGGCTTCGAGCAGGCGATCCGCGCGCTGGCCGACGACACGCACGGCGTCTTCGTCGAGGTCAGCCCGCACCCGGTGCTGACCATGAGCATCCAGGAGACGGCTCGCGACGCGACCGTCACCGGCACGCTGCGCCGCGAGGAGGGCACCCTCGCCCGGTTCCTGACCTCCGCCGCCGAGCTGTACGTGCGTGGCGTCCCGGTGCGGTGGAACCTGTCCGGCCGCCGTGTTCCACTGCCCACCTACGCCTTCCAGCACGACCGCTACTGGCCCGATACCGCGGCGCCGTCGGCGGCCACGAGCGTCGATGACGAGTTCTGGACGTTGGTCGACGACGCGGACCCCGCGTCGCTCGCGTCCGCGTTGGACGTCGACGGCGAGTCGCTGCGCGCGGTGCTGCCCGCACTCGCGACCTGGCACAGGCGTCGGCAGGACCGGTCGCTGACCGACGGCTGGCGGTACCGAACCTCGTGGAAACCGTTGTCCACCAAGCACACCGGCACGCTGTCCGGCACCTGGCTCGTCATACGGCCGACCCACTCGACGGACGTCATCAGCGCCAAGCTCGGCGTGCCGACCGTCTCCGTCGAGCTGGACGATCTCGACCGCGCAGCCGTCGCCGAACGGCTGAACGGAGTCGGCACGGACTACGCAGGCGTGGTGTCGCTGCTTGCGTTCGACGAGTCCGCGGTCCCCGGCCTCGACGTGCCGGCCGGGCTCGCCGCCACCAACGCCCTGCTGTACGCCCTCGGCGACGCGGGGATCGCGGCGCCCGTGTGGCTGCTGACCCGCCAGGCGGTGTCGACCGGCGCCCGTGACCCGCTCGGAAGCCCGCTGCAGAGCGGAGTCTGGGGTCTGGGCCGCGTCGCCGGCCTGGAGCTGGGTGATCGCTGGGGTGGGGTCGTGGACCTCCCGGCGGACCTCGACGAGCAGGTCGTCGCGCGGCTGAGCGGCGTGCTGTCCGGTACCGAGAACGAGGTGGCGCTGCGTGCCTCGGGTGTGTTCGCGCGGCGGCTCGTCCGCGCCGCGGGCGGACGCGGCGATGCTGCCGTGCCCGCCACGGTCCTCGTGGCCGGCGACGACGCCGAGCTGGGCGGCCGCGTGGCGCGGGTGCTCGCCGACGCGGGCACCGAGCACGTGGTGCTGGCCGGGCGAGATCTGGCCGTCTCGTGCGACCTCACCGACCGGGCCGACGTCGAGCGGGTGCTGGCCGATGTCGAGCCGGACGGGGTCGTCTGCCTCGGTGCCGGCGATCCGGCCGACGAGGAAGCCCTGTCGGCACAACGGTTCGCGGCCTCCTTCCGTGCCACCGTGCTGCCCGCACTGTACTTGGACGAGCTGACCCGCGAGCGGGAGCTGTCGATGTTCGTGCTGTTCGGCTCGGCCGAGGCGGCGCTGGGCAACCGCGGGCAGGAGAACCGCGCCTCCGGCAACGCCGTGCTCGAGGCCATCGCCGCGGGCCGGCGCGCGGCGGGTCTGCCCGGTGTCGCGATGTCGTGGGGCCTGTTCGCCGACGACGAGACCTCCGCCGGCACGGTGCTGCCCGAGCTGACCGCGCGGGCGGGACTCGTCGCGATGGACCCCGACCGCGCGCTCGCGGTGCTGCCCCGCATCGCCGGCGACGGCGACGCGGCGGCGGTCATCGCCGACGTGCGGTGGGACGCCTACACCGGCACGCACGGCGTGCGAACCTTCCTCGGCGAGCTGCCCGAGGTGAAGCCCGCCGTCGACGCGAAGCCCGTGGGGGAGTTCGCCGCGAGGGTCCACTCGGCGTCGGAAGCCGACCGGCTGGACCTGGTGCTGGACCTCGTGCGCTCGCAGGTCGCCGCCGTGCTCCGGTTCCGGTCGGCCGACGACGTGGACGCCGGCCGCGCGTTCGGCGCCCTCGGGTTCGACTCGCTCACCGCGGTCGAGCTGGCCAACCGGCTCGGCGCCCGGACCGGGCTGCGCCTGCCGGTGACGCTGGTGTTCGACCACCCGACTCCGGTGGTGCTCGCGCGCCACCTCCTCGACGAGCTGACCGACTCGGCACCCGAGACCGCAGTCGCGGGCGGCGGCCCGCTGTCGGCCGAGCCGATCGCGGTCGTCGGGATGAGCTGCCGCTTCCCCGGCGGCGCCAACTCCCCGGACGAGCTGTGGCGCGTGGTCGCCGACGGCGTCGACGCGATCGGCGGCCTGCCGACCGACCGGGACTGGAACATCGACCCCGCCAAGGGATACCAGGGCGGCTTCGTCCACGACGCCACCGAGTTCGACGCCGGCTTCTTCGGCCTCGCACCCAAGGAGGCCGTGGGCATGGACCCGCAGCAGCGACTCGTGCTCGAGGCCTCCTGGGAGGCGTTCGAGCACAGCGGCATCGACCCCGCCGATCTCGCGGGCTCGCGCACGGGCGTGTTCGTCGGTGCGGGCGCCGGCGGGTACGCGCCGCCCGCGGACGCGGCCACCAACCTCATGACCGGCCACCTCACCAGCGTCATCTCGGGGCGAGTCGCATTCCACTACGGACTGGTGGGGCCGGCGGTCACCATCGACACGGCGTGCTCGTCGGCGCTCTCGGCGATCCACCTGGCCGCGCAGTCCCTGCACACCGGCGACTGCGACCTCGCGCTCGCCGGCGGCGTCACCGTGATGGTCACGCCGGCGTCGCTGACGGAGTTCGACGCGGTCGGCGGCTGGGCGGGCGACGGTCGCTGCCACGCCTTCGCCGACTCCGCGTCCGGCATGGGCACGGGTGAGGGCGTCGGGCTCGTCATGCTCGAACGGCTCTCCGACGCGCGCCGCAACGGCCACCGGGTACTGGCGGTGCTGGTCGGCTCGGCCGCGAACTCCGACGGCGCGTCCAACGGCCTGACCGCGCCCAACGGGCCGTCGCAGCAGCGGGTCATCCGGCACGCGCTCGCCAGCGCCGGACTGTCCACATCGGACGTCGATGCGGTGGAGGCGCACGGCACCGGCACGACCCTGGGCGACCCGATCGAGGCGCAGGCGCTGCTGGCGACCTACGGCCAGGACCGCTCCACGCCGCTGTGGCTGGGCTCGGTCAAGTCCAACATCGGCCACACGCAGGCCGCCGCCGGCGCCGCGGGTGTGATCAAGATGGTCAAGTCCCTGGAACACGGCGTGCTGCCGAAGACGCTGCACGTGGACACCCCGTCGACCGCGGTCGACTGGTCGGCCGGGTCGGTCGAGCTGCTGACCGAACGCACGGCGTGGCCGGAGACGGGCCGGCCGCGGCGCGGTGCCGTGTCGTCGTTCGGGGTCAGTGGGACGAACGTGCACGCGATCTTCGAGCAGGCTCCGCCGGACATCGAGGAGACCGAGCCCCGCCACACGCCGGCCGCACTGCCGTGGGTGGTGTCGGCCCGGACGCCGGCGGCGCTGCGCGCTCAGGCGGGCCGTCTTCGGTCGCGTGTGGACGGTGTGGATCCGGTGGATGTCGGGTTCTCGCTGGTCTCGTCGCGGGCGGTGTTCCAGCATCGCGCTGTCGTGGTCGGCGAGGAGACGTCCGACCTGCTGGCCGGGCTGGACGCCTTGGCTGCGGGCGAGCCGTTGACCGGTCTGGTCGAGGGTGTGGCCGATGTCGAGGGCCGGACGGTGTTCGTGTTCCCGGGTCAGGGTGCGCAGTGGGTGGGCATGGGAGCCCGGCTGTTGGAGGAGTCGCCGGTGTTCGCCGAGCGGCTTGCCGAGTGCGCCGCGGCACTCGATCCGTTCGTGGACTGGTCGCCGCTCGATGTCTTGCGCGAGGGCCAGGACCTGGACCGGGTCGATGTGGTGCAGCCGGTGTCGTTCGCGGTGATGGTGGCCCTTGCCGCGTTGTGGGAGTCCTACGGTGTCACGCCGGACGCTGTGGTCGGTCACTCGCAGGGTGAGATCGCCGCTGCCGTCGTCGCGGGTGCGCTGTCGCTGGACGATGGTGCGCGGGTCGTCGCGTTGCGCAGCCAGGCCATCGCTCGCACGCTTGCCGGTCGTGGCGGGATGATGTCGGTCGCGCTGCCCGCTGCCGCCATCGAGCCCCGGCTCGGCGAAGGGCTGTCGATCGCCGCGGTCAACGGACCCGCGTCGGTGGTGGTCGCCGGCGAGCCCGGCGCGCTCGACGTGCTGACCGCCGAGCTCACGGCGGAAGACGTGCGCGTGCGGCGGATCCCGGTGGACTACGCCTCCCACACCGACCACGTCGACCTGCTGCACGACGAGCTGCTCGACGCCCTCAGCGCGATCACGCCGCGCGCCACCACGGTGCCGTTCCTGTCCACGGTGACCGGTGAGTGGGTCGGCGGCACCGAGCTCGACGCCGGCTACTGGTACCGCAACCTGCGCCACCGCGTGGACTTCGAGCCAGCCGTCCGCGAACTGCTCGACACGCGACACCGCGCCTTCGTCGAGGTCAGCCCACACGCCGTGCTGGGCATGGCCGTGCAGGCCATCATGGACGACACCGAGACGCCCGCGGTCACGGTCGGCTCGCTGCGTCGCGACGACGGCGGCCTGCGGCGGTTCCTGACGTCCGCGGCCGAGCTGTTCGTTCGCGGCGGCCGGGTCGACTGGGCCCGCCTGTTCGACGGCACCGGCGCCGCGCGGGTCGACCTGCCGACGTATGCCTTCCAGCGCCGGCGGTACTGGTCGCACGGCGGCTCGGGGAACGGCGGCGACCCGGCCGGCGTCGGCATGCGGGCCGAGGCCCATCCGCTGCTCGGTGCCGCGGCCGACCTGGCCGAGTCCGGCGGCCTTTTGTTCACCAGCCGGCTGTCGCTCGCCACCCACCCCTGGCTGGCCGGGCACGCCGTCGGCGACGTCGTGCTCTTCCCCGGCACCGCGTTCCTCGAGCTGGCGGTGCGTGCGGCCGACCAGACCGGCTGCGACCTCGTCGACGAGCTGACCCTGGGCGTCCCGCTCGTGGTGCCCGAACACGCGGCCGTCGCGCTGCAGGTGTCGGTCGGCGCCCCCGACGACACCGGCCGCCGCGAACTGGCCGTCCACTCGCGACCGGCCGACGGCGACGAGTGGACCAGGCATGCGACCGGCGTCCTGGCCACGAGAGACACGACGGACACCCACGAGTCCGCCGAGTCCGCCGGGTTCGCCCCGGAGAGCTGGCCGCCGGCCGGCGCACGGGCCGTGGACGTGAGTGGGCTGTACGACCGGCTGGCCGAGGCCGGCATCGCGTACGGTCCCGTCTTCCAGGGACTGCACGCGGTCTGGACCGCGGCCGACGCCGTCTACGCGGAGGTCGCCCTGCCGGACGACACCGTCGAGGACGCGGCGGCGTACGGGATCCACCCGGCCCTGCTCGACGCGGCGCTGCACGCGCTCACGTTCGTCGACCTGGGCTCGGAACCGTCGGCCGGCGGCCGGATGCTGTTCTCGCTGTCCGGCGTCACCGTGCACGCGGCCGGTGCCACGGAGCTGCGCGTCCGCTTGGCGCGCAACGGATCCGACTCGGTGCGGCTCGACGCGGTGGACGCCGGCGCGTCCCCGGTCGTCACCGCCCGCTCGGTAACCACCCGCGCGGTCGACCCGCGCGCCGGTGCCACGGACCCGCTGTACCGCCTGGACTGGGTGCCCGCCCCGGCGGCCGAGATCGCGTTGTCCGATGTGGACATCGTGGATCTCGACGCCGTGGACCTCGACCTCGCCGCGGTCGACGAGGTGCCCTCGATCGCCGCGGTGCACGTCGCCGCTCGGGACGGCCTGGCCGTGAGCGAGGCGGTCGCCGACCTGACCTCGCGCGTACTGGCGCTGCTGCGGACATGGATCACCGACGAACGCCGCGCCGAGTCGCGGCTGCTGGTCGTCACCCGCGGCGCCGTCGCGGTCGACGAGGGCGACGACGTCCTCGACCTCGCCGCCTCGGCCGTGTGGGGCCTCGTCCGGTCAGCACAGGCCGAACATCCGGGCCGGTTCGCGCTGTTGGACCTCGACACGGCCGAGCTGCCCGACGCGGTGTCCTTCGCCGAGCCGCAGTCCGCGGTCCGCGCCGGCGTCACCCGTGTCGTCCGGCTCGCCCGGGTCACCACCGATGAGTCCATATCGGACGACTGGGATCCGGACGGCACCGTGCTGATCACGGGCGGCACCGGCGGCCTCGCCGCCACGCTCTCCCGCCACCTGGTGGCCGGCCGCGGCATGCGGCACCTCGTGCTCGCCGGCCGCCGCGGCCCGGACGCGCCCGGCGCGCTCGAACTGCAGGCCGAGCTGCTCGCGCACGGCGCCGACGTGTCCGTCGTGGCCTGCGACGTGTCCGATCGGGACGACATCGCCCGGCTGCTGCGCGCGATCCCCGCCGAGCACCCGCTCACGGCCGTCGTGCACGCCGCGGCCGCCCTGGACGACGGGATCGTCGAGGCGCTCACCCCGGAGCGGATGGACACTGTGCTCGGCCCCAAGGCGTACGGCGCTTGGCACCTCCACGAGCTCACTCAGGACCTCGACCTCGCGGCGTTCGTCATGTACTCGTCGGTGTCCGGCACCGTGGGCGCCGCCGGCCTGGGCAACTACGCGAGCGCCAACGCCTTCCAGGACGCGCTCGCCCAGTACCGGTCCGCGCGCGGTCTGCCGGGTCGCTCGCTGGTCTGGGGTCCGTGGGAGGCGGAGGACGTCAATGGCGGGATGACCGCCGCCAACGACCAGGTCGTCGCCCGCTCCCGGGCGTCCGGTCTGCGCCTGATCCCCGGCGACCGGGGCGTGGCCATGTTCGACGCGGCCTGCCGTACCGGGCACGCCGTGGTCGTGCCGGCGCTGCTCGACCTCGCCGTGTTGCGCGCCGCGGAGGAGCTGCCGCCGGTGCTGCGCGGGCTCGTGCGCACCGGCACCCGCCGGGCCACGGCCGCCGCGTCCGGCGGGCTGCTGCGGCGCCTCCGGGAGACGCCCGAGCCCGAGCGCGACCGCGTCGTGGTGGAGACCGTGCGCGCGCAGATCTGCGCGGTGCTCGGCCACGACCCGGCCGACGTCGACGTGCGGCGGGAGTTCAAGGAGATCGGCTTCGACTCGCTGACCGCGGTCGAGCTGCGCAACCGCCTCAGCACCGCCACCGGACGGCGGCTGCCCGCGACCATGGTGTTCGACCACCCGACGCCGACCGCGCTCGGCAGGTACCTGCTGGAACGTCTCGGCGAGCTGCCCGCCGCGACGCCGGGCGCCACGGCCGGCGCCGCCTACGACCCGGACGACCCGATCGTCGTCGTCGGCATGGGCTGCCGCTTTCCCGGCGGAGTCCGCTCGCCGGAGGACCTGTGGCGGCTCGTGTCCGAGGGTGTCGACGCGATCGGCGACCTGCCCACCGACCGCGGCTGGGACGTGCCGGCCGACGGGTTGCGACAGGGCGGCTTCCTCGACGGCGCGGCGGACTTCGACCCGGGCTTCTTCGGGATCTCGCCGCGCGAGGCGCTGGCGATGGACCCGCAGCAGCGGCTGCTGCTGGAGACCGCGTGGGAGACCATCGAGCACGCCGGCATCGACCCGACGACACTGCGCGGCACCCGGACCGGCGTGTTCGTCGGCGCCGCGGGGTTCGGCTACACCGCGCCGCCGGAGCTGGGTGCGCACCTGGTGACCGGCCAGTCGATGAGCGTGGTGTCCGGCCGGGTCGCCTACGTGCTGGGCCTGGAGGGTCCGGCGGTCACCGTCGACACGGCGTGCTCGTCCTCGCTGGTCGCGCTGCAGTGGGCCGCGCAGGCCGTGCGGTCGGGGGAGTGCTCGCTCGCCCTCGCCGGTGGTGTCTGCGTGATGGCTACGCCGGTGGCGTTCGGTGAGCTCGGCCTGGCCGACGGCTCGTCGCCCGACGGCCGCTGCCGCGCGTTCGCCGACTCGGCCGCGGGTGCCGGCTGGTCCGAGGGCGTCGGCCTCGTCATGGTCGAGCGCCTGTCCGACGCGCGGCGGGGCGGCCACGAGGTGCTCGCCGTGGTGCGCGGGTCGGCGACCAACCAGGACGGTGCGTCGAACGGCCTGACCGCCCCGAACGGCCCGTCGCAGCAACGGGTCATCCGCGCCGCCCTCGCCACCGCCGGACTGTCCACATCGGACATCGATGCGGTGGAGGCGCACGGCACCGGCACGGCGCTCGGCGACCCGATCGAGGCGCAGGCGCTGCTCGCGACCTATGGACAGGACCGCACGACGCCGCTGCTGCTGGGGTCGGTCAAGTCCAACCTCGGGCACGCACAGGCCGCGGCCGGCGTCGCCGGAGTGATCAAGATGGTCAAGTCCCTGGAACACGGCGTGCTGCCGAAGACGCTCCACGTCGACGCCCCGTCGTCGCATGTGGACTGGACCGACGGCCGGGTGGAGCTGCTGACCGAGCCGACGACGTGGCCGGAGACCGGTCGCGCCCGGCGGGCCGCGGTGTCCTCGTTCGGCGTCAGCGGGACGAACGCGCACGTGATCCTCGAGCAGGCGCCGCCGCTGGAGGCCGCCGAGGAGATGTCGCGCCCGGCCGGCATCGCCGTGCCGTGGGTGGTGTCGGGACGCACGGCGCCGGCACTGCGTGCGCAGGCCGAACTGCTGCGGTCCGCTGTGGACGGTCTGGCGCCGGCGGACGTCGGGTTCTCGCTGGCGTCGTCGCGGACGGTGTTCGAGCACCGGGCCGTGGTCGTGGGTCGCGAGGCCACTTCGCTGCGGGTGGGCCTCGAGGCGCTGAGCGCGGGCACGCCGATGACCGGCCTGGTCCGGGGTGTGGCCGATGTGGACGGTCGAGTGGTGTTCGTGTTTCCGGGTCAGGGTGCGCAGTGGGTGGGTATGGGTGCCCGGCTCATGGAGGAGTCGCCGGTGTTCGCCGAGCGCCTGGCCGAGTGCGCCGTCGCGCTCGACCCGTTCGTGGACTGGTCGTTGCTCGACGTCCTGCGCGATGGTCGGGACCTGGACGGGGTTGATGTGGTGCAGCCGGCGTCGTTCGCGGTGATGGTCGGGTTGGCGGCGTTGTGGGACTCCTACGGCGTGGGGCCGGATGCGGTGGTCGGCCATTCGCAGGGCGAGATCGCTGCCGCCGTTGTCGCCGGTGCGCTGTCCCTGAAGGACGGTGCGCGGGTGGTGGCGTTGCGCAGTCAGGCGATCGCTCGGACTCTGGCGGGTCGTGGCGGGATGATGTCGGTCGCGCTGCCGGTTGCCGAGGTCGAGTTTCGTCTCGGTGAGCGGCTGTCGGTCGCGGCCGTGAACGGTCCGGCGTCGGCCGTGGTGGCCGGCGACCCGGACGCGCTGGACGTCCTGTTCGACGAGCTGACCGGCGAGGACGTACGGGTCCGGCGGATTCCGGTGGACTACGCCTCGCATACCGATCATGTCGACCTGCTCCACGACGAGCTGCTCGACGCCCTCGCCCCGATCACTCCGCGCGAGGCGGCGGTGCCGTTCTACTCGACCGCCACCGAAAAGTGGGAGGACGGCGCCGGGCTGGACCCCGGCTACTGGTTCCGCAACCTGCGCCACCGCGTCGACTTCGAGCCCGCGATCCGCACGCTGCTGGCCGCCGAGCACCGCGTCGTCGTCGAGGTCAGCCCGCACCCGGTGCTCGTCCCCGCCGTGCAGGACATCGTCGACGAGGTCGAGGCGAACGCGGTCGTCACCGGGACGCTGCGCCGCGACGAGGGCGACCTCGCCCGCTTCCGCACCTCGGTGGCGGAGCTGTTCGTCCGTGGCGTACCGGTGCGCTGGAACCTGACCGGTCGCCGGATCTCGTTGCCCACGTACGCCTTCCAGCACGAGCGCTTCTGGCCGGAGCGCACGCTCGCCCGCGCCGGCGACCTCGCCTCCGCCGGGCTGCTGCCGACCCGCCACCCGCTCGCCGGGGCGACGGTGGCGCTGCCCGGATCGGACGAGTTCCTGCTGACCGGGAGCGTCTCGCTGCGCAGCCATCCGTGGCTCGCCGACCACGCGGTCCGCGGCACGGTGATCCTGCCGGGCACCGCGTACCTCGAGCTCGCCCTGCGCGCCGGCGACGAGGCCGGGCTCGACCGGGTCGAGGAGCTGACGATGGAGACCCCGCTCGTGCTCGACGACGCCCCGGTCCAGCTGCAGGTCCTGGTCGGCGCCGCCGCCGAGGACGGCGCGCGGCCGGTCAGCATCCACTCGCAGCGCGCCGGCGAACCGTGGGTCCGCCACGCCGGCGGCACGCTCACCGCGACCGGGACGCGGCCGGACGCGACCCCGGAACCGGCCACTGTGGAGTGGCCCCCGGCCGGCGCGGACGAGCTCGCCGTGGACGACTTCTACGCAGGGATGGACGAGGGCGGCCTGTACTACGGCCCCCTGTTCCGCGGCCTCACCGCCGTGTGGCGCGCCGACGGGGAGGTGTTCGCCGAGATCCGCCTGCCCGAGCACGGCGACGGGACCGGCTTCGGCATCCATCCGGCGCTGCTCGACGCCGCCCTGCATCCTGCGGGCGCCGCGTTCGAGGGCGAGAGCGAGGGCGGCGTGCTCCCGTTCAGCTGGAACGGCGTCACCCTCCACGCCGCCGGCGCGACCGTGCTGCGGGTCCGCATCAGCGGCTCCGGGCCGAACGCGGTGTCGCTGACCGCGACCGACGAGCACGGTGCGCCCGTGATGTCCGTCGAGTCCCTCGTGTCGCGTCCGGTTGCCGCGCAGCGGATCGGCGACGCCCTGCACAGCTCACTGTTCCAAGTGGACTGGACGCCTGTCCGGGCAGCCCCGGCCACCGGTCTCGTCGTGTCCCGCTGCCCGGCGGACGGCACGCCGGCGGAGGTCGTCGCCGAGGTGCTGGGCACCCTGCGCTCCTGGCTCGCCGACGACCGCGCCGACGACGCCCGTCTCGCCGTGGTGACCACCGACGCGGTTGCTGTCGACGGCGACGCAGCCCCGCGGGACCTGACGCAGGCCGCCGTGTGGGGCCTGGTGCGCAGCGCCCAGTCCGAGCATCCGAACCGGTTCGTCCTGGTAGACACCGACGACCCGGACGCCGAGCTGCCCGGGTGCGACGAGCCGCAGTACGCGGTGCGCGGCGGCACGGTCTACGCGCCACGGCTCGCTCGCGCGGCGGTCCCCGAGCCGGCTCCCGTGTTCGACCCCGACGGCACCGTCCTGGTCACCGGCGGCTCCGGCACCCTCGCCGGGCTGGTGACCCGCCACCTCGTGGAGTCGCACGGCGTGCGGCACGTCGTACTGGCCGGTCGCAGCGGACGGCTGAGCCCGTTCGCCGAGAACCTGGCCGCGGACGTCCGGGCGGTGTCGTGCGACGTCGCCGACCGGGACGCGCTGGCCGCCCTGCTGGCCGACCTCCCGACGTCGCTCACCGGCGTCGTGCACGCCGCGGGCGAGCTCGCCGACGGTCTCATCGAGACGATGACGCCCGAGCAGGTCGACCGTGCGCTGCGAGCCAAGGTCGACGGCGCCCGGGCCCTGCACGAGCTCACCGCCGACCTACCGCTGTCCGCGTTCGTGCTGTTCTCGTCCGCCGCCACGACCTTCGGGGCGCCCGGGCAGGGCAACTACGCCGCGGCCAACGCCTGGCTGGACGCGCTCGCCCAGCACCGGCGCGCGCAGGGCCTGCCCGCGGTCTCCATGGCGTGGGGCCTGTGGGCCGAGCGCAGCGGGCTCACCCGCGACCTGACCGACGGCGACCTCGCACGGATGGCCCGCGGCGGCACGGCGGCGATGCCGACCGAGCACGCGCTGGCGCTGTTCGACGCCGCGCTGCTCGCCGACCGCGCCGTCGTGGTCACCGCCAAGCTCAACGGCGAAGTGCTCCGAGCGCAAGCCGAGTCCGGGGCGCTCCCGCCGCTGATGCGCGGGCTCGTCCGAAACCCGGGCAGGCGCACGGTCACCGCCGACGAGTCCGCCGCGCTCGCGGCACTCCCGCCGCGCGACCGCGCCCAGCGGCTGCTGGCGCTCGTGCGCGGGCACGCCGCCGGAGTGCTCGGCTACGGCTCGGCCGACGACGTGCCGCCGGGCCGGGCGTTCAAGGACCTCGGGTTCGACTCCCTCGTGGCGGTCGAGTTCCGCAACCGGCTCGCCGCCGTCACCGGGCTGCGGCTGCGCGCGACGCTCGTGTTCGACCACCCGACCCCGGCCGCGCTGGCCGAGGACCTCGCCGGCCGGTTCGGTGCCGGACCGGCCGACCCGCCGCCGGCCACCGTCGAGTCGCTGGACTCCGAGGTCGACCGGCTGGCGACGCTCGTCCTCGCACTGGACGACGGCAAGCGGGCACGGGTCACCGACCGCCTGCGGGCGCTCGTCGCCCGAGCGATGACGACCGGCGGGACGAACGGCGGCACGAACGGCATTGCGGCGGTCACCTCCGACGAGGAGATGTTCGCCTTCATCGACGACCAACTCGGCCGCTGACGGCGCGGAAGGACTGCACCATGTCCAATGAGGACCGACTTCGGGACTACCTGCGGCGCGTATCGGCCGAGCTGAGCGACACCCGACGCCGGCTGCGGGACTCCGAGGACCAGCGCACCGAGTCGATCGCGATCGTCGGGATGAGCTGCCGCCTGCCCGGCGGCGTGCGCTCACCCGAGGACCTGTGGACGCTGGTCGCCGAGGGCCGGGACGCGATCACGCCGTTCCCGGACGACCGCGGCTGGGACGTCGACGGGCTCTACGACCCGACCCGCTCGACCCCGGGCACCACCTACTCCCGCGAGGGCGGCTTCCTCGACGGTGCCGCGGAGTTCGACCCCGAGTTCTTCGGGATCAGTCCGCGCGAGGCGCTGACGATGGACCCGCAGGAGCGGCTGCTGCTCGAGTCCGCATGGGAGGCGTTCGAGTACGCCGGGATCGACCCGGCGTCGCTGCGCGGCAGCCGGACCGGGGTGTTCGCCGGCTCGATGTACCACGACTACGGCGTGGCGCTGAGCCCGGTGCCGCACGGCACCGGTCACTACGTGACGAACGGCAGCGTCGGCAGCGTCGTGTCCGGGCGGATCGCCTACTCGCTCGGGCTGCAGGGCTCCGCGGTCACCGTCGACACGGCGTGCTCGTCGTCGCTCGTCGCGATCCACCTGGCGAGCCAGGCATTGCGGGCGGGGGAGTGCTCGATGGCGCTGGCCGGTGGCGTGGCGGTAATGGCCACGCCGTGGCTGTTCGTGGAGATGAGCCGGCAGGGCGGGCTGGCCGCCGACGGCCGGTGCAAGGCGTTCTCGGCCGCGACGGACGGCTCGGGGTTCTCCGAGGGAGTCGGCCTGCTGCTGTTGGAGCGGCTGTCCGACGCCCGGCGCAACGGGCACGACGTGCTCGCGGTAGTCCGCGGGTCCGCGTCGAACCAGGACGGGGCGTCGAACGGGTTCACCGCCCCGAACGGGAGCGCGCAGGAGCAGGTGATCCGGCAGGCGCTGGCCGCCTCCGGACTGTCCACATCGGACGTCGACGTGGTGGAGGCGCACGGCACCGGCACGACACTGGGCGACCCGATCGAGGCGCAGGCCCTGTTGGAGACGTACGGGCAGGACCGCTCGGCGCCGCTGCTGCTGGGGTCGGTCAAGTCGAACATCGGGCACGCGCAGGCCGCCGCGGGTGTCGCGGGCGTCATCAAGATGGTCATGGCGATGCGCCACGGGACGGCCCCGAAGACGCTGCACGTGGACGAGCCGTCGCCGTACGTCGACTGGGAGTCCGGCACGGTCGAGCTGCTCACCGAGTCCCGGCCGTGGCCGGCGACCGGCCGGGCGCGGCGGGCCGCGGTGTCGTCGTTCGGCATCAGCGGGACCAACGTGCACGCCGTCCTCGAGGAGGCGCTCGCGCCGGACCACGAGGAGACTCCGGCGGTGCCGGCCGTGCCGTGGGTGGTGTCGGGCCGCACCCGCGACGCGCTGCGCGACCAGGCAGGCCGTCTTCGGTCGCGTGTGGACGGTGTGGATCCGATCGATGTCGGGTTCTCGTTGGCCTCGTCGCGGGCGGTGTTCGAGCATCGTGCGGTGGTGGTCAGCCGGGAGTCGACGGAGCTCTTGGCGGGGTTGGACGCCTTGGCGGCGGGGGAGCCGTTGACCGGTCTGGTCGAGGGGCTCGCCGACGTCGAAGGTCGCACGGTGTTCGTGTTCCCGGGTCAGGGTGCGCAGTGGGTGGGCATGGGTGCCCGGTTGCTGGAGGAGTCGCCGGTGTTCGCCGAGCGGCTGGCCGAGTGCGCCGATGCCCTGTCGTCCCATGTGGACTGGTCGTTGCTGGATGTGTTGCGGGACGGTCGGGACCTGGATCGGGTCGATGTGGTGCAGCCGGTGTCGTTCGCGGTGATGGTGGCTCTTGCCGCGTTGTGGGAGTCCTACGGTGTCACGCCGGATGCTGTGGTCGGTCACTCGCAGGGTGAGATCGCCGCTGCCGTCGTGGCCGGTGGGCTGTCGCTGGAGGATGGTGCGCGGGTCGTGGCGTTGCGCAGCCAGGCCATCGCTCGCACGCTTGCCGGTCGTGGCGGGATGATGTCGGTCGCGCTGCCGGTGGCCGAGGTCGAGGCTCGGCTGGGCGATGGCGTGTCGGTCGCGGCGATCAACGGGCCCGGGTCCGTTGTGGTGGCCGGTGACCCGGAGGCGCTGGACGTTCTGTCCGACGAGCTGACCGCCGAGCAGGTGCGGGTCCGGAAGATCCCGGTGGACTACGCCTCCCACACCGACCACGTCGACCTACTCCACGACGAGCTGCTCGACACGCTCAGCGAGATCACCCCACACGACACGACGGTGCCGTTCTACTCGACGGTCATCGGCGAGTGGGTCGAGGGCATCGGGCTGGACGCCGGGTACTGGTATCGCAACCTGCGCGAGCAGGTCGGCTTCGAGCAGGCGATCCGCGCGCTGCTCGAGGCCGAACACAGCGTGTTCGTCGAGGTCAGCCCGCACCCCGTGCTGACCATGAGCATCCAGGAGATTGGCCGCGACGCGATCGTCACCGGGACGCTGCGCCGCGACGATGGCGACCTCGCCCGGTTCCTGACCTCCGCCGCCGAGCTGTTCGTTCGCGGCGTCCCCGTGGATTGGCAGCTGCCCGGCCATCGGGTCCCGCTGCCCACCTATGCCTTCCAGCACAAGCGTTTCTGGCAGACCGGCGTGCCCACGTCGGCCGGCGACCCGGCCGGGCTCGGCCTCATGGCGGCCGACCATCCGCTGCTGGGCGCCGCCGTGGAGTTGGCGGAGGCCGACGGCGCGCTGTTCACCAGCCGTCTCTCGCTGGGCACTCACCCGTGGCTCGCCGACCACGCGGTGCGGGGCACCGTGTTGCTGCCCGGCGCCGCGTTCCTCGAGCTCGCCATCCGCGCCGGCGACCAGGTGGGCTGCGCCGTCGTGGAGGAGCTGACGCTCGGTGCGGCGCTGCCGCTGCCCGAACGTGCGGCCGTGCTCGTCCAGGTCCGGGCCGGCCAGGCAGACGACGCGGGCCGCCGCATCCTGACGATCCACTCGCGCCCGGTCGACCGGCCCGGCGCGCCGTGGCAGCTGCACGCCACCGGTGCGCTCGCACCTGACACCGAGCCGGCCACCGGCGCCACGTCCTGGGCGCCGGCCGCCGAGGCGCGGGACCTGACCGGCGTCTACGAGCGGTTCGCCGAAGGCGGACTCGACTACGGGCCGACGTTCCAGGGCCTGCGGGCCGTCTGGGCCGACGGCGACGAGGCCCACGCCGAGGTCGCGCTGCCCGACGAGGTCGCCGACACCGCCGGCGCGTTCGGCATCCACCCGGCACTGCTCGACGCCGCGTTGCAGTCCCTGTCGTTCGTCCTGTCCGGACACGGCGAGGGCGGGCTGCCGTTCTCGTTCACCGACGTCCGGCTCGCAGCGGGCGGAGCGGCCGCGGCGCGGGTCCGGGTCACCCGTACCGGCACCGACACGGTCGCCGTGACCGTCGTCGACCCGGACGGCGGCCTGGTGCTGGAGATCG
This sequence comes from Actinophytocola sp., assembly GCF_050699915.1. Lineage (GTDB taxonomy): Bacteria > Actinomycetota > Actinomycetes > Mycobacteriales > Pseudonocardiaceae > Actinophytocola. Next base: position 23,538 of record NZ_JBOHGA010000067.1, read on the forward strand.
GCTCGCTGACCGTCCGGGACGCGGCCGCGATGCCCACGGTCGTCCCCGCCGCTGATGACGGCACGTACCGTCTCGACTGGACTCCCGTTCCGGCCGTGTCCTCGGACGTCGAGGTGGTGCCGCTGGAGCTGGATGTCGACCTCGCGTCGCTGGAGACCGTGCCCGAGGTCGCGGTCGTGAGCCTCTCATCCGATGTGGACGATGTGCCGACGGCCGTGCGGGACCTGACAGGCCGCGTGCTGCGGCTGCTGCGGAACTGGCTCGCCGACGAGCGCTTCGCCCGGTCCCGGCTGGTGTTCCGCACCCGTGGTGCGCTCGCCGCCGGCCACGGCGAACCGGTGACCGACCTGCCCGCCGCTGCGGCGTGGGGCCTGGTCCGGTCCGCGCAGTCCGAGCACCCCGGGCGGTTCACACTGGTCGACACCGACCAGGATGTCTTACCCGCCACCGTGTTCGGCGGAGCGGAGCCGCAGTACGTGGTCCGCGACGGCACGGTCCGGGCGGGACGCCTGGCACCGCTGACCTCCGGAACGGGCCTCGTGCCACCGCGCGGCGACGCCTGGCGGCTGGACTCGACCCGCCGCGGCACGCTCGACGCCCTCGACGTAGTGGCGCTGCCGGAGCCGGGACCACTGGCGCCGGGCCAGGTGCGCATCGACGTGCGCGCCGCCGGGCTGAACTTCCGGGACGTGCTGAGCGCGCTCGACATGTACCCGGGCGAGCCGGGGCCGCTCGGCGCGGAGGTCGCCGGCGTGGTCGCGGAGGTCGGCGACGACGTGCCGGGGCTGCGGCCGGGGGACCGAGTGATGGCCTTGGTGCCGGGCGGAATCGGACCCGAGGTCGTGGCGGACCATCGGTGTGCGACAGCCATCCCCGGTGACTGGTCGTTCACCGACGCGGCGTCGGTGCCGGCGGTGTTCCTCACCGCCTACTACGCGCTGTTCTACCTCGCCGGCCTCCGGTCCGGCGAGTCGGTGCTGATCCACGCCGGTGCGGGCGGGGTCGGCATGGCCGCGATCCAGCTGGCCCGGCAACTCGGTGCGGACGTGTTCGCGACCGCGAGCGAGGGGAAGCAGGACGTCCTGCGTTCGCTCGGCGTCGCGGACGACCACATCGGGTCGTCGCGGACGACGGAGTTCGAGCGGACCTTCCTCGAGACCACCGGTGGCCGCGGTGTCGACGTGGTACTGAACTCCCTGGCGGGAGAGTTCGTCGACGCATCGCTGCGCTCTCTCCGGCCGGGCGGCCGTTTCGTGGAGCTGGGCAAGACCGACGTCCGCGAGGTCGACGGGATCGACTACCGGGCCTTCGATCTGGCGGAGGCCGGACCGGAACGGGTCGGCGACATGCTGGCTGAGCTGATGGTCCTGTTCCGCGACGGTCTGCTGACGCCGCTGCCCGTCACGACGTGGGACGTGCGGCGGGCGCGGGACGCGTTCCGCCATGTCAGCCAGGCCAAGCACGTCGGCAAGGTCGTGCTCACGATGCCACCTCGCTGGGACCCCGCCGGCACGGTCCTGATCACGGGCGGCACCGGCGGCCTCGCCGGTCACCTCGCCCGCCACCTCGTCGCCGAGCGCGGCGTGCGCCACCTGCTGCTGGCGAGCCGCCGCGGTCCCGACGCCCCCGGGGCGACCGAGCTGCGGGCCGAGCTGGCCGAGCAGGGCGCGGAGGTTACCGTGGTGGCGTGCGACGTCGCCGACCGCGACGCGCTCGCCGCACTCGTGCACGGCGTGCCGGCCGAGCACCCGCTCACCGCGATCGTGCACACCGCGGCCGTCCTCGACGACGGCGTGGTCGAGCAGCTGACGCCGGACCGCCTGGACGGCGTGCTCGGGCCGAAGGCCGACGGGGCCTGGCACCTGCACGAGCTGACCGAGGGCATGGACCTCGCCGCGTTCGTCGTGTACTCGTCCACCTCCGGCGTGACCGGTGGCGCGGGCGCCGGCAACTACGCGGCCGCCAACGTCTTCCTCGACGCGCTCGCCCAGCACCGCGCCGCCCGCGGCATGCCCGCGCAGTCCATCGCCTGGGGACGGTGGTCCACCGAACGCGGCCTGACCGCCGGACTTTCCGATCGCGGCAACCAGCGCCTGGACGCCGCCGGCGTGCGGGCGATCACCGCCGAGCGCGGCATGGCGATGTTCGACACCGCCGCGGCCACCGACGAGGCGCTGGTCGTGTCCCTGCTGCTCGACGCGGCCGTGCTGCGCGCGCCCGACCTCCCACCGCTGCTGAGCGGCCTCGCCGGCACGTCCCGGCGCCGGGCCGCTGTGGGATACGCGGCCGACTCGGGCCTGGCCCGGCGCCTGCGGGACGCCGCGCCGGCCGACCGCGCCCGCGTGCTGGTCGCCGCCATCCGCGCGCAGGTGTCGGCGGTCCTCGGTCACGCGCCGGACGGGGTCGACGTCCGCCGCGAGTTCCGCGAGCTCGGCTTCGACTCGCTGACCGCGGTGGAGCTGCGCAACCGGCTCGCCACCGAGACCGGGCTCAGGTTGCCGGCGACCCTGGTGTTCGACTACCCGACCCCGGTCGTGCTCGCCGAGCACCTGCTGTCCCTTCTCGTCGACCTGCCCGCCGCCGAGCACGCGGCGGCCACTCCGGTGTCGCACGACCCGGACGACCCGATCGTGATCGTCGGCATGAGCTGCCGGTTCCCGGGCGGCGTCGCCTCGGCCGACGACCTGTGGCGGCTCGTCGCCGAGGGCACCGACGCGATCACCGGCCTGCCCGGCGACCGCGGCTGGCGGATGGGCGGCAGCGACGCGTTCCGCGGCGGCTTCGTTCACGGCGCCGGCGAGTTCGACCCCGCGTTCTTCGGGATCTCGCCGCGCGAGGCGCTGGCGATGGACCCGCAGCAGCGGCTGGTGCTGGAGACGGCGTGGGAGGCGTTCGAGCACGCCGGCATCGACCCGGACTCGTTGCGCGGCAGCCGGACCGGCGTGTTCGTCGGCGCCGCGGACAGCGGCTACGCCGGCCCGTCCGAGCTGGGCAGCCACCTCGTCACCGGCAGCTCGCTGAGCGTCGTGTCGGGCCGGGTCGCGTACGTGTTCGGGCTGGAGGGCCCGGCGATGACCGTCGACACCGCGTGCTCGTCGTCGCTGACTGCGCTGCACCTGGCGTGCCAGTCCGTGCTGTCCGGCGACAGCACGCTCGCGCTGGCCGGCGGCGCCACGATCATGGCCACCGAGACGCCGTTCGTCGCGTTCGGACAGGAGGGTCTGCTCGCGGAGAACGGCCGGGCCAAGGCGTTCTCCGACACCGCGGACGGGATGAACCTCGCGGAGGGCGTCGGCATCGTCGTGGTCGAGCGGCTGTCCGACGCCGTCCGCCAGGGGCACCCGGTTCTCGCCGTGGTGCGCGGTTCGGCGGTGAACTCCGACGGCGCGTCCAACGGCCTCACCGCCCCCAACGGCCCCTCACAGCAGCGGGTCATCCGCCAAGCGCTGGCGAGTGCAGGTCTGTCCACATCGGATGTAGACGTGGTGGAGGCGCACGGCACCGGCACGACCCTCGGCGACCCGATCGAGGCGCAGGCGCTGCTAGCCACGTACGGCCAGGACCGGGCGACGCCGCTGCTACTCGGGTCGGTCAAGTCGAACCTCGGGCACACCCAGTCCGCCGCCGGGATCGCCGGCGTCATCAAGACCGTCCAGGCCCTGCGCAACGGCGTCGTGCCACCGACCCTGCATGTCACCGAGCCCTCGACGCACGTTGACTGGTCGGCCGGGGCCATCGAGGTCGCGACCGAGCGGGCCGACTGGCCGCCGACCGAGCGGGCCCGCCGAGCCGCGGTGTCGTCGTTCGGGATCAGCGGCACGAACGCGCACCTGATCCTCGAGCAGCCACCGGCGTCCGCTGTCGAGGACACCGAGCCGGGGCCGGCCGGGCCGTGGGTGCTGTCCGCCCGTTCCGCCGGTGCGCTGCGCGCTCAGGCCACCCGGCTGCTGTCCCGAGTGGACGAGCTGGCGCCTGCCGACGTCGCCTTCTCCCTGGCACGAACCAGGTCGTTGTTCGAGCACCGCGCCGTCGTCGTGTCCGACACCGTCGCCGAGCTGCGGACCGGGGTCGCCGCGGTCGGCCGCGGCGAGCCGTCGGCGGCGGTCGTCGAGGGTGTGGCCGATGTGGACGGTCGAGTGGTGTTCGTGTTTCCGGGTCAGGGTGCGCAGTGGGTGGGTATGGGTGCCCAGTTGTTGGCCGAGTCGCCGGTGTTCGCCGAGCGTTTGACCGAGTGCGCCGCGGCTCTTGACCCGTTCGTGGACTGGTCGTTGCTCGACGTCCTGCGCGATGGTCGGGATCTGGACGGGGTCGACGTGGTGCAGCCGGCGTCGTTTGCGGTGATGGTCGGGTTGGCGGCGTTGTGGGAGTCCTACGGTGTGACGCCGGATGCGGTGGTCGGTCATTCGCAGGGTGAGATCGCTGCCGCGGTGGTCGCCGGTGCGTTGTCCTTGGAGGACGGTGCGCGGGTGGTGGCGTTGCGCAGTCAGGCGATCGCTCGGACTCTGGCGGGTCGTGGCGGGATGGTGTCGGTCGCGCTGCCGGTGGCCGAGGTCGAGCCACGGCTCGGCGAAGGACTCTCGATCGCTGCCGTCAATGGGCCGAGTTCCGTTGTGGTGGCGGGAGATCCTGGCGCGCTGGACCTTCTGTTCGACGAGTTGGCGGCCGAGGAGGTGCGGGTCCGGCGGATTCCGGTGGACTACGCCTCGCACACCGATCATGTCGACCTGCTCCGCGACGAGCTGCTCGACGCCCTCGCCCCGATCACTCCGCGCGAGGCGGCGGTGCCGTTCCTGTCGACGGTGACGGGGGAGTGGCTCGACGGCACCGAACTGGACGCCGACTACTGGTTCCGCAACCTGCGCCACCGCGTGGACTTCGAGCCCGCCATCCGCACGCTGCTGGCCGCCGAGCACCGCGTCGTCGTCGAGGTCAGCCCGCACCCGGTGCTCGTCCCCGCCGTGCGCGAGACGGTCACCGGCGACACCGTCGTCGTGGCCGGCACCCTGCGGCGCGACGACGGCGACCTGACCCGGTTCCGCACCTCGGCGGCCGAGCTGTTCGTCCGCGGTGCCACCGTCGACTGGCCCGTCGCGGGCCGCCGCGTCGACCTGCCCACCTACGCGTTCCAGCGCGAGCGGTACTGGCCGGAGCCGGCCGAGGACACGGTCGGCGACCCCGCCGACACCGAGTTCTGGCGCGCGGTCCGCGAGACCGACCCGCGCTCGCTCGCCGACGCGTTGGACGTGGACACCGACGCGCTCGCCGCCGTCCTGCCCGCCCTCGAAGCGTGGCGCGGCAAGCTGACCGACGAGTCCACCGTGGACGGTTGGCAGCACCGGATCGGCTGGCAGCCCCTCAGCCTGCCCGAGACCGCCACGCCGGCGGGCACCTGGCTCGTGGTCACCGGTCCCACCCACCTCGGCTGGGTCGCCGCCACGATCACCGCACTCGGCGCGCACACCGTCTCGATCGCCGTCGACACAGCCGACCGGGACGCGATCGCCCGGCAGCTGCGCACGGCGGGCGCGGGCGGCGCGCACTGGGCCGGCGTGCTGTCGTTTCTCGCGCTCGACGAGACCGAGCGGGCGGGCGTGCCAGCCGGCCTGCCGCTGACCACCGCGCTGCTGCAGGCCATGGGCGACGCCGGCCTTGACGCTCCACTGTGGAGCGTCACCCGCCGGGCCGTCGCGGTGAGCGGCGGCGACCAGCTCGCCGCCCCGATGCAGACCGGCGTCTGGGGCTTCGGCCGCGTCGCCGCGCTGGAGTACCCGGACCGCTGGGGAGGCCTGGTCGACCTGCCGGACACCGTGGACGATCGGGTCGGGCGACGGCTGGCGGCCGTGCTGGCGAGCGTCGCCGACGACACCGACGACGGCGCCGAGGACCAGGTCGCGGTGCGTGCAACCGGCACGTTCGGCCGCCGCATCGCGCGGCTGACCGCGCCCGCCCGCGGCGACTGGCAGGTCTCGGGC
>NZ_JBOHGA010000068.1:0-29426 GCF_050699915.1 Actinophytocola sp.
GCGACGAACGTCCCGGCGGGGCCTAACCCACGAAAATCGGGCGCCTGCTCAGCAGTTTCGGCGTGTTCAGCGGGCGCTTGGGCTGACCGGCCGTCTCGGCCTCGAGTCGCTCGACGAACTCCTCGACGGTGGCCGAGAACCCTTCCCCGACACGGGGACGGATGGGCAGCTCGCCGTCACCCGCCAGCTCCTTGTCGCCCACCACGATGGTGTAGGGCACCCAGCTGCGCTCGGCCTCGCGGATCTTCTTGCCCAGCCGCAGGTCCCGGTCGTCGACCTGGACCCGGAACGGCAGCCGGTCGGCCAGCTTCACCGCGCCGTCGACGTGCTCCGGGGCCACCGGCAGCAGACGGACCTGGGTGGGCGCGAGCCAGGTGGGCCAAGCGGCCTTGTTGCCCTGGTTCATCTCGCGGGCCTGCTGCTCGAGCAGCGCGTAGACGTTGCGGTCCACCGAGCCGGACACCGAGGTGTGCAGCAGCAGCGGGGTCCGCTTGCTCGCGTCCTCGGCGACGTAGTCGATGCCGAACCGCTCGCTGTTCTCGACGTCGATCTGGACGGTCGAGAGGCAGGCCGCCTTCGCCGCGTTGTCGATGAAGTTCAGCTCGAACTTCGCCACGAAGTAGAAGAACCGGTCGTTCCAGACCTCGACCAGCGTGGGCCGGTCCAGCACCCGCATGAGGTCCGGGAGGAAGTCGGGGTTCTCGTCCAGGAAGGACTGTACGAACCGGATCGCCGGGACACAGGGGAGGTTCAGGTCATCGATCCACTGTAGACACAGCTTCACCTGCTCGATGAACTCCTCCTTCGCCATCTCCATGTCCTTGGCCATGGTGTGCATGTCCGGCATGGTGAAGGCGCGCAGGCGACGCAGCCCGCTGACCTCGCCGCCGCGCTCGCGGCGGAACGAGTGGTGGGTGAGCTCGTAGAGCCGCACCGGCAGGTCGTGGTGCGACACGACCATGTCATTCATGATCATGTACTGGCCAAAGCACGCGGCGAACCGCAGGAAGTACTCGTGGTCCTCGCTCTTGACGACGTACTGCCGCGCCGGGAACCGCTGGATGTACTTGGACAGCGCCGGGTGGGCGAAGTCGTACATCAGCGGCGTCTCGACCTCCATGCCGCCGAAGTTGGACACCAGCTCGGTCACCCGCTGCTCCAGCAGCCGCTTGACGAGGATGCCGTCCGGGTACCAGCGCATGTTGCCGGTGTCGGACGCGGGCTCGTAGTCGACCAGCTCGTGCTCGCGCATGAGCTTGATGTGCGGCGGCGCGTCCTCGGCCTCCCGGCTGCCCTCACGCTCGTAGGCGTAGAGCTGCTTGAGGCCCTTGTTGCCGGAGAACTTGTACTCGTCGGCGGCGACGTAGGTCCCGTCCGCGCTGTAGATCCGCCACTCGGAGGTGATCTCCTTCTCCGCCTGGAGCGCGGCCGACTCGGCGGGCTCGGTGTCGGCCACAGTGGCGGCCTTGCCCTCCGCGCCGGCTGCGGGCGCCAGGGTGCGCGAGAGCTCCGAGAGCGGATGTCCCTTGCAGTCCAAGGAGAACGACTTGTAGTAGCCGAACGGCGCCCGCACGACGTCGAACCCCTCGTCGCGCGCCACGAGCGCCGCCTCGATCGCCTTGAGCGCGCCGGCCGCGAACGAGGCCTTGCTCAGGTTGCTCGACAGGTGCGCGTAGGGGTACACGACGACGGCCTTCGCGCCCACGCGGACCGCGGTCTGCGACAACAGGTCGGCGGCCTGGCCAACGACGTCCTGCAGCGAGCCCTCGTCGCCGTCCTCCACGGCGGTGAAGCCGACCAGTGCGTTGGCGACCTCGCCGCGCGCGTCCGCCTCCGCGGGATCCGGGGTGAAGCCGGGCGTCCGCGCCACCTCGCCCACAGCGAACGAGAAGGTGTCGGCGTGGATGAGGAGAAGGCGCATGGATGTGTTCTTTCGTCTTGGGGCGGAGGGGTCGGCGGTGGCGCCTCGGCGCTCCAGAGCCCTGCCGGGCGTCCGCTGACCTGCAACTAGATCATACGCCGGTCGTCGAACGACTAACCCGACCCCCGTCCCGCCGGGGCGGTGCCAAAGATCGCGAACGCCCTGCGAGCGAGATGTGTTCGAGGCACACTGTTGGGCCTCAACCGACCGTTGACCCATGGAGGTGGCGTTTCAGTTGGCTGGTGCAGCAGGAGTGCGGCTGTCCACCGTGGTCATGGCCCACCCGCGCAGACGCGCGGACGCCATGCGGATCCAGGGCGAGTACCCGGAGCTGAACATCCGGATCGTCTTCGATCCCGAACCCGGGGGCCCGCCGGCGACCCTGCGCACCGCACGCGCGGCCTGGGCCGCCGTCGCTGACGGAGTTGTCGCTGACGCCACCCACCACCTGGTGCTCCAGGCCGACGTCCTGCTGTGCGCCGACTTCCCGCGGGTCGTGACGCAGGCCCTCGATGCGGCGCCGGACGGCGCGCTCGCGCTGTTCGCGCCCTGGTCGATGGCGACCTCGCAGGCCGTCCGGCTTGCGGCACTTGCCGGCGCCTCGTGGACACGGTTACAGGACGGTTGGACCCCGACCCAGGCACTCGCGCTGCCGGCGGAGTGGGCCCGAGAGTTCGGCGCGGTCGCGGCGAACCTGCCGGACACCGAGCCGGACAACCGCGCCATGTACTCGTTCCTCGCCGAGCGGGAGCGGAGCACCTACGTGGCGATCCCGAGCCTCGTCGAGCACGCGCCCGCGGAGAGCCTGCTGTTCAACGACCTGCTGCACGGCGTCCGCGAGGCGACCGTCTTCGCCGGGGCCGACCCGGCCCGGCAGGCGTTCACGGATCGGGTGGTCTCCCCGCCCGCGGTGTCCCACGTGTGGATGGGTGCCGGTGAGTACTACTCCTCCTACAACCCCGCCGATCCGACGCCGCGGGCCATGGTGACGCCGACCCACGAGGTGCTGACCCAGTTCGGCATGGCCAACGAGGAAATGGCGGCCGCGTTCGCCGAGGACCTGGCGCGGCATCCGGAGCTGGCCGAGGACTCCCCCGTCGGCGAGTGCCTGCACTTCGCCATGTGGCTGACGATGTTCGCCTCCGGGGTCATCGCCGGCACGGTGCTGGACGAGCCCAGCTCAGCGGCGCTGGACACGGCCTGGAAGCAGCCGTGGGCGGAGGACGCGCTGGCCACGTTCCCGGCGGCCACCCTGCGCAAGATCGCCTCCCGGGAGGCGCTGGGCCCGGCGGCACGGACGCTGGTTCCCTTCTGCCGCAGCGCGATGCACAGCGGTGTCACGGCGGTGGACCGCTGGCCCGGACTGACCGCGCTCTGGGACCCGCACGCGCACGAGATCGTGCCCCACTGGGCCCGCGCCAAGGCGGGAGCCGACCGATGAGCACGGCGGTTCGCGAGCAGCACGTCGCGCCGGCGACGCTCGGTCGCGAGCGCGCCGTGGTCGCCGCCGGCCTCGCGGTCGGCGCGGCGCTCGAGGTGGCGCTCGCGGCGCTGTGGACCAACCTGGTCGGCCCGGGGCTCGAGTGGTCGGTACCGGTCGTCGCCCTGCTGCTGTTGCCGTCCTGCCTGCTGAACGGCTGGCGGCTGGTGGAGGCCGTCGGTTCGCGGCTGTGCGGCCCGGCCGTCGCGCTGCCGCGGCTGGACGTCGACGCGGAGCTCGGGAGCACGCACAAGACGGTCGTGGTGTACCCGCTGCTCGTGGTCGACGACAACGACATCGACCAGGTGATCGAGTGCATTCGGCGCAACCGGCGCATCGCGGCGCACCGCGACGTCGGACACCTGGTCGCCGCCGACCGCCGGGACGACTCGACCCGGTCGGTGGCGCAGGAGCAGCGCCTGCACGACGAGCTGCTGCGCCGGGTCCGGCTCCTGCAGGAGGACGAGCCCGAGCTCGGCCCCGTGGGCGCGCTGGTGCGCGAGCAGCGGCAGAACTCGGTGTCGGGCAGGTGGATGGGCTGGGAACGCAAGCGCGGCAACCTCCTCGAGCTCGCCGCCGCGGCCCGGTCGGGTGACCTGAGCGGCTACCGCGCCGACCCGGCGTCGAGCGCGATCATCGCCGGTGCGCGGTACCTGATGGTGCTGGACAACGGGACGTTGCTGCACCCGTACACGATCCGCGAGCTGGTGGGCGTGCTGGCACACGACGCCGCACACCAAGCCGGGCGCACGGCCATCGCACAGCCCGGGTACCGGCTCGTGCCGCCGGCCGACCCGAACTGGTACCAGCGGATCGTGTTCGAGGGCTACGTGTCGCCCGGGCCCGAGCCGCAGCCGGTCCTGTTCTCCTTCATGCAGCGGATGTTGGGGCGGGACCGGTACGGCGGCCAGGCGCTCATCGCGGTCGAGCCGTTCCTGGAGTCGTTGCGGGGCAGGATCCCGGACAACGCGGTGCTCAGCCACGACAAGCTCGAGGGCACCTACGCGAAGACCCAGCACGTCGGTGACGCCGTGATCCTGGGCAAGCCGGTCCGCTCGTTCTTCGAGCACCGCCGCCGCCAGGCGCGGTGGATCCGGGGCGACGTCCAGCTGCTGCCCTGGCTCGTCGGCCGGCACGCGCCGCCGGGCGGGCTGCGGCCCTGGGACCGGCTGGCCATGACGCTCGACATCGTGGTGTTCGCGGTCGACGTCACGGCGCCGTGCCTGATGCTGCTCGCCTGGGCGCTGCTCGACGGTCCGGCCGCCGCGGTCGCCACCCTGGCCGTGCCGCTGTTCGCGGCCGGCCGGTTCCTCCCCATCCTCACCGGCGAGTTCCTCCGCGGGCTGCCGGGCGGCGTGCGCGCGTTCGCGACCCGGCTGCGCAGGCTCCTGGTCAGCGAGGGCCTGTACCTGGTGTTCCTCGCCGACCGCGCGACCTACACCGCCACGGCGATCGCGACCTCGCTGTGGCGGGTGACCGTGACCCGCCGGAACCTGCTGGAGTGGCAGCCCCGAGCGGCGGCCGGGCGAGCCGTCGCGGCGAACCCGCGGACGCGCTGGCTGCGGGAGATGTGGCCGGGCGCGCTGCTGGCGGCGCTCGCGACCGGCTGGTTCGTCGCGGCCGGCGCACCTGGCTGGTACGTCTACGTCGTCCTCGGGGTCTGGGTGCTGGCGCCGCCCATCTGCGCCGTGCTCTCGCTCCCCGTGCACCGGACGGCCTCGCGCGGCGGCGCCGACACGAGCGGCACCGACAACGCAGCCGGCGCGTAGGGTCGGCGGCCATGTCGGGGATCCGAGTCGAGAACCTGGTGAAGGAGTTCCGCCGGCCAAAGCGGTTCGACGGGCCGTTCGGCGGCCTGCGGTCGATGGTGACCAGGCAGGTCACCGTCCTGACGGCGGTGGCGGGCATCGACTTCGAGATCGCGCCGGGTGAGCTCGTCGCCTACCTGGGACCCAACGGCGCGGGCAAGTCGACCACGATCAAGATGCTGACCGGCGTCCTGGTGCCGACATCGGGCACGGTCGAGGTCGGCGGGCTGGTGCCGTGGCGCAACCGGCGCCGCAACGCCAAGCAGATCGGCGTCGTGTTCGGCAACCGCTCGCAGCTGTGGTGGGACCTGCCCCTGCGGGACTCGCTGCGGCTCGTCGGGCGGCTCTACGAGATGCCGGACCCGCTGTGGCGAGCGCGGGTCGGCTACTTCACCGAGCTGCTGGCCATGGGCGAGTTCCTCGACCAGCCCGTCCGGCAGCTCTCGTTGGGGCAACGGATGCGCGGCGACCTCGCGGCCGCGATGCTGTACGACCCGCGGATCCTGTACCTGGACGAGCCGACCGTGGGTCTGGACGTCATGGCGAAGGACCAGATCCGGACGTTCATCCGCGAGGTCAACGAGGAGCAGGGCACGACCGTCATCCTCACCACGCACGACCTCGAGGACGTGGAGCGCCTGTGCCGCCGCGCGTTGCTGATCGATCGCGGGCGCATGCTCTACGACGGCGACCTCGACACGTTGAAGGCCAAGTACGCGCCGCACCGTGAGCTGGTGGTCCAGCTCGCCGAGCCGGCCGACGTCGTCGTGCCCGGTGCCGAGCAGGTGGCGCGCGAGGACACGACCGTGCGCCTGCGGTTCGACCCCGCGATCATGTCCGCGGCCGAGCTGATCCGGCAGGTGCTCGCGGACTTCCCGATCAAGGACCTCTCGCTGGAGGAGCCCGGGCTGGACGGGGTGGTCCGCGCCGTCTACGCGGACTCGGCGGCGTCGTGACCCCACGGCTCCTCGCCTACGCGGAGCTGACGCGCATCCAGTTCCGCACCGCCCTCGCGTACCGGGCGAACTACCTCATCGGCTTCGTGGGCGTCCTCGTGCAGATCTACCTGCTGCGCACGGTGTGGACCGCGGTGTACGACGGGCGCCCGAGCGTCGACGGCGTCACCCTGGAGACCGCGGTCGTCTACAGCACCCTCGCGGTCGTCCAGTACGCACTGTTCGTCCCGTACAACTTCTCCCAGATACCCCAACGGGTTCGCGACGGCAAGGTCGCGATGGACCTGCTGCGGCCGGTCGGCTTCGTGAACCAGGCCATCGCCGGGCAGACCGGGGTGGTGCTGGCGCTGCTCCCCCTCGCCGCACTGAGCCTGCCGTTCGCGATGCTGCTCGGCGGCATCCGGCCGCCCGCGGGGGCCGGCGCCACGCTCGGCTACCTCGTCAGCCTGGTCCTCGCCTACGTGGTCACGACGCAGCTGAGCGTCGTGGTGGGCTGCCTGGCGTTCTGGACCATCGAGGTCAACGGCATCTACATGATCTACCGGACCGTGGCGCAGTTCCTGTCCGGCGCCCTGGTTCCCTTGTGGGTCATGCCCGACTGGCTCGTGACCACCGTGCACCTGTTGCCGTTCCAGGCGACCGCGTACTCGCCGACCGCGATCTACGTCGGCCAGCTCCGGGGCGGCGACATGCTCGCCGCGATCGGCGTGCAGGCGATGTGGATCGTCGCGCTCGCGGCGCTCGCCTGGTGGGTGTGGTCCCGGACGATCCACCGCGTCGTCGTGCAGGGCGGGTGAGCGATGTCCTCGACGAAGATCCAAGAGCTCAAGCGGGCCATGCGCGTCTACCGAGTGCTGATGGGTGCGGCGTACCGGGCGGAGCTGCAGTACCGCGGCAACCTGCTGCTGATGATCCTCGGCGGCCTCACCTTCCAGATCGTCGGCCTGGCCTTCATCGGCGCGGTGGTGTACCGGTACGGCGACATCGGCGGATGGCAGCTACCGGAGATCGCCTTCCTCTACGGGCTCCGGCTCACCGCCCACGGCCTGTGGCTCGTGCCGTTCGGGCAGGTGGGCGCGATCGACGTCATCGTCCGGCAGGGAGAGTTCGACCGGTACCTGGTCCGGCCCGCCAACCCGCTGGTGCAGCTGCTCACCCGACGACTCGTGTTCACCGGCTTCGGGGACCTCATCGGCGGGGTGGTCCTGCTCGGTCTCGCGGCCGCCTGGGCCGACCTGGACTGGTCGCCGCTCGCGATCGGGTACCTGATCCTCGCCGTCATCGGGGGTGCGCTGATCGAGCTGTCGGCCCAGCTCGCCTGCGCCGCCGGAGCCTTCCGGATGCTCACCACCCACGGCCCACGTGCCGTCGTCGACCAGCTCTTCAACACCCTTGGCCACTACCCGATGCACATCTTCGGCGCCGGTGTCCGCTTCGGGCTGACCTTCGCCCTGCCCATCGCCTTCGTGTCCTACGTGCCCGCCACAGTCCTACTGGGACGGCAGGGCGAGCTGTCGATCCCCTACTGGCTCGCCATCGCCGCTCCGCTCGTCGGCGTCGTACTCTTCGCGGGCGCCTACCGACTCTGGGCACGGCAGATCCGCCACTACACCAGCTCGGGGCACTAATCCTGTGCTAGCGTCGAGGATTCTCGATCTTCGACGCCGGCCTACGGAGGTTGCCTGACATGCGCACGACTCCCCTGACGGACCACTTCGGGGTTGTGCTCCACGACTTCTCGATCGCGGATCTGGACACAGCGGAAGGAACGGGACAACTCCGGGACGCCTTCGACAGCGGCCTGGTCCTCATCCGCGGACAGTCCCTTTCGGACTCGGAGCAGGACCGGCTGGTCACCACGCTGGGCGAGCTGCACCGGTTCCCCTCGGGCGAGACGTTCGAGTACATGTCGAACGTCGTCGAGGAGGAGCACAACATCGCCGGCACCAGGCGGCTGCTGTTCCACAACGACGGCTCCTACGGCGAGCACGTCGCGCCCGGCACCTGCCTCTACGCGATGGAGGTCTCGCCGACCTCGCCGCCGACCGCCTTCGCGGACACCGTGCGCGCGTACCAGCAGCTGCCCGACGACGTCCGCAAGACTGTGGCCGATCTCCACGGCTTCAACACGTTCAACGTCACCGCGGCGATCGAGGACCACGACCCGAGCCGGTACCGGATCGCCGACCACCCGGAGCCGCCGGATGGCGTGCGGCTGAAGACCGCCGTACACCCGGCGGTCATCGACGTCCCGCACACCGGCGAGCAGGCCTTGTTCGTCAGCGAGTTCAACACGAGCCACTTCGACGAGCTGGGGCCGGACTCGGCGGAGGGCGAGGAGCTCCTGCAGAGCATCTTCGCCGTGTTGTACGCCGACGACAACGTCTACACCCACCACTACGAGGTGGGTGACGTGATCATCTGGAACAACCTCTCCACGCAGCACGCGCGGGTGGGCCGCATCGACCGCAACCCCAGGACGTTCCGCCGGCTCGTGGTCACCGCCCTGGCCTGGTGAGCGCGGCGGGGGCGAAGCCGGGGGTCCGGCTCCGCCCCCGCACGGTCACCTCAGGGCGTACGCGCGCAGGATCGTCTGCGTCGCGGTATGCCCGTCCACATCGGACACCGACGAGCGCAGCGCGGCGAACTCCGCGCCGGCCGGATGGTCCGCGACCGCGACCCACCGGTCGCCGTGCTCGCGCACCGGCACCCGGGCCCAGGACTTGCCGTCGTCGTAGGAGATCTCGACTCGCGGCGTGTCGACCCGGCCCGGCTTCGCCGAACCGACCCGCTGGACGTAGACCGGGATCCGGAACCGCTCGCCCGCCGGGGCGGCGTTCGTGCCGTCCAGGTCCGGCGCGAACCGGACCGCGAGCAGCGGCACGGCCGCCGGCTCCTCACCCGCCACGGTGCCGGACCGGAACGTCCACTCCGCACTCACCTTTGTGGACAGTCGAGCGCCGGGCGTCCGGTCGGCGGTCGTGCGCAGCGTGTAGGTCGCCTCCTCCGGCGGTAGCACGAACCGGCCGCCACCCGGCCGCGGCTCCTCGCCGACGACCTCGCCGTCGCGCAACAGCTCGGTCGTGCCGGTGGCCGCGGCGGAGCCGAAGTGTTTCGGATCCTGGTCGGTGAACAGCGGCACGGCCACGTCCAGCTCGTCGCCCAGCCGCGCCACCTGCGGGCCGAAGTCCGAGACCGGGAACGCCGGCCCGAACACCCCGGTGTTCCACTCGACGTGAGTCACCGTGCCCTTGCGGTACACCCGCTCGGACGCGTCCGTGAGGAAGACGTCGAACTCGTCCTGCTGGCTGACCGCGTCGTAGAAGTAGTCGAAGAACGGCTCGTCCGGCGTGTAGTACTCGGTGAGCGAGAACGGCAGCGGCCCGGTCACGACGTCGTTGCGGACGCCGATCAGCCCGGGCGTGCCGAACCCGTGCACCGACTCGACCCTCGCGAGCCGGCGGTCGTGGAACGTCCGGGCCAGCTTCGCCGGCACGCGCCCGTCCTGCGTCCACCGCAGGTGGTACAGGTACGGACTGCCTTCGAAGCCGGGGAACGTGTCGGTCCCGTCGGGCTCGGCCAGCTGTGCCGCGGCGCCGAACTCGAACCGCTCGCCCGCCGAGGTCTTCGACGGCGTGGTGAAGTAGGTCTCGAAGTCGGCGCCGAGCAGCGCCGTGCCGGTCACGCCCCAGTCGGTCCGCAGCGTGTACGACACGTCGCCGAACGCCTCCTTCGCGGTCGGCTCGTCCACGCGGAAGTCGAGCTCGCGGCCCTGGCGGGCGTCGACGACCAACTCGGAGTCGCCGCGGACGACGAACGCGGGCTCGATCTTCTCGGTCAACAGGTACTCGTCGCCGCGCAGGGTCTGCACGCCGGCCTCGAAGTAGTACCGCCCCTTGGGCAGTCGGGCGACGACCGTGCCCGACTCGTCGTAGGGCAGGTACGCCTGGGGGTCGGCCACGTCGACGAGCCGCACGCCGTACTCCGGGGTCGGCCTGCCGTCGTGGTCGAGGGTCTTGATGGTGACGTCGTAGCTCTCCACCTCCCGGTTCACCGTGATCGGGGTACGCACGGCGACGTCGCCGGCGGTCGCGGTGACCACACCGTCGTAGGTCCCGTCGGGCGCCGACACGGTGGTGTCGATGGTGAGCGTGACCTCCGCCCGGCCGCCGGCCGGCACGGTGACCCGGCTCGGCTCGACCGTGAACATTCCCGCGGGGGCGGGGTCGCCGCCCGGGTCGCGGACGTCCGTCGCGAGGTCCAGGGTGATCGGCTCGGCGCCGGAGTTGGTGTAGGCCAACGTCTTCGCGATCGGCTCGTCGTCGGCGTGCGGCCACTGCGCGGTCCCCGCGCTGATGCTCGCCGGCGACGCGGACACCGTGCTCTCCACGGCCGCGGCGACGTCGACCCTACCCGCGCCCTGCTCGAAGACCGACAGGTCGGCGTTCGGCTTCGCGCTCGCCATCAGTGTCGACTTGAGCCGGTCGACCGTCCACTCGGGATGCTGCCCGGCGACGATCGCCGCCGAGCCGGCCACGTGCGGCGCGGCCATCGAGGTGCCGGACAGCGACACGTAGCCGTCCTCGACCGGCTCGCCGATCTGGCCGTTGGCCGCCTTCGCGGCGACGATGTCCACGCCCGGCGCGGTGATGTCCGGCTTGATCGCGCCGTCCACCCAGCGCGGGCCGCGGCTGGAGAACTCGGCCAGCTGGTCCTCGCGGTCGACCGCGCCCACGGTAAGCGCCGCGTCCGCGGCGGCCGGGCTCCCGATCGACTCGGAGCCGGGGCCGTTGTTGCCGGCGGCGACCACGAACAGCGAACCGGTCTGTTCGGTCAGCCGGTTGACCGCGAGCGACATCGGATCCGTGCCGTCGCTGGGCAGATCGCTGCCGAGGCTCATGTTGACCACGTCTGCGCCGCTCGCCGCGGCCCACTCCATGCCGGCGATGATGCCCGACTCGGAGCCGCTGCCGGAGTCGTCGAGGACCTTGCCGTTGAGCAGCTTCGCGTCCGGCGCGACACCGGTGTACTTCCCGCCGGCGCCGGTGATGATCGACGCCACGTGCGTGCCGTGGCCGACGAGGTCGTCGGTGCCGCTCTCGCTCTCGGAGAAGTCACGGGCCTCGGTGACCGCGTCGGCGAGGTCCGGATGCGTCGCGTCGATGCCCGTGTCCAGCACCGCGACCGTGGTGCCCTCGCCGGTGTGGCCGGCCGCCCAAGCCTGCGGGGCGCCGATCTGCGGCACGCTGTGGTCCAGGCTGGCGCGCACCGGGCCGTCGAGCCAGATCCGCTTCGCCGCGGTCCTCGTCCGGGCCCAGAACGTGGCGTCCTTGTTCGCCCGGACCGCGACGGCGCCGACCGCGGGGAGCTCGCGCACCACCTCGGTGCCGGCCGTGCGCGGGGTGGCGCCTGGGTAGTCGACGATCAGCGGCAGGTCCGCGCGCTTCGCGTCGCCGTAGCCGGTGCGGGCCAGCTCGGAGACGTCGAACAGGCGCGGGTCCAGCCGGCCGGAGGACACCGACGTGACGGCGTCCCGCGGGATGACGTGCACGTGGCCCCGCTCGTCGACGCGGCGCACGAACCCGATGCGCTCGCGGCCCTTCGCCGCGCGCACGACCGCGCCGTCCGGACCGCCCAGGGTGACCCGGTCGCCGGTCAGCAGGGTGACCGTCGCGCCAAGAGCCGGCGCTGGTGCCGCCCCCGATGACGCCTCCTGCGTCGCCCCGGCCGACCCGCCGAGCGCCACCGCGCTCGCGGCGACCGACACGGCGACCAGGCCCGCGACACGTGCGCGGGCCCTCTCGTGGCTCATCTGCCCTCCAACAAGCCTGCGGCAACACCTCACCGGCTGCCGCTCCAGTCATATAGACACCCGATGTGTCTTGCCTGGTTGCTTGTTTCGCGTTCACGCAGGTCGGTGGCGGCTAAGATCACCAGCCGGACCGGGAGGGCGAGGGGGCGCCACCAGCGGCGCGCGTCCGCCGGGGCCGCCGCACGGTCGGTGGAAGCGGTCAGGAGCGAGCCGCGGGTGCGGTAATGAGCAGCTCCAGCACCCAGCAGGTCTCCGTCGGGTGAACCGTCGAGCACGGCCCGCCAGCCACGCCAGGGGAAGCTACCGTCCTCTTCGGACGGAGGGCGCGTGGTGTACCAGTCGGTGCCGGCGAGCGTCTCGGGGCGCAGGCCGGTGAACGCGACGTGTCGGGATGCTAGGTGATCCGCGGCGTGATGGGCGTACCGCGCTCCACGGTGCGGCTCACGGTGCAGTGCTTGTCGTGGGAGAGCGCGACCGTGCGGGGCAGCACGGTCCTAGCCGAGTCGCCGGCGTCGCCCTCGGGGAAGCGCACCTCGAACGTCACTGCCAGGTTCTCCAGCCGGCTGCCGGTCTCCCGGTCGGAGATCTTGTCGCCGGTGACGGTCACGGTGAAGGAGTCCGGCTCGGCGCGGCGGCTGGTGACCACGTCGGTGTCGATCGCGGTGCAGGTGCCGATCGCGGCCAGCAGCAGCTCGACCGGGGAGAAGTCGTCGCCGCCGACCGGGAGCGTGCCGCCGCGCGCGTTGTGTACCGTGTACCGCCCGACCGCCGTTCGCTCGATCCGGACCGACCTGAACGTGTCCTCAGCCATGCCCGCCACCGTAGTCAGGGAGCTGTGCTTCCATGTCCGGTGATGACCACCGTGCTGTTGACCCTGCTCAGCCTGCCCATCTACGTCCTCATCCTCTGGCCGGTCGTGGTGGCCGCGCGGCGGGTGCTCGGCGTGCGGATCGGCACCGTGCGCGCGCTCGTCGGCGCCTTCGTCGGCTGGTTGGTGGCCGGGCGGGTGATGCTGTCGCTGAACCCGGTCGTGCACGGGTCCGCCGGCGCGTTCGTCGGGCTGCTCATCCCGATCGCGGGCAGCGCGTTCCTCGCCACCCTGACGTTCCTGTTCCTCGCCGAGATGGCCGTTCCCGGCGGCAGCGGGCTCGGCGTGGTCGGCCGGTTCCGGTCGCTGCGCCGCCGCTTCGTCCGCGCGCGGCGGTACTCACAGGTCAGCCGCATCGCGATGCGCCACGGCATCGGCCGGTATCTGGTCGGGCGCGGCGGCGACGAGCGCCAGGCGGTGCTCGCCCGGTCGCTGCGCCGCGCGCTCGAGGACGGCGGGGTGACGTTCGTCAAGCTCGGTCAGGTGCTGTCAACGCGCCCGGACCTGCTGCCGCCGGTGTTCGTCGACGAGCTGTCCCACCTGCAGGACCAGGTCGCGCCGGTCGACCCAGAGGCGATCGAGCGCGACCTGGTCGAGGAGCTCGGCCGGCCGCTCGAGGAGGTCTTCGCGACGTTCGACCGCGAGCCGCTCGGCACCGCGTCGATCGCGCAGGTGTACGCGGCGCGGCTGCACAGCGGCGAGGACGTCGTGGTGAAGGTGCGCAGGCCGGGAGTCGACCGGATCGTGGAGCGCGACCTGGACATCGTCCACCGGGTGGCGCGGTCGCTGGAACTGCGCGCGCGGTGGGCTCGCTCGCTCGGCGTGGTCGACCTGGCCGAGGGCTTCGCCGCCGCGCTCGTCGAGGAGCTCGACTTCCGGGTCGAGGCCCGCAACATCGCCGCGGTGCGTGCCGCGTCGCCGGGCTCTTCGGTCGATGTGCCGGACGTCCACATGGAACTGTCCGGCGAACGGGTGCTGGTGCTGCGCCGGCTGCACGGCGCACCGGTACGCGGCGCGATCGCCGCGGTCGAGGCGGCGCGGCGCGGTGAGCTCGCCCGGTCGCTGCTGGACTGTCTGCTGCGGCAGGTGCTGCTGCACGGGGTGTTCCACGCCGACCCGCACCCGGGCAACGTGCTGCTGCTGTCCGACGGGACGTTGGGGTTGCTGGACTTCGGCTCGGTCGGCCGGCTGGACGCGGGCCTGCGCAACGGGTTGCGGGACGTGCTGGCCGCGGTGGACCGCGGAGACTCGGCGGCGCTGCGCGACGGGCTGCTGGAGATCGTCGACCGGCCGGACGAGATCGACGAGCAGCGGCTGGAGCGCGCGCTCGGCGGGCTGGTGGCGAAGCACGTCGCGCACGGGCAGGGGCCGGACCTCGACATGTTCGCCGACCTGTTCCGCGTGGTGACCGACTTCCGGCTGTCGATCCCGCCGCCGATCGCTGCGGTGTTCCGGGCGCTGGCGACCATGGAGGGCACGCTCGGGCTGATCTCCCCCGGGTTCGACATCCTGGCCGAGTCGCGGGCGTTCGCCACCGCACTGGTCGGCGAGCGGCTGCGGCCGGACTCGGTACGCACCGCGGCGGTCGACGAGCTGATGGCCCTGCTCCCGGTCCTGCGCCGGCTGCCGCAGCGGGTGGACCGGGTCACCTCGGCGCTGGAGCGGGGTCGCCTGTCGGTCAACGTCCGACTGCTCGCCGACGAGCGGGACCGGGCGATGGTCACCTCGATGCTGCACGAGGTGCTGCTGGCGTTCACCGGCACGGCGACGGGCATCATGGCGGTGTTGTTGCTCGCCAGCACGAGTGGGCCGCGGGTGCTGCCGGACCTGACGCTCAACCAGCTGTTCGGGTACAACCTGCTCGTGATCAGCGCGCTGCTGGGCCTTCGGCTGCTGTTCGTGGTGTTCCGGTGGCGCGACTCCCTCAGGTCCCGCGGAAGGCCCACCTGACATGACCGGCCAGACGACGCGGGACGAGACCGCCTTGCGAGCGGTGATCGACGACGTGTACGCGGCGTGGACGGCGAACGACCCGGACGCCTTCGTGGCCTGGTACGCCGAGGACGCGATCGCCACACTGCCGGGGGGCGTACCTGGTGGGCCGGGCGGCCGTGCGAGACACGATGCGGGAGATGTTCGCCGGCCCGCTGCGAGGCTGCCGGGCGCTGCACGAGGTGGTCGACGTGCGCGTGTTCGGCGACGCCGCGATCGTGACCAGCCGGGGCACGGTGGTGCTCGCGGGCCGGTCGGCGCCGGAGCCGTGGACCCTCGAGACGTGGGTGCTGGCGCGTGGCTCCTCGTGGTCGGTGCGGGCCTACCACAACTGCCCGGCCTGACCTAGCCGAGCTGGCGGGAGCGCTGGTCCACGCCCGGGGCGCCGTATGGATAGTCGGCGACCAGTGGCCTGCTGACCTCGGTGAGCAGGTCGGTCTCCTTCTCGGTGAGGTGCAGGTCCGCGGCGCCGAGGTTGTCGTCCAGTTGGGACAGTGTGCGGGCGCCGAGGATCACCGACGTGACGCCCGGGCGGTCGGCGACCCAGGCGAGCGCCACCCGCGACATCGGCACGCCGCGGGCCTGCGCCACCTCGCGGACCGCGTCTATCACGCGCCACGTGCGTTCCTGCTCGCTGCGCGGACCGTACGCTTCCATCCCGCGCTCCGGGTCCTCGCCGAGGCGGGTCGCGCCGGCCGGGCGGGTGTCGCGGGAGTACTTGCCGGTCAGCCAGCCGCCGGCGAGCGGGGACCACGGCAGGATCCCGATGCCCTCGTTGACGCAGACGTCGACCAGCTCGAGCTCGATGTCCCGGACGAGCAGGTTGTACTGCGGCTGCAGGCTGACGATCGGCGCCGAGTCGCCGGCCAGCAGCGCGGCCTTCTGTAGCTGCCAGCCGACGAAGTTGCTGACGCCGGCGTAGCGGATCTTGCCGGCTCGCGCGGCGTCGTCGAGGAAGGCGAGCGTCTCCTCGATCGGGGTCAGCGGGTCCCAGGCGTGGGCCTGGTAGAGGTCGACGGTGTCGATGCCGAGGCGGTTCAGGCTGGCGTCGAGCGCGCGGCTGAGGTGGCTGCGCGACAGCCCGGCGTCGTTGGGCCCGTCGCCCATCGGGAAGCGCCCCTTGGTGGCGATGACCAGGCGATCCCGCACGCCGCCCCGCCGCGCGAGCCACCGGCCGATGATCTCCTCGGAGCGCCCGGCCGTGTACACGTCGGCGGTGTCGACGAAGTTCCCGCCGCGCTCGATGAACCGGTCGAGCTGCGCGTGGGAGGTCTCCTCGTCACTCTCGTGCCCGAACGTCATGGTGCCGAGACACTGCACGGACACGGCGGTGCCGGTGCTGCCCAGGGTGCGGTACTCCATGCCGTGAACCTACTCGCACGCCGGTCAGGTCCAGCCCCGGCAGCAACCGGTCGAGCGCGGCGAGCGGCGCGGTCTTGCCCATCCCCGTCTCGCCGCGCAGCACGAGACAGCCACCCGCACCCGACCGCGCGGCGGACACCAGTCCGGCCAGCCGGCGCAGCTCGGCATCCCGGCCGCAGCACCGGCACGGCGGTCACGACAACCGGCCCCGCAGCTCGCGCTTGAGCACCTTGCCCGCCGCGGACACCGGGATCGAGTCGACCAGGTACACGTCACGCAGCTGCTTGTACGGCACCACCTGCTCGTTCACCGCGGACATCAGCCCCGCCGCGGACACCGACGGCGCGCCCGCCACCACGAACGCCACCGGCAGCTCGCCCACCGCGTCGTCCGGCTTGCCGACCACGGCCGCCGCCAGCACGCCCGGCTGCGCGGCCAGCAGCTCCTCCAGCTCTCGCGGGTAGACGTTGTACCCCTTGTACAGCAGCATGTCCTTCATACGGTCCACGATGGACAGATAGCCGTCCGCGTCGAGCGCGCCGATGTCGCCCGTGTGCAGCCAGCCGTCGACGAGCACCTCGGCCGTCGCCTGTGGACGGTTGTGGTAGCCGGCCATCACCTGCGGGCCGCGCACGCACACCTCGCCTCGCTCCCCCGGCCCGGCCGCGCCGTCGATGCGCACCTGTGTGTCGAACACCGGCACGCCGACCGTGCCCGCCTTGCGCACGCCCGATCGATGCGCGGGCCCCACGGTCGCGCCCATGGTGACCTCGGTCAGCCCGTAGCCCTCGCTCACCGTCGCGTCCGGGGCCAGCTCCCGCAGCCGCTTGATCATCTCGAGCGGCATCGGCGCCGCGCCCGAGGAGATCCCGCGCACCGTCGTCAAGTCCGTCGTGTGGATGTTCGGGCAGGCCAGCAGCGCGGCGAACAGCGCCGGCGCGCCGCCGATCGAGGTGACCCGCAGGCGTTGCGCGTCCGCGAGGTAGCGGGCCGGGTCGAGCCGGCCGTGCAGCGTCGCCGAGTACCCGGTGAGCAGCAGCGCGTTCAGCCCGGCGATCGTGCCCATCGCGTGGAACCACGGCGTCAGGTTGATCGCGACCGCGGTGCCGTGCCGCACCGGATACTCCGACTCGGCACCCACCTGCTCGAGCACCAGCCCGCCGCGGGAGTCCAGCGCCGGCACCGAACCCGAGTTCCAGCAGGCGTACTGCAGCGTGTTGACCACGACGTTGCGGTGTGGCAACCGAACACCCTTGGACACGCCGGTCGTGCCGCCGGTGTACGCGAGGTGGGCGAGGTCGCGGTGGACGTCGATCTCGACCTCGGGCGCGTTGGTCGGCTGGCCCGCGCAGATGCCCGGCACGTCGGCGGCGGTCACGGTCAGCTTCGCGCCGGCGTCGTCGATCTGCGCGGCCGCGGCCGGCTCCGGGAGCAGCGGGTTGACCGGCACGAACGTGGCCCCGGCGAGCAGAATCCCGTAGTAGGCAACCGGATACTCGAGGCAGTTCGGCATTCGCAGCGCGACTCTGTCCTTTGTGGACAGTCCGTAGGCGAGCAGACCGTTGGCGAACTGGGCTGCCCGCGCGCCGAGCTCAGCGTAGGTCAGGGACTCCTCGCCCATCGCGAAGGCCACCCGGTCGCCGAACCGGCGGGCGGAGCCGGCGAGGATCGCGCCGGCCGGAACCTCTGGGTAGTCAAGGGTTTCGGGCAGTCCCGGCGGTTGGCTCTCGGTGGTGCGGACCGACATCGGGCCTCCTCACTGAGGGCGATCTCTCGATGAAACACCACGGTGATGTGTTTCACAAGAGCTGCTCGTGCGCCGGCACCCGTCCTTCCACGAGGGCGGCCAACAACGTGGCGGCGGCGGCCAGGTCCGGCGCGCGGGAGGCCAGCACGTCGGAGTACAGGAACGCCTCGCCGAGCCGGACTATCGCGTACGCCAAGCTGTCCAGCCCGACGGCCGGCACGAACCCGCCCGCGTCGACGTCGCGGCGGAGCAGCTCGACGTGGGCGGCCATGACCCGCGGCTGCACCCGGCCGTGCGGGTCGGTAAGCACGCGGATCGAGGTGGTCGGCTCCTCGTCGAGCAGCCGGCGGAAACCGCCGTTGCCGGCGATGGCCGAGCGGTACCGGCGCATCACCGCGAGGCAGCGCAGCTCGCCGTCCGGGCCACGGACCGCCGCACCGTTGACCCGCTCCCAGTCGCGGACCGCGGCCGCCATCGTCCGGTCGGCGAGGTACCAGAGCGCGTCGCCCATCAGGTCCTCGCGGTTGCCGACCCGGCGGAACAGCGTGCTGCGCGAGATCCCGAGCTCGCCGGCGAGCGTCCGGGTGTCCAGGCGGACGCCCCGGCCGATCCAGTGCGCGGCCGTCCGGACGATCTCGTCGGCGGTTGGGGTCACGAACGCACAGCGTACGGCCGGGACGGCGGCCGCGGACCGGTCCGGCGCGGGGCTGCCGACTCCACGATGCGCGAGCCGGACCCGACCGAGAGCGGCATCGAGGCGTCGCGCGGCCCGTTCGGGGTCTCGCAGACGACCGGATCGACGCATCGCGCCTGGCCGTGTCCGGCCACTCGATGGGTGGTGGCGGCTCGCTGGAGGCGACCGAGACCCCGGCCGTCCCCGCAGGCCTCGGTGCCGCTCGCGCCGTGGAACACCGGACGATCTCCGAGTACCGCGACACCTGTCCGCACGCCTGAGATTTCTTCCGGACGTGTGTCGAGAACCGGTGGGAGCCTCCGACTTGCTCGCGACGGCGCCCACCGGGGCGCCACGGTTCGAGGAGCAGGACATGCGAAAGATCGTCTACTGGGTGCACACGTCGCTCGACGGCCACATCAGCGGGCCGAACGGGGAGTTCGACTGGCCGGCGTTCGGCCCCGAGCTCGAGGCCTACTCGCACGAGGAGAACGACCGGGTCGACACCTTCCTGTACGGGCGGGGCGTCTGGGAGCTGATGTCGAGCTACTGGCCGACCGCCGACCAGGACACCACCGAGCGGCACGCGCTCACGTTCGCGCCGATCTGGCGCGCCACGCCGAAGATCGTCTTCTCGCGGACGCTGGAGAAGGCGGACTGGAACACCCGCGTGATCTCCGGAGACATCGAGGCCGAGGTGCGGGCGCTGAAGTCGGCTCCGGGCAAGGACCTGCAGCTGACGGGCGGCTCGGGCCTGGCCAAGTCGCTCGCCGACCTGGACCTGATCGACGAGTACCAGGTCGTCGTGCACCCGGTCGTGCTCGGCGGCGGCCCGCAGCTGTTCCCGCAGTCGGACCGGTTCTCCCTGCGGCTGGTGCAGACACGGACCTTCGACGGCTCGGCCGTCCTGCTGCGCTACACGAGGTGAGCCCGGCCGGTGGCACGCTGTGCCGATGGACGGCCAGAACATCGTCGCCGGGTGGCCGCTCGCCGGAGTGCTGGCGCTGCTGACCGCGGCCGGCGCGCTCACCGTGTGGCTCGGGCGCATCGACGCGTGGCGGCCGGTGGCCACGGCGGCGGTGCGGGCGGTCGTGCAGCTCGGCGCGGTCTCGCTGCTGATCACCGCGGTGCTCGCGTCGGGCTGGCTCACCGGCGGGTTCGTGCTGCTGATGTTCGGCATCGCGGCGTACACGTCGGCCGGCCGCGTCGCGCGGGGCGGGTGGCGGGCCACGCTGCGCGCGCTGCCCGGGGCCGCGACGTCGATCGCCGCGGGGGTCGGGCCCGTGCTCGCCCTGCTGTTCGGCACCGGGGTCGTCGCCGCGCGGCCGGTCGTGATCATCCCGATCGCCGGCATCTTCATCGGCGGCGCGATGATGGCCACCTCGCTCGCCGGCCGCCGGGCCCGTGACGAGCTGAGCACCCGGCACGGCGAGGTCGAGGCCGCACTCGCGCTCGGCCTGCTCGGCCGCGACGCCGCGCTGCTGATCACCCGCCCCACCGCGAACCAGGCCCTCGTGCCGGTGCTCGACCAGACCCGCACGGTCGGGCTCGTCACGCTGCCCGGCGCGTTCGTCGGCGTGCTGCTCGGTGGCGGCGACCCGATCGAGGCCGGCGTCACGCAGCTCGTCGTGCTCATCTCGCTGCTCGCCATCGAGGCCGTCGCCGTCCTGGTGACCGTGGAGGTCGTCGCGCGCACTCCCTGACTGGTCCAGACCTTGTGGTACGAGCTGGTCTAGACCACACTTCTCGGTACGAGGTGGATGTTCACGGGGTCCCTGCCAACCCTGCGCGAGGAGAACGATGTCCACGATACGAAGACGTGTCCTGGTGGTCCTGACCGCGATCGCCACGATGTTCCTCGGCCTGAGCGTGGTGCCGGCGGCCGCCGCGCCCGGGCTGACCGCGACCTTCACCAAGGTGTCCGACTGGGGCACCGGGTTCGAGGGCAAGGTCACCGTCGCCAACGCCTCCGCCGGCCCGGTCAACGGTTGGACCATCGAGTTCGACCTGCCGGCCGGCTACTCGATCACCAGCTCGTGGGACGCCCAACGCACCAGCTCGGGCCAGCACCACGCGTTCCGCAACCCCAGCTGGGCGCCGACCTTGGCCCCCGGCACCTCCACGACCTTCGGCTTCAACGGCAGCCCGGGCAACGTCTCGGGCATCCAGAACTGCCGGTTCAACGGTGATCCCTGCGACGGCGGCGGGGGCAACCCGGGCGCGCCGTCGACGCCGTCGAACCCGCGGGTGACCGGCTCGAACAACTCGTCGATCTCGTTGGCGTGGAACGCTTCCGGCGGCACGGTCACCGGCTACCGCGTCTACGAGGGCTCAACCGTGCGCGCCACCGTCACCGGCACCAGCGCGACGATCTCCGGCCTCGGCACGTGCACGACGCACAGCTACACCGTCGCCGCCTACAACGGCGCCGGCGAGTCGGCCCGCAGCGGAGCCGTCACCGGCACGACGACCGGCTGCACCCAGCCGGCCGGTGGCCGCGGCGCGCCGTACCTGTACATGGGCTGGGGCAACCCACCCGCGCCCGGCCCGGTGATGTCGGCGACCGGCATTCGCTGGTTCACGATGGCGTTCGTGCTCTCCGGCGGCGGCTGCTCGCCGGCGTGGGACTCGACCCGCCCGCTGACCGGCGGCGTCGACCAGCAGACGATCAACGCGATCCGGGCGGCCGGCGGTGACATCGTGCCGTCGTTCGGTGGCTGGAGCGGCAACAAGCTCGGCCCGAACTGCGCTACGCCGCAGGCTCTGGCCGGCGCCTACCAGCAGGTGATCAACGCCTACAACCTGAAGGCGATCGACATCGACATCGAGAACTCCGACGAGTTCGAGAACGACACCGTGCGCAACCGGATCCTCGACGCGCTGAAGATCGTCAAGCAGAACAACCCGGGCATCCAGACGATCGTCACGTTCGGCACGACGACCAGTGGCCCGAACTTCTTCGGCAACCAGCTGATCGAGCGCGCGGCGGCCATCCAGGCCAACATCGACGTGTTCACGATCATGCCGTTCGACTTCGGCAGCGGGAACATCGGCCAGGACACGATCAACGCGGCCGAGGGTCTGAAGAACAAGCTGAAGTCGAGCTTCGGCTGGACCGACGCGCAGGCCTACTCGCACATGGGCATCTCCGGCATGAACGGCCTGTCCGACCAGCAGGAGATGACGTCGGTGGCCACCTGGACGCAGATCCGTGACTGGGCCAAGGGTCGCGGCCTCGCGCGGCTCGCGTTCTGGTCGGTGAACCGCGACCGCGGCTGCCCGGGCGGCGGCGTGGTGTCCCACTGCAGCGGAATCGCACAGCCGGACTGGGAGTTCACCCGGATCACGGCCGGTTTCTGAGCTTCGCTCGAACGATTTCCGCTCGAACGTGAAGGTGGGGCGGTCCGCGCCGGCCGCCCCACCTTCGCATACGTCCACTGAGGACCATATGCAGTTCAGTGCATCTTTCCACCGGGGTCCGTCGCGTCGGGGCCGCGTTGCTAGTCGCGCCACTGACCGCCGGACAGGCCGCCGCCGAAACCGCCACCACCGGCGACGTCCACGCCGCCGCCACGACGGTGTGCTACGACGACTCCGGTGCGCCGAGCTACCAGAACCAGATCGCCCAGGGCGTCGCGAACTGGAACTCGGCCGCCAGCAACGTCCAGCTCGTCGAGAACCCCTCGTGCGCGACGCTGGACTTCTACGAGGGCAACGACCCGCGCGGCTCGTACGCCTACACCGACGGTCACGGAAGTGGCTACATCTTCCTGGACTACACGCAGATGGGGCAGTACGCCCCGGTCCGGATCACCGCGCACGAGACCGGGCACGTGCTCGGCCTGCCCGACCACTACCAGGGCCCGTGCTCGGAGCTCATGTCCGGCGGCGGCCCCGGCCCGTCGTGCACCAACGCGCACCCGAACGCCGACGAGGTCGGCCGGGTCAACTCCATGTGGGCCAACGGCTTCCAGGCGCGCGGCGAGATGAAGAAGATCTACTGAGCTGAACACGGACGAGCGGCGGTCGCCACGGCGGCCGCCGCTCTCCCATGTCCGCACCGCCCGACCTATTGACAAAATTCCACTTTACGTACAAAACTGTCCTCTCGTGAGGGACGTACTGTATCTGGACGACATCGAGCAGGCCGAGGCGCTGCTCAAGCCGGCCCGTGTCGAGGTGCTGCGCAGGCTCGCCGAGCCGCGGTCGTGCACCGAGGTCGCCGCCGAGCTGGACCAGACGCCGCAGCGGGTCTACTACCACGTGAAACGCCTGGTCGAGGCCGGCCTGGTGCGTCAGGTCGCCGAGCGGCGGGTGCGCGGCATCCACGAGGGTCTCTACCAGGCCACCGCGCACGCGTACTGGCTCTCGCCCCGGCTGGTCGGTCGCATCGGCACCCGGCGCACGCGTGACCAGCTCAGCCTCGGCTACCTGCTCGATCTCATGGAGGAGGTGCAGGGCGAGGTGGCCGCACTCGACCAGACGGCGGGCGCGGGGCTCGCCGACGACCTGCCGTCCATCGGGGTGTCCGGCGAGATCCGGGTCGCCCCGCACCGCCGCCAGGAGTTCCTCGACGACCTGCGCGACACCCTCCAGGACCTGTTCACCCGCTACGGCGGCGCCGAGGGCGACGCCTTCCGACTCGCGCTCGCCTGCTACCCGACTTACCCGAAGGAGACGCCATGACCGAGACCATCCGCCTGCGTGCCCGCGTGGACGCGCCGCTGGAGACCGTGCACGGCGCGCTGACCGACGCGCGTGCCCTGCGCGTCTGGCTCGCCGAGCACGCCGAGGTCGACCTGCCGCACCGGTTCGAGTTCTGGGGTCGCTACACGCCCGACGGCGCCGAGCCGCGGCAGCGGGTGCTGCACGCCGACGACCGAACGTTGCGTCTGGAGTGGACGGTCGGCGGCGAGGTCACCACGACGGAGATCACCCTGCGGCCGGAGAACGAGCGCGCCGCCGCCACGGTCGTCGAGCTGACGCAGAGCCACGTGCCGGAGTACGAGGCCGCGGTGCGCGAGGAGGGCCTCGCCGCGCTGATGACGTTCTGGTCGCTGGCGCTCGCCGGCCTCGTCGACTATCTCGAGGGCCGCGAGCCGGCACCGAAGTGCGACTTCACCACGAGCGAGATGCGCGCACAGGTCGACATCGCGGCCTCGCCGGAGGCGATCTACGAGTCGCTGCTGGACCCGGAGGTCTTCGCGCGCTGGTTCGGCGCGCGTGTCGAGGTCGAGCCGCACGTCGGCGGCCGCTGGGCGATGGGCGGCTTCGACGGCGGCGACATCGCGAAGCTCGTCGAGCTGGAGCCCGCGCGCAAGGTCACGATGGCCTGGCCGGAGCTGGTCACCGCGTGGGAGCTCGAGGGTGCCGCGGGCCGGACCCGGCTCACCATCGTGCAGAGCGGGTTCGAGGGCGAGCCGCCCTACGCGAGCTGGTCCGGCTGGCTCAGCGGCCTGGCCGAGCTGCGCCGGTACCACGAGGTGCCGAACTGGCGCACGATCTGGCTCGACGTCGACATGCCCGGCATGCCCGACGACATCCTGACGATCGGCTGATGACGCACGGGCCGGCGGTGTGGTCCAGCCAGGTATGGCGCGAGGAGGCGGTCACCTGGCTGGACGACCGGCTCGCCGCGGCCGGCGCCGCGCGGACCGGTGCGGTGAGCCAGCCGCACCTGTACGCGTGGAGCACGGTCCTGACCGCGCCGACGACCCGCGGCGCGGTGTGGCTCAAGGCTCCCGGTCCGGAGACGGCGTTCGAGGTGGCGCTGTACGAGCTGCTCGGCTCCGTGGTGCCGGACCGGGTGCTGGAGCCGATCGCGGTCGACGTGGCGCGCGGCTGGGTGCTGCTACCGGACGGCGGCCCGACGCTCGCGGCCGACGCGTTCGACGAGTTCGCCGAGTTCCTGCCCCGGTACGGGCAGCTGCAGCGCGACCTCGCGTCGCATGTGGACACTTTGCTCGAGTTCGGGCTGGCGGACATGCGCCCCGCCGCGATGCCCGCCCGCTTCGACGAGGCCATGGTGGTGGCCGAGCGCAGCCGGGCGACGTGCGGGGAACCGGCGGATCGCGCGGCGCTGGACCGGGTCGCCGGGCTGCGCGGGGAGTTCGTCGAGTGGTGCGCGCGGCTGGCCGAGTCGCCGGTGCCGGCGAGCCTCGACCACAACGACCTGCACGCGGACAACATCTTCGCGATGGGCACGAAGTTCTACGACTGGGGCGACGCGGTCGTGGCGCACCCGTTCGCGTCGATGCTGATGGCGCTGGGCTTCCTGAACTACCAGCACGGTCTGACCGCGACCGATCCGGTGGTGACGCGGGCGCGGGACGCGTACCTCGAGCCGTTCACCGACCTGGCGCCGCGCGCGTCGCTGGTCGCGGAGGTCGAGCTGGCGTGCCGGGTCGCGAAGGCGGCGCGGGTGCTGGTCTGGGACCGGGCGCTCCGGGCCGGCGCGGGCGAGTTCGGCCGCGCGCCGCTGGAGACGATGCTGGCGTTGCGCGCGGACTGGATCTCGCTGGGCGCGTAAGACTGGTGTGGTGATTCGCGAGGCACGACCCGAGGACCTGCCGCGGCTGCGTGAGGTGGAGCGGGCCGCCGGGACGCCGTTCCGCGACATCGGCATGGCGGCGGTCGCCGACGACGAGCCGCTCGCGGTCGAGGAGCTGGCGCAGTTCCAGGCCGACGGCCGGGCGTGGGTGTACGCCGACCCCGACGACCGGCCGGTGGCGTACCTGCTGGTGGCGGTCGTGGACGGAGAGGCGCACATCGAGCAGGTGTCGGTGGTGCCGCCGTACGCGCGCCGCGGCATCGGGCGGCGGCTCATCGAGGTGGCGCGCGAGTGGGCGGTGGCGCATGGGCTGGCGGCGCTGAGCCTGACCACGTTCGCGGGGGTGCCGTGGAACGGGCCGTACTACGCGCGGCTGGGGTTCGAGGTGCTGCCGGTCGACCAGCTCACCGCCGGGCTGCGGTCGATCCGCGCCGCCGAGGCCGCGAAGGGCCTGGACGCGTGGCCCCGCGTAGCGATGCGCCGGCGGTTGAGCTCCGGCGCGGAGACCTAGCCGGGAAAGTTCGCCAGGTTCGCCGATGCGCGTAGGTGATCGGTGCGCACTCGGGGCGGCGGAAGGCGAGTCGGCTCGTACAGCGGCGCCAGCTCGTTCGGGCGACCCAGTACCAGGTCGCGCAGCAGCAGGCCCGCCGCGGTGCCGCCGGTCATGCCCCACTGGCCGAAGCCCGTCGCCACCCAGAGGTTGCGGCTGCCGGGGTGGTAGCGGCCCACGTGTGGCATGCCGTCCACTGTGGACATGTCACGCGCCGACCAGCGGTAGCGCGGGTCCGTCAGCCCCAGGTGCTCGCGGGCCCAGGCACCGAGCCGCCCGTACCTCGCTCGCACGTCCACCCCCTCGCCCACTCGATAGTGCTCGCCGCCGACCACCAGCATCTCCTCACCGCCGGCTCGGGCCAGTCGTACCGAGTGGCGCGTGTCCGCGTCCAGGTACATCCCCGACAGCGTCAGCCCGGCCGGCCGCGGGCCCGCCAGAGCCAGGCCCCGCAGCTGGTTCAGCCGGGCGAAGAACGACCCGTGAGCCAGCAGCGCCGCCACGACCACCTGCCCGGCCCGCACCACGCCCGACGTCGTCCGCACCAGCGCCGGGCGCCCGGACCGCACGCCGGTCACCCCCACGCCCTCGATGATCCGGCCGCCGAGCGCCTCGATCCGTGCGGCCAGCCCGAGCAGCCACCGCCGCGGGTGGAACCTGGCCTGGTCGGCGAAGCGCACCGCGCCGGCGACCGGCAGCGGCAGGTCCACACTGTCCAGATAGGACGCTGGCAGGCCCGCGGCTCGGGCCGCCGCGGCCTCGGCGCGCAACGCGGTGCGGCGGGCCGATGAGGTCGTGTAGACGTAGCTGTCGGTCCGCTCCAGCTCGCAGTCGACGTCCAGGGCCCGGGCGGTCGACGTCACCCAGTCGAGGGCCGCGAGCTGGCTCGCCCCGAAGCGAGCGGCGGCGGCCGGGCCCCTGCGGATGGCCAGCCGGTGGTAGATCAGCCCGTGCTGGGCGGACAGCCTGGCCGTCGTCTGCCCGGCCACCCCGCCGGCCACCGCACGCGCCTCCAGCACCAGCACCGAGCGGCCCGCCTCGGCCAGCAGGTACGCGGTGGTCAGCCCGGCGATCCCGGCCCCGACCACGACGATCTCCGCCTCGACCGGCACCGCGCCGCCCGCTCGGTTCGGCGCGGGCGAGGTGTCCAGCCACAGTGCTCGGATGTCCGGCAGCTCTGCCATGCCGCCGGGTTGCCCAGCCGAATCCGCCCGAAAACCGGGACTCACCCGAGGTCACGCGGAAGGATGAGGCTCCAGTCCCGCGACGTCACTCACCGCTCCCCCGGTGCGAACGGAGATTCGAGTAAGTTGAACCCTTTTCCACCCGGGTCGGTTTGGCGCCCGTGACCGGCGGCTATCCGGTAGGCGAGTGGCCGGTAGCCGTCTCGCGTTTGAAGGGTGCGCTCAGGTGGTACCTGCGTGCCATGAGACTTGTGACTGCTAGCCGCGAGGCGGTGAGACGGTGAATCCGGCTGAGTTGGAGGACGTGACGCCGGGAGGCTTCTCGGTTCGCGCGGAGACTCACGGCGAGGCCGTGGTGTTGGGTGTGACCGGCGAGGTGGACATGGGCACCGCGCCGGGACTGGAGGAGTCGATCAAGGGCGCTCTCGAGCGGGGGCCGAAGGTACTGGTGGTGGACCTGAGCGGGGTCACCTTCCTTGCCTCGGCGGGCATGAGCGTGCTGATCGGCGGCAACCAGCAGGCCGGGGACCGGACGAGCTTCCGGCTGGTGGCCACGGGCAACGCGACGCTACGCCCGATGGAGCTGACCGGCATCGCCGAGGAGTTCTCCGTCCATCCCACGCGGGACCAGGCGCTCGACGGGGGTTGACGTGAACCAGGGGCTGCAGGAGCTCGACGACGTCCAGGAGGGCGACTTGCATGTCCGGGTTCCGGCCGTCGCCGGCCGGCTCACCGGGCTGCGCCATACCCTTTCCGACTGGGCCGAGCGGGTCGGGCTCACCACGGAGGACTGCGAGGCGCTGACGCTCGCCACCTACGAGGCCATGGCCAACACAGTCGAGCACGCCTACGAGGGACAGGTACGGGGCGTGCTCGACCTGCGTGCCGTGCGCGACCACGCCGAGGGACGGGTCGTCGTCACGGTCACCGACTACGGCCGGTGGCGCCCGCCGCCCGCCGATCCCGGCACCCGCGGGCGCGGGCTCCACCTCATCCGCGGCCTCACCCCGGACTCCGCGATCTCGCCGTCGAAGAAGGGCACGACCGTCAGCATGTCCTGGCCCCTGCCCACGTCCTGAGGCTCGGTTGAGCCGGTGGATGCCGGGTAACCAGCCGCCATGGCCGATCGCGACCAACCCCCGCAGACCCAGCACCCGCCGGGCGAGACCAGCGAGATGACGCCCGAGCCGCGCGACGAGATGCGCGGCTACCAGGGCCGCGACCTGCTCCGGCACCGGCGCGCGCTGATCACCGGCGGTGACTCGGGGATCGGCCGGGCCGTCGCGATCGCGTTCGCCAAGGAAGGCGCGGACGTCTCGATCGCCTACCTCGACGAGCACGACGACGCCAAGCACACCGCCGAGCTCGTCCGGGCCGAGGGCCGGATGTGCGAGCTGGTTCCCGGCGACCTCGCCTCCCGTGCGCACTGCGCCGACGTCGTCGAGCGGACCGTCGCCGCGCTGGGCGGACTGGACATCCTGGTCAACAACGTGGCCACGCAGGAGCCGGTCTCCTCGCCGGAGGAGATCTCCGACGAGCAGTGGATGCGCACGTTCGACGTGAACATCCACAGCTACTTCCGGGTCACCGCGGCCGCGCTGAATCACCTGGGCGAGGGTGGCGCGATCATCAACACCGGCTCGGTGAACGGGTTGCGCGGCAACAAGACGCTGATCGACTACTCGGCCACCAAGGGCGCGGTGCACGCCTGGACCTACGCGATGGCCCAGGCGCTGGTCGACCGCGGGATCCGGGTCAACTGCGTCGCGCCGGGTCCGGTGTGGACACCGCTCATCCCGGCGACGTTCCCGGCGGAGCGGGTCGAGTCGTTCGGTCAACAGGTCCCCTACGGCCGGCCGGCCGACCCCGACGAGCTCGCACCGAGCTACGTGTTCTTCGCGGCGAACCAGCTGTCGTCCTACTACACGGGAGAGGTCCTGGCCGCGCTCGGCGGCGAGACCACCCCCGGCTGAGGAGTGCTTCGATGAAGGCCGACCTGCTCGGTGTCTACCTGAACGACCACCTGGCCGGGTCGACGGCGGGGCTCGCCTTGGCCCGCCGCCTGGCCGACGCGGAGGCGGACTGGGCACCGGAGCTGGGCCGTCTCTCCGGCGAGATCGCCGAGGACCGGGAGACGCTGCTGGGGCTGATGGCCCGGCTGGACGTGCCGGTCCAGCGGTACAAGAAGGTGATCGCCTGGGTCGGCGAGAAGGCCGCGCGGCTGAAGCCGAACAACCGGCTGGTCGAGCGGTCGCCGCTGAGCCGGGTGATCGAGCTCGAGACGCTGCGGCTCGGTGTGGAGGGCAAGGCGGCCGGGTGGCGGACGTTGTGCGAGGTGGCCGACACCGAGCCGCGCCTGCCGGCCGAACGGCTGGAGGAGCTCCTCGCCCGCGCCCGCCGGCAGGCCGAGGAGCTGGAGAAGCTGCGGGTCCGCGCGGTCAACGAGGCACTGGCCCGCTGACCGCCCCGCTCACCACGCCCATGCCGGGCCCCCGCATGGCGCCGAGCGGCGCAGGAGATCGC
>NZ_JBOHGA010000069.1:0-28930 GCF_050699915.1 Actinophytocola sp.
GCGGGACCGCGGTCGGGCCGGCTCGGCGGCTGGGTGCGCATCTACCGCGGCGTGCTGCGCGGGACGGCCGTCGGGCTCGCCGTGCTGGTCTTCGTGTTCCTGGACCGGCCGAGCGGGCTCGCGGTGCTGCTGATCGCGTCGCTGCTGGTCGTCGTCCTCGTGGTGATCCAGTTCCTGGACCACCCGGCGGCGGCCGATCGACAGGACACCGGCTGAGCCGCTCACGACACTCACAGTCGTTCGGCGCGGCGGCCCGCGGCATCACCCGGCGCGGGTGAACCCGGCCTGCGCGCGCAGGAACGCGGGCACCGACGCGACCGCGTCCGCCGGGTCGCCGCGCAGCCGGCTCTCCAGCGCGACGTCGCCGGTGTAGCCGATCGTGGCCAGCGCGGTCAGCACCGCGGGCCAGTCGAGGTGGCCGGCGCCCGGCTGCAGCCGGTTGGAGTCGCTGACCTGCACGTGTCCGATGTAGTCGGCGAACCTCGCGACAGCCTCGGCGGGCCGGTCCTCCTCGATGTTCATGTGGTACGTGTCCGCGCCGATGCGCACGGAGGACAGCCCGAGCTCGTCGATCAAGCCCGCCGCCTGCTCGAGCCGGTTGACCATGTGGTCCTCGTAGCGGTTGAGCGGCTCGAGGAACAGCGTCACGCCCTCGGCGGCGGCGTGCTCGCCCAGCTCGGCGAGCCCGGCCAGCAGCACCTCCCGGTCCTCGGCCTCGCCACGCGGCGGCTCGAAGGGCGGCAACCGGCGGGAGAACATGCCGTAGGACGCCGGCGTCATCGCGCCCAGGCCGCCGAGCTCGGCGATGACCGACAGCTGGGACCGCAGCTGGCGAACCGCGTCCGCACGTAGGTCCGCGTCGAACGCGCCGAAGAAGTGGAGCATGTCGACGCACACCGTGCGCATCACGACCCCGTTGGCCGCCGCGCGACGCAGCTGCGGCAACCGCAGCCGCAGCGCGAGGTCGCCCTTGCCGCGCAGCTCGATCGCGTCGTAGCCGGCGGCGGTGGCGAAGTCCCATTTGGACTCGAGGTCCTCGCCGGGAAGGAGCTGCTCCTGACAGGACAGCGTGAGCACTCAGTCCTCCGTGTAGTCCAGCACGACCTGCAGCGCCTCGGCCGGGCGCCGGTCGAGCAGCTCGTAGGCGGCCGCGGCCTCGGCCACCCGCACCCGGTGGGTCACCAGGCCGACGGGGTCGACCGCGCCCTCTGCGGCCAGCCGCAGGAACGTGCGGTTCATCCGGTCCTGGTCCCACCGCCCGGCCAGTCTCGGCGGCGGCCCGCCGATCTGCGAGCAGACCAGCTCGACGCGGTTGTGGTGGAACTCCTCGCCCAGCCGCAGCCCGACGGCCTCACCCTGGTAGAAGCCCGCGGCCACCACCCGACCACCGACCCCGACCGACCGGATGGCCTCGTGCAGCGCGCGGGTGCTCCCGCTCAGCTCCACCGCCACGTCAGCGCCGCGCCCGCCGGTCGCCGAGCGGGCGAGCTCGGCCACGTCGGCGGTGGTGACGTCCACCGCGGCCACCGCGCCCAGCTCGACCGCCTTCGCCAGCCGGACCGGGATCGCGTCGCAGGCGATGACCCGCGCCCCGCTCAGGGTCGCCAGCCGGGTGGCTAGCAGCCCGATCACGCCCTGACCTAACACCACCGCGGTCTCCCCCAGGTTCACGTCCGCAGCCAGCACCGCGTTGAGCGCGACCGAGCCCACCCGGGCGAACGTGGCCGCCAGCGGGTCCAGTCCCGCCGGCACGACGTGATCGTCCAGTTTGGACGCCGGCAGGACGGCTTCGCTGCGGTGGCCCCAGATTCCCCAGACCACGTCGTCGACCGCCGGCACCCCGGGCCGCCCCAGCACGTCGGCGGACACCTCGGTCACCACGCCGACTTCGGAGTACCCCCAGCCGGCCAGTGGGTAGCTCGTCGCCTCGGTCCCGGCCACGAACAGCCGTCGCTCCTCGTCCCAGATCCGCGTGAGGTAAGGGTTCGTGCCGCGGAAGGCCGTCAGCTCGGTGCCGGCCGAGATGCCCGAGTAGAGCGTCCGGACGCGAACCGAACCCGGCGCCAGCGCCTCGTCCCCCGCCTCCACGACCTCGACCTGACGTGCGCCGGCGAACCGCACGACCGTGCCCACTCGCGCCTCCTCGCTCCGTCCACACCCGACTCGGGCCACGCCGACACCGTCGGGCGCAGAGTTTAGGTGTCGAGCAGCTAGGCCCTCGACCGGGCGCGCACCCACGGCCACGTCATCAGCGCCCACACGCCGAGCACCAGGGCGATCTCGGGGAGCAGGTACCACGGCCACGGGCCCAGCACGTCGAGGATCGAGCCGACCGCCGGCTTGCGGTTGAGGAAGCCGTAGTTGGCGCCGGTGATCGCGTTGAACGTCATGGCCGCGGCCGCCCAGCCGAAGCTGACCGCGATCGTCACCCGGTAGTCGCGCCAGGTGGGGTGCCTGCGCAGACCCCAGGTGAGGTAGCTGGCGGCCCACACCACGAACAGGTGCAGGCCCCAGAACACGAAGAAGTCCCGACCGAGGTCCGGGCCGGTCAGTGCCGGGGACAGCAGCGCCTGCGTGCTCAGCACCAGGCCCCAGTAGTAGGTCAGCGCGTACGCCCACTGCCGCCGTGTCCACAGGGCGAACGCCGCCACGAAGGCGAGCAGGTCGGACAGGTGTAGCGGCAACGAGTGGTCGACGCCGAACCGGGACGGGGCGTTCGAGTACACCACCACGCCGAGCTGCGCGACGAGGATCGCCACCGCGACGACCCGCTCGCCGCGGCGGGCCGCCGGCGTCTCGCCGTACCGGCGGCCGAGCACGATCACCGCGGCCGTCACCAACGCGAACACGAGCAGCACCACCAGGTGCGAGGGGCCGTACACGGTGAACTCCCGCGCCGCGGCCGTCACGACCAGTCAGGCTAGCGGCGCACCGACACGGTTTCGACACGGTCGCGGCACGGGTGGCTCGCCTCGTCGACGCCGGGTCTTGTCGGAGGCGGCGGCTAGCGTGAGCGCATGCCCACCCTCGGCCCGCGGGCGCTC
This sequence comes from Actinophytocola sp., assembly GCF_050699915.1. GTDB lineage: Bacteria > Actinomycetota > Actinomycetes > Mycobacteriales > Pseudonocardiaceae > Actinophytocola. The sequence continues at coordinate 3,045 of NZ_JBOHGA010000069.1, forward strand.
AACCGCGCGGTGCTGGCCCGCCAGCTGCTGCTGAGCCGCGCCGACCTGCCGGTCGTGCCCGCCGTCGAGCGGGTGCTCGGGCTCAACGCGCAGAGCCCGAACCCGCCCTACCTCGCGCTGTGGAGCCGGCTCGCGGACTTCGCGACCAAGGACCTCACCACCGCGATCGAGGACCGCTCGCTGGTCCGCACCACGCTCGTCCGCGCCACCCAGCACATCGTGTCCGTGCCGGACTTCCGGCTGATCCGCCCGGCGCTCGCGGCGCTGCTGCGCCGGATCCAGCGCAACGCGTTCGGCAAGCGGACCGCCGACGTCGACCTCGACGCGCTCGTCGCCGCGGCGCGGGAGCTGCTGGCCGACGGCCGGGTGCTGACCCGTCCCGAGCTTGGCCGGCAGCTCGCGCGACGGTTCCCGGTCACCGAGCCGGGCGCGCTCGGCTGGACCGTGCAGTACCTCGTGCCGCTCGTGCACCCGGCGCCGAGCGGCACCTGGGACGTCTACGGTCCGACCCCGTTCGCGTCGGCGGAGTGGACCGGCGTCGGCGCCGCGACCGACCTGCCCGAGCTGGTCCGCCGCTACCTCGCCGCGTTCGGCCCGGCCTCGGTCTCGGACGCGCGGGCGTGGTCGGGGATCGGCGGCCTCGCCGAGGTGTTCACCGGCATGCGCGGCGAGCTGCGGACCTACCGGACCGAGGCCGGGCGCGAGCTGTTCGACCTGCCCGACACCCCGCTACCCGACCCGGATACGCCGGCGCCGGTCCGGTTCCTGCCCGAGTTCGACGCCCCGCTGCTCGCCCACGCCGACCGCACCCGCGTGATGACCGACGAGGTGCGCCGCGCGGTGTGTGTCGGCGCCGCGGTGGACCGGACCGTCCTCGTCGACGGCACGGTCGCGGCGACGTGGTCGAGCACGGAGGACGACGACGCGGTCGCGCTGACCGTGCGCCCGTTCCGCAAGCTGTCCTCGGTGGACCGCGACGCCGTGACGGCCGAAGGGTTGGCGCTGCTGGCGTTCACGCATCCGGGCGGGCGCCACGACGTGCGGCTGGTCGCGGGTTCTTGAGTCCGGTGGCCAGCTTGTTGCGCACCTCCCGGCGCACGAGCGCGGCCACCTCGTGCCGCTCGAGGAAGCTCTCCGCCGCCGACCGGTCCTTCGTGGACAGCTCGCGCAGTGCCCAGGAGAGTGCCTTGACCACCATGGGATCGCGGTCGCTCGCCAGCAGCGTGCAGATGTCGACGGTGCGTTCGGTGTCGTCCAGGCGGGTCGTGCAGACGAGCGCGGTGCGCCGCCACCACCGGTCCTCGCTGCGCGCCCACTCCCGGACGGTGTCGTCGCCGATCCGGCCGGCACGCCAGGCGTGGCCGGCGAGGATGGCGGCGAAGGCGTCCACGTCGCCCCAGCCGGCCAGCCCCGCGCCGAGCCGCTCGACCCGTTCGGCGTCCAGCGCCGCCATCGCCCCCTGGTGATGGCGGATCAGCTCGTAGGCCACCCAGCGCTGCCGGCCGAGCAGTGACTCGGCGGCGGCGAGCACGGTCGCGGCGTCCGCCGTGCGGAGCTCGCGCGTGTAGTCGCGCCGGACCTTGCGGACCGGCGCGACTCCAGGCACGGGCAGCGCCCGGATCCGACGGTCGATCTCGTCGGCCAGCCGTTCGGGAGTGGGCACGCCCCGACCCGTCACTCCCCCGGCTCGGCCGTGCTCTGGTCGAAGATGTGGACGGTGTTGCCGGCGGGGTCGAGGAACGCGGCGCTGCGCCCGCCCGGCAGGTCGATGATCTCGCCGACCAGCTTGACGCTCGAGTGGTCGGCGAGGAACTTGTCGACGCTCTCGACGGCGTACATCCCGCCGCCCTTCCACTCGGGCCCGTCGCCCGGCGGGGTGTCGAGCATCAGCTCCACCTCGGTACCGGGCAGCTTGAACGCGGCGGTCGTGTCGCCCTCGCGCCACGCCTCGTCCAGGCCCATCACATCGCGGTAGAAACCAACAGCGGCGGCCAGGTCGTCCACCGGCTGGTAGAGGAAGGTCAGCTTCATGAGCTGGACCATAATTCGATTACGTCCTCCAGTCAATGAGTTACGCTCGATGGTGATGCGAGAGTGGATACCGGTTCCGGGCACCGCGAAGGCCCGGCTCGTCGAGGCAGCCATCCACCACTTCGAGGTGGCCGGCTACGAGGCCGTCAACGTGACCGAGCTGGCCGCGAAGGCAGACGTCACCACCGGATCGCTGTACCACCACTTCGACTCGAAGCTGGGCCTGTACCTGGTGGTGCGCGGGGAGATGGAGCGGCGGGTGGTGGACCGGATGGCCGGCGCCGTGGCCGCGGCGGGCGGCCGCGGTCGGGCCACGGTCCGGGCGGCGTTGCTGGTCGCCTTCGACGCGGCCGTCCACTTCGGTGTGTGCCGAATCCTGGCCGAGCCGCTCCCCGTTCAACGCGACGACCCGATCGAGACCACCCTGCGGCCGCTGCTGCCGCCCCGGCGAAGCGTGGGCGGCGCGATCCTGGCGGCCGCGTGGCGGGCGGCCCTGCTCGCGGTCGCGGACGGCACGCCCGGTAGCACCGCGCGGTCCTCGCTCGATTACCTCCTCGAACCGGCCGGACGCCCGGCCGCCGGCAGCTGACGCCGGGACCGCTCGACGAGGGAGCCGCAGCGATGACCACGCAGACACCGGTGGGCACGCCCGCCGAGGAGGCCGAGCTGCCCGTCCCCGCACCACCGGAACAGCAGCCCGAGCCCGACGGGGCCGGCGCTGGAGGCGGGGGCGGCACGTCGGACCAGGCCGACGACGGCGTGTCGATGGCGTGGATCGTGGTCGCCACGATCGTCTCGTCGCTGGTGATCGTCGCCGGCCACGCGTTCCTCTACTGGGCGTTCGCGCACAACTGGGACCGCACCGACACGGAGGTGCCGATCGTGTGGCAGCCGGTCGTCGGCGGGACGCTCGGGTTCGTCGCGCTGTTCTCGTTCGGGATGTACTACGGGGCCGCGCGGCGGGCGCGGGTGGCGATCACGGCGAGCTTCCTCATGACGTTCCTCGCCGCGCTCACGTTCGTGCTCACGGTTCCGGCGTTCGCCGACACCGCGCTGCAGCAGGACACGACCGGCCTGTTCAACGACTTCCGCTACCTGGTGACGGTGATCGTGCTGGCCTACTTCGGCACCGAGGGCGTCATCACGACGACGAAGGTCATCTCCACGGCCCGCGCGAACCGAGCCGCCTCCCCGAACGAGACGACGGTCGCCATCCGCCGCGCCGACGTCGACCTGCCACCCCGCCGGCGCTGACGCCGGAGGTCAGGTGGCGGTCAGGTCGCGTTCAGGTCGCGGTCGGCTTGCGGAGGACGGCCAGGCGGCCCTGCTCCAGCGGGGACGGCGGGCGTCGGTCCAGTCGTGCGGACAGGACCGCCGCGGCCTCCTCGTGGCGGCCGGCCGACGCGAGGGCGTGCACGTAGGTGTCCTCGATGACCTCGCGCTGCGCGGCGCTCCCGCCGAGGCGCTCGACGTGCGGCCGGATCGCGTCCAGCTGGGCCACCGCGGCGTTCCACCGGCCGGCGACGACGTCGGCCAGGCCCGCGCACAGCGGCGCCACCACCTGCCGGTACACCGCCGAGTCGTGGCCGGCGGCGTAGGTCCGCAGCGCGCGCAGCCGGTCCTCGTCGCGTGCGGCCGCCATCGCGATGGCCGCGTGCATGGCGGCGAACGCCGTGGCCGGCCGCGCCAGCCAGTCGTCCGGGGAGACGTCCAGGACCGCGTTGGCGCCGACCCGGCCGTCCCAGTCGCGGGTCATCTCGCAGCGCCACAGCAGCGACGCCGAGTCGACCAGCGCCCGTGGGCCGGCCACCGCGGGCGGGGCCAGGTCGTTGTCGTAGCGCCGGCGGACCGCGGCGTCGTCGCCCAGCATCAGCTCGTGCAGGGCCGCGTGCCAGGTGAAGTGCACCCGCCCGTCGCTTGCCGGGCCCCACCGGTTGATCCAACCGTTCAGCCAGGACAGCCCGTCCTTGTGCTCGCCGGTCTCGTAGAACACGTGCGTGCGGGCGTGCACGGCGTGGCCGGAGCGGGGCTCGGCGGCGAGCGCGCGGCTCGAGAGCGCCTCGGCCTCCTCCCAGCGGCCCTGGTCCTGGCGGACGAACGCGAGCTGGCTCAGGTACCACCAGTCGTCGCCGTAGTCCCGCTGCAGGCTCTCGACCAGCGACCACGTCTCGCGGTCGCTCGTGATGCCACCGAAGGCGATGGTCGGCACCGCGACGTTCACCGCGAGCGCGTCCCGCGGGTACGCCTTGATGTGGCGCAGCAGCGCGCGGCCGCCGGCATCGAGATCCGCCGCACGCGCCACCACGGCCGCGACGAAGCTGCGCTCCCGGTCGTCGCCGCCGACCGCGAAGGCCTGCGCGTCGCGCACCCGGGCGGCGACGTCCACCGGCGCGCCGATCTCCAGCCCGAGCAGGCCGATCACCGCGTGGCCGAGCGCGAACCCCGGGTCGGCCTCGGTCGCGGCGGTGAGGTACTCCAGCGCGTCCTGCTGACCGCTCAGGACCTGGTCCACGCCCAGGGTGAACGCCTCGGCCGCCTCGGGGATCGTGCTCAGCGGCATCCCGTAGCGGTCCCGCGGCCGCCGCCGCACCGTCGCCAGGTTCTCGTCCACATCGGACAGCACCGACTCCGCGACCGCGGCCGCCTGGTCCCGGATCTCCGGGAACGCGGTGGACTCCCACAGCGTGCCGACCCGCGTCGCGCCGATCGTCCACAGCGGACCGGTCGGCCGGCCGCCGGCACGCAGCCGGCCGGCCTTGTCGGTGTCGAGGCCCAACCCGTGCGGGCCGGGCACGGCGAGCCCGTCGGCGAGCAGCGCGGCCACCAGCGGGTCGCCGGCGCCACGCAGGTCGAGGCTCGGGCCGGTGCAGTTGACGACCGAGCGGACACGCAGCACCTCGCCCCCGGTCAACGTCACGCACAACAGGTCGCCGTCGGGCTCGACCGCGGTGACCTCGCCGGTGTGCAGCCGCAGCCGGCCGGACCGGCGGATCTCGCGCAACCGGTCGGCGGCCGCGGGCGCCATCCGGTGGCGGATGCAGTTCCAGAAGCGGGACTTCTCGGCGAGGAAGCGGGCCTGCTCGTCCTCGCCCAGCTCCCCCCAGATCCGAGAGGTGGCCCGGCGCAGCCCGTCCACCGCGGCGCGCCAGCCGCGTCCGGTCGACACCGCCCGCCACACCGCGTCCACCCCGGCCGCCCCGGTCAGCTCGTCGACGTCCAGGCGCGGGGCCGTCCGCCCGGACAGGTGGCGGCGTGGCAGCAGACCGGTGCGGGAGACCACGTGCATCGTCCGATGTGGACGGTCAAGCTGGATCGCCAGGTCGACCATCGTCAGTCCCGAGCCGACGAACAGGATGTCGCCGTCCTCGGCGTGCGCCACCTCGGGCGCCCAGGGGTCCGCCACGAAGGCCGGCGACTCCCGGAGCGCGGCGGGCGCCCAGCCGGACGCCGGCGCGGAGAGGCCGATGGCGAGCACGGCGGCGGAGGCGGAGAGGGTGTCGCCGGAGGCGAGTCGCAGCGTCACCCCGGTGGCGGCGTTCCGCACACCGGTGACGCGCTCACGAACCAGGCGCAGGCGGGCGCCGCGACGTCGCTCGATCGCCGCGTCGAGCAGGTCGCCGAGATAGCTGCCGAGCAGGTGTCGCGGCAGGAACTCGTCCAGCCCGACGGGACGATCGAGCCGCCGGGCGGCCCAGCGTGCGAAGTGGTCCGGATCGGCGGCGTCGGCGCTGAGCCGGCCGGCCGGGACGTTGAGCAGGTGCGTCGACTCGCGTGTCGAGTAGGCGATCCCGCGGCCGGGCTCGGCGGTCGGATCGACCAGCAGGACCTCGAGCTCACGGTCGCCCGCGAGCTCCAGCAGGCGGAGTGCGGTGACCACGCCCGACGCCCCGGCTCCGACCACCGCCACCGACGAGCCAGCACTCCGCATCAAAGCCTCCTAATCTCTACTATTTTCATAGAAATTATCGATCCGGTACAATAGCAGGTGGCGGCGGACAGCGCCTCCGCCAAACGTCTAGGCGGATCGACGGAGCCCGGTGAGCGGCGGATGAGAGTCACAGCCAAGGTCGACTACGCGCTGCGTGCGATGGCGCAGCTGGCCGCCGAGTCCTCGCACGGGCCGGTCTCCGCCACTCGACTGGCGCAGCGACAGGCCATCCCGCTGAAGTTCCTGCACGGCGTCCTCGCAGACCTCAAGCGGGCCCGGCTGGTGCGCAGCACCCGAGGCCCGGACGGCGGCTACGAGCTGGCGCGTCCCGCCGGGGAGATCACGCTCGCGGACGTCTTCCGCAGCGTCGACGGCCCGCTGGTGACCGTGCGGGACATGAACTTCTCCGAGCTCACCTACGCCGGTCCGGCCGAGTCGCTGCGCGAGGTGTGGATGGCGGCACGGGCAAGCCTGCGGAACGTGTTCGAGAACGTGACGCTGGCCGACCTCGCGTCCGGCGAGCTCCCGCCGTACCCGGCCGAGCTCGCGACCGCGTACCGCAACGACCCCCGCAACCAGCCCGACGTGGAACACGCCTGACCGACGGTCGCGTCGGCCGTGCGGACCACGCCGCTCGGTTGATATATGCGTGAGTCATACATACTATCCTCTGCATGACCACTCATCTGGAGACCAGGCTGAAGATCGAGTCGTTCGACGAGCCGCCGTACCGGGAGTTCGACGACGGCGCCAAGCTGACCAAGGGCACGCTGTCGATGACGGTTGCGGAGGAAGCCATCGAGGCCGAGGTCGCGTGGGACGCGCTGAGCTTCTTCGCGGCGGACGGGAAGGCGAGCTACGTCGGGCTGATGCACGTGGTCGGGCGCATCGGCGAGCGGTCCGGCGGCGTCGTGCTGCGTGGCAGCGGCGACTACGACGGCACGCGGGCGCGCATCGACCTCACGGTGCTGCCCGGGTCGGGCACCGGCGAGCTGGCCGGGATGCGCGGCACCGCGACGAGCGTGTCCACGCACGAGGACTATCCGTACATGCCGCTGACTTTCGACTACGACATCGACCCCGACATCGATGAGTGAGCACGCCGCCAACCTGTTGGGCGCGCTCGCACTGGCGGTGACCGACCGGACCGCGGACGCCGTGGCCGAGGCCGGGCCGTCCGCGACCGCAGCCGCCGCGTTGTCGGCGATGCACCAGTTCCTGGACTCGCCGACCATCGACCAGCTGCGCCAGGTGCTCGGCCTCACCCACTCGGGCACGGTCCGGCTGGTCGACCGGCTCGAGCGCGACGGCCACCTGCGCCGACGCACCGGCGCCGACGCCCGCACGGCCGTCCTCTCGCTCACCGCCTCCGGCCGCCGGCTCGCCGGTCGCGTCACCGCCGCCCGGGGCCGGGTGCTCGGCGACGCGCTCGGCGCACTGTCCGAGCGGGACCGTCGCACGCTGGACCGGCTGCTGGGCGACGTCCTGGTCGGCATGATGCGCGGGCCGGGCGCGACGAGGTGGCTGTGTCGCATGTGCGACCTCGAGGCGTGCGGCCGCGCGGCCGGCCACTGCCCGGTCGCCCGCGCGGCGGCCGGTCGACGATGATGGCGGCATGACGAATCTCGGCAGCGAGGAGCCGCTCGCGGTCTCGGTGACCAGCGCCATCCGAACCGGGAACCTCGACGGGCTGCGGGCACTGCTGACCGCGCACCCGATCCTCGCGAGCGCGCGGATCGTCGACGACAAGGGGCATGGACGCTCCCTGCTGCACGTGGTGACCGACTGGCCCGGGCACTTCCCCCGCGGTACCGAGACCGTGGCGATGCTGGTGGCCGCCGGGGCCGACGTGCACGCCCGCTTCGTGGGCCCGCACCTGGAGACCCCGCTGCACTGGGCGGCCAGCTGCGACGACGTCGCCGTCCTCGACGCGCTGCTCGACGCCGGCGCCCACATCGACGCTCCCGGAGCGGTGATCGGCGGTGGTCCCCCGCTGGCCGACGCCACCGCGTTCGCCCAGTGGGCCGCGGCGTTCCGATTGGTCGAGCGCGGGGCGACGACGACCCTGTTCACCGCGGCGGCGCTCGGGCTCACCGACCGCGTGCGGCCCTGGCTCGGGCCGCCCCGGCCCGCGCAGGACGACCTCGACGCCGCGTTCTGGGGCGCCTGCCACGGCGGCCGGCAGGAGACGGCCGAGCTACTCGCAACCCGCGGCGCGCGGATCAACTGGGTCGCCCCCTGGGAGCCGATGACCCCGCTGGACGCGGCGCACCGCGGCAAGGCCACGGACCTCGTCCGCTGGCTGCGCTCCCGCGGCGCCCGCCCGGCCGCGGAGCTGACCCGCTGAGGCTGCCCGGGCGAGAGTCGGACGCTCCGGCGGAACGCGGCGTCCGTTTGCCGCCGGATTCCGGGGTGGCGCGCCCATAGCGTCGAGCCCCATGGATCTCATGGACAAGGTCGCCATCGTGACCGGGGCCAGCTCGGGCATCGGCCGGGCCACCGCACTGCTGTTCGCCCGGGAGGGCGCCGCGGTCGTCGTGACCGCGCGGCGGCAGGCCGAGCTCGACGAGCTCGTCGGCCGGATCGAGGAGGCGGCGGCAAGGCGGTCGCCGTGGCGGGCGACATCCGGGAGGACAGCCTGGCCCGCACGCTCGTCGACACCGCGGTCGAGCGGTTCGGCGGGCTCGACATCGCGGTCAACAACGCCGGCCTGGTCGGCAGCAGCACGCCCACACACGAGCTGCCGCCGGCCGAGTGGCACGACATCCTCGACGTCAACCTCACCGGCGCGTTCCTGGGTGTCCGCCATCAGGTGCCGGCGATGATCGAGCGGGGCGGCGGGTCGCTTGTGTTCGTCTCCAGCTTCGTCGGCCACACCGTCGGCATGCCCGGCATGGGCGCCTACGCCGCCAGCAAGGCCGGACAGATCGGGCTGACCAAGGTGCTCGCGGCCGAGCTCGGCGGCAAGGGCATCCGAGTGAACGCCGTGCTGCCGGGCGGCACCGACACACCCTCCAGCGCTACCAACGCACCCGATGCCACACCGGAGACGGTCGCGTTCGTCGAGGGTCTGCACGCTCTCAAGCGCATCGCGGCCCCGGAGGAGATCGCGCGCTCGATCCTGTACGTCGCCTCGGACGCGGCCGCGTTCCTCACCGGCACCGCGCTGCTCGTCGACGGCGGCGTGTCCATCAACCGAACCTGACCGCCCGTCGCGCCTGCAACGGCTTGCAGAAAGTGGTTGTAAGCTGTTGCGGAGCGCGACGGAGCGGAGGACCGGGATGGCTCACCTCGAGTCGGCAGGCGGGCACGCCCGGCTCAGCGACATCGCGGCGCAGGCGGGAGTCAGCGAGGCGACGGTCAGCCGGGTGATCAACGGTCGGGCGGGCGTCTCCCCGGCCACCCGACAGTCCGTGGTCGCCGCGATGGACGTGCTCGGCTACGAGCGGCCGCCCAAGCTGCGATCGCGCAGCGCCGGGTTGGTCGGACTGATCACGCCCGAGCTGTCCAACCCGATCTTTCCCGCGCTCGCCCAGGTCATCGAGCAGGTGCTGACCAGCCGCGGCTACACGCCGGTGCTCTGCACCCAGACGCCCGGTGGGTCCACGGAGGACCAACTGACCGACCTGCTCGTGGAGCGCGGCGTCACCGGCATCGTCTTCGTGTCCGGGCTGCACGCCGACTCGACGGCCGACATGGACCGCTACGTCAAGCTCGCCGGCCGCGGCGTCCCGTTCGTGATGATCAACGGCTACACCGAGAAGGTGTCCACCCCCTTCGTGTCGACCGACGACCGGGCGGCGGTCCGGCTGGCCGTCACGCACCTCGTCGAGCTCGGCCACGAGCGCATCGGGCTCGCGGTCGGCCCGCGCCGGTTCGTGCCGGTGCTCCGCAAGATCGAGAGCTTCGTCCAGCAGCTGCGCACGCTGCTGCCCTACCGCGCCGAAGAGGCCGAAGAGCTGGTGGCGCACTCGCTGTTCACCGTCGAGGGCGGGCAGGCCGCGGCGACCGCGCTGCTGGACAAGGACTGCACCGCCATCGTGTGCGGCAGCGACCTGATGGCGTTCGGCGCGATCCGCGCGGCGCGCCACCGCGGCCTGTCGGTGCCGCAGGACGTGTCGGTCGTCGGGTTCGACGACTCACCGCTGATCGTGTTCGCCGACCCGCCGCTGACCACGCTGCGCCAGCCGGTCGAGGCGATGGGGCAGGCGGCGGTGAACGCGCTGCTCGAGGAGATCGGCGGAACGCCCGCGCCGCACGCGGAGTTCGTCTTCCTGCCCGAGCTGGTGGTACGCGGCTCGACCGGTGCCGGGCCACGACGGCGCCGGTCGTGAAGGGCACCGCGGCGGGGTGCGACTCCCGCCGCGGTGCCGGTCTCAGCGCCGGCCCTCAACGCCGGAACGAACCGCCGTCGACGGTCTGCGCGCCGCCGGACTGGGTGTGCACGGTCCGGTTCGCCCCGGTCTCCCAGATCACCGGCTGGCCGTCCTGCCGGATGACGAACTTGTATGCCACGTCGGTGTTCGCCGGCAGCGAGACGCCTCCCGACCAGCGCGGGTAGGCACCCGGCCCGGTGGTCAGCGGCACCGCGGCCGCCGGGTTCCACGCGCCGAGCTCGGCGATGTCGCCCACCACGTAGACGTTCTGGCCCCAGTTCGTCTCCGCCTGGACCGTGAACGTGGCGCTGACCCGGTCGGGGTCCGGCTCGCCCGTGGCGCCGGTGTGGAAGGCGACCGCGCCCTTGGCCGGCACGGTCAGCGTCGCCCGTCCACTCGCGACGGTCACGCTCGTCGCGCAGCCGTTGAGCACGTTGCAGTAGGAGCCCTCGGCCAGGCCGGTCGTGTAGGTGGCGGTGTGCGCGCCGCCGGTGTTGTTGATGGCGACGAAACCCGTGCCGCCGCGGCCGAAGCCGATGACGTTGCCGGCCGGGGACTGCCAGTTGGCCACGTCCGCGCCGCCGACGGCGCCCCGCCAACCCACCATGCCGGCGACGAGCGGGTCACGGTTCAGGCAGTGCCAGCCGCTGCCGCAGGTGGTGTCGGTGACGAATCCGTTCGAGTTCGGCGGTGCCGCGTCGGGGTTGGCGAAGTCGAAGCCGGCGTAGACGGTCGGCGTCGTGTGCTCCCAGGCCAGCTGGAAGACGTTCGCCAGGGTCGCGGTCGCACCGTCCTTGTAGGACAGATGCTGGCCGTTGCGCTCGGTGTCGTGGTTGGTGACGAAGGAGACCGAGTTGGCGGCCGGCAGGATGCCCCAGCCCGGGCCGAACGAGGACAGCGTCGCGATGTCGCCCTGGAAGGCGGCCTTCATCTTGTCCGCGTAGGTGAAGTCCAGCACGTCGCCCGCACCGAAGTAGTCGCCGGGCGCCGGTGGCTGGCCGGGGAAGACCTCCTGGAACACGTACGGCCGCGCGCCGGAGGTCGTGTCGTTCAGCTGTCCCACGAGCGCCTGTAGCTCGCCGGCCGGGATGTGCTTCGCGGCGTCGACGCGGAAGCCGTCCACGCCGAGGCCGATCTGCGCGTTCAGGAAGCCGGCGAGGGTGCCGCGCACGTTGGGGTCACTGGTGTCCAGGTCGGGCAGGTCGAGCAGCTCGCAGTGCTGGACCTCCCACTGGTCGGCCCAGTTGTCGATCGCGTGGTCGCAGACGTCGACGTTGTAGTGGCCGCGGTCGTACATCGGCGGGTCGTACCTGTCGGACAGCACCGTGCCGTCGTAGCCGGTGCCGGTCTGCGCGGCGGTGTGGTTGACCACGGCGTCGGTGTAGACCTCGATGCCGGCCGCGTGGCAGGTGGAGATCATGGCGGTGAAGTCGGACTGCGAGCCGAAACGGCCGTTCAACCGGTAGCTGTAGGGCTGGTAGATGTCCCACCACACGCCGCCGGGGTGGCGCAGCGACTCGCCGGGCGGGGCCACCCAGACCGCGCCGTACCCGGCGGGGTCGAGATGGTCGCGGCACTCGGCGGCGACCGAGCGCCAGTTCCACGACCACAGGTTGGCGATGACGTCCCCGTTCGGGACGCCGATGTCGGCCGCCACCAACGATTTGGGCCCGGCCGGCTCGTCCGAGGCGGACGCGGCCGGCCCGACGACGCCGAGGGCGATGGCACTGGCAATGGCGACGGCACTGGCGATGAGCGCGGCGGGAGCTGCCTTGAGCAGGGTTGAGGCACGCATGCTGATCTCTCCTCGTCGAGAGCGAGTGTGCAGCGCTTGCGAAAGACGGTGAAACATCTTGCAGCGTACGACCGCGGGCCGCGGGCTGTAAACCGCTAGTCGGCGTCCTCGACGGCGAGGAGCTGGGTGGCGGCCAGCTCGGCGTAGAGCGGGTCGGTGGCGACGAGCTCGGTGTGTGTGCCGACCGCGCGGACCCGTCCGGCGTCCAGGACGACGATTCGGTCGGCCATGGTCACCGTCGACAGCCGGTGGGCGACGACGAGCACCGTGGTGGTTGCCGCGGCGCCGGCGATGGTCTCCCGCAGCGCCGCCTCGTTGACGGCGTCGAGCTGGGAGGTCACCTCGTCGAGGAGCAGCAGCCGCGGCCGGCGCAGCAGGGCGCGGGCGATGGCCACCCGCTGCCGCTCGCCGCCGGAGAGCTTGACGCCGCGGTGGCCGACCGTGGTGGCGAGCCCGTCGGGCAACCGGTCCACCAGGGCGGCGAGGCGAGTCGTGTCCAGGACGGCGGCCACCTCCGCGTCGTCGGCGTCGGGGGCGCCGAAGACGAGGTTGTCGCGCAGCGTCCCGGACAGCACCGGCGCGTCCTGCTCGACGTAGCCGATCGCGGCGCGCAGGTCGGCGAGCGGCCAGTTCCGGACGTCGGTGCCGTCGACGAGCACCCGCCCGGAGTCCGCTTCGTAGAAGCGTTCGAGCAGCGAGAAGACCGTGGTCTTGCCGGCGCCGGACGGGCCGACGAACGCGGTCATGCCGCCGCGCGGGACCTCGAACGTGACGCCGTGGTGGACCTGCGGCAGCTCCGGGCGATACCGGAACCGCACCTCGTCGAAGGCGACCGCGGCCGGGCCGGCGTCCCGCGGAGACGCCGGGTCCGCTGGGACTGCCGTGTCGGGCGACTCGGACGGCAGGGTCTCGACCTCCTGGATGCGGGTCACCGCGGCGGCGCCCACCTGGTACTGGCCGGCCACGTTTGCGAGCTCGCTGATCGGTGACATGAGATAGAACAGGTAGAGCAGGAACGCCACCAGCGTGGCCACGTCGATCGCGCCGGACACCGCCCGGGCGCCGCCCATGCCGAGTACGACGATGAACGACAGCTGGATCGCCAGCCCGCCGGTGTTGCCCGCCACCGACTGCCACACCGCCGCGCGCACTCCGCCCCGCCACGCGTCGGCCGCCGCCGCGTGCAGCCGGTCGCGCTCGCGCTCCTCCGCGCCCGACGCCTTGACCGTGCGCAGGTTGCCCAGCGCGCGCTCCAGCGCCGCGCTCATCAGGCCGACCGACTCCTGCGCCTGCTTGGCCGCGCGGGAGATGCGCGGCATGACCACGGCCACGACGACCTGCGCCACGGCGAGCGCGCCGAGGGTGACCACCAGCAGCACCGGGTCCAGCAGCGCCATCATGGTGATCGTGGCGGCCAGGGTCAGCAGGCTGGTCACGGCGGACACCAGCGACTGGCTGCTCACCTCGCGCAGCAGCGTGGTGTCCGCGCTGACCCGGGCCATGAGGTCGCCGGGCTCCGTCTCGTCCAGCGCGGAGATTCGCAGCCACAGCAGGCGCGACACCAGCCGGCGTCGCGCGACGAGCACCACCGACTCGGCGGTGCGCTCGAGCAGGAACGAGCCGAACGCGCCGATCGCGGCGTTGGCCAGCACCAGCACGGCCATCAGCACCAGCAGCCCGCTGACCGTGCGGCCTTCGCCGAGGGACTCGAGCAGCTCGCGCACCGCGAGCGGCAACGCCAGCCCCGTCGCCGCCGTCGCCAGGCTCAGCACGCCGCCGAGGACCAGGGTCGTCCGAAATGGACGGACGTAGCCGAGCAGGACCCGCCACGCGGGCGGGTCGGTCCTCGTGCTCATGGCGAGCCTCGGGTCAGGAGACGTCCCGGCGCACCGCGAGCCACGTGCCCGCGAACGAGAACACGACGCCGTAGGCCACCAGCAGCGCGCCGCCCTGCCAGGGCTCCAGCAGCTCCACGCCGGGCTGGGACGTGCCGGTCACCGCCGCGTACGCGCCGCCGGGGAAGTACTCGTAGTAGTCGCGGATCTTGGGCAGCGCGGAAGCGAACGCCTCGATGACGAACAGGTACACGAGCGACCCGACGATCGCCGCGATCTGGTTGCGCACCAACGCGCCCACGCCGACCCCGAGCACCGCGTAGACCGCGACGCCGGCGAGCGTGCCGGCCATGGCCCCGGGGATCCCGTTGCCGGTCAGGGAGACGTCGATGTCCTTCGCCGCGAGCCAGGGCAGTGCGAGCGCCACCGCGAACGCGATCACCGCGGCCCCGTAGCCGATGCCGGCCAGCGCGTAGGTGACGAGCTTCGCGATCACCACGCGGCCGCGGTGCGGAGTGGCGAGGAACGTCGGCGTCACCGTCTGGTGCCGGAACTCGCCGGTGATCGCGATGATGCCGAGGATCAGCACGAACACGCCGGACGCGCCGGCCACTCCGAACAGGTTGCGCTGCCCCTCCGGAGTGGACAGTGGCGGCTGCGGGTTTCCCTCGCTGCCGTCGAGCGCGATCGTGAAGCTCATGAACAGCGCGGTGATCGCGATCGCGCCGAGCAGCATCCACAGCCAGAGCTTGGTGGTGAAGAGCTTGCGGACCTCGCCGCCGATGAGCCGGATCACCGGTCGCCCCCCTCGCCGCCGAAGTGCTCGACCGGTCCGCCGGACTCGCCGGTCAACGCGAAGAAGATCTGCTCCAGGTCGCTGCGCTCGGTGGTCAGCTCGTGCAGTTCGATCCGCTCGGTGAACGCGAGGTGGCCGACCTCCTCGCTGGTGAGGCCGGTGACCCGCAGCGTGCCGTCCTGCCGGTCCGCCGCGGCCTTGTCGGGCAGCGCGGCGACCAGCCGGTCGAGATCGGGTCCACGGACCAGCACGCCCAACCCCTCCTGCTCGGCGAGCTCGGCGATGCTGCCCTGCCGCACCAGCGTGCCGCGGTTGATGATCACAACGTTGTCGACGGTCTGCTCGACCTCGCTCAGCACGTGGCTCGAGACGAGGACCGTGCGGCCCTCCTCGGCCATCCGGCGCAGGAACCGGCGCAGCCACGCGATTCCCTCGGGATCCAGTCCGTTCGCCGGCTCGTCGAGGATCAGCACGTGCGGGTCGCCGAGCAGCGCCGCGGCGAGCCCGAGCCGCTGGCGCATGCCCATCGAGTAGCCGCGGACCTTCTGCCGCGCGGCCTTGGTGAGCCCGACGATGTCGAGCACCTCGTCCGCGCGGTTGTCCGGGAACCCGTTGACCGTGCAGTAGACGCGCAGGTGGTTGCGGCCGCTGCGGGCCGGGTGGAAGCTCGACGCCTCGAGCATGGCGCCGACCGTGGCCGACGGGTGCGGCAGGTCGACGTAGGCGCGACCGCCGATGGTGGCGGAGCCGCTCGTCGGACCGATCAGCCCGAGCAGGCAGCGCAGCGTGGTGGTCTTGCCGGCGCCGTTTGGCCCGAGGAATCCGGTGATCGTCCCGGCGGGCACCTCGAAGGTCAGGTTGTCGACCGCCTTGACGGTGCCGAACGACTTGCTGAGACCGCGGACCTCGATCCGCCCGGCTTCGTCCGCCACTTGCTCCCCCTCGGTAGTGACCGCGGCACATTCTAGGGGGTATGTCGATCTCCCCGCGGCCAGCGGGCCCACTCGCGCTCCGGACGGACCGGCGGCCCGCCTGAGCAGCGGTTTCATGATTGCCGCAACGCCACTGCAATGTGCCTCCCTAGTTTGCGCAACGACCAGGGAGGGGGACTCGATGTCGAGTGCACGCAAGATGGTGGCGTTAGTCGGTGTCTTGGTCGGTGTCATGGTCGGCGCGGTGCTCGCCGCCCCGAGCACGGCGTCGGCCACGGGCGAAACCGATGAGCTCGCGCCCGTGGTGGTCGTGCTCGACGCGTCCGGGTCGATGCGTGAGCCGATCGCCGGCGGGGACACCAAGATGGCCGCCGCCAAGGACGCGGTCCACACGCTGGTCGGCGCGCTGCCGACCGAGGCCCGGCTGGGCATGGCCGTCTACGGGACCGGCACCGGCAGCTCGGCCGGCGAGAAGGCGGCGGGCTGCCGGGACGTGCGCGTCGTCCACGACGTCGCACCGCTGGACCGGCCGGCCCTGGACGCCGCCGTCGACGAGGTCGAGCCGCGGGGCTACACGCCGATCGGCCAGTCGCTGCGGACGGCCGCCGCCGAGCTGCCGACCGAGGGTCCGCGCTCGATCGTGCTGGTGTCGGACGGGGAGGACACCTGCGCTCCGCCGGCGCCGTGCGAGGTCGCGAAGGAGCTCGAGGAGAAGGGCGCCGACCTGCGCGTGCACGCGATCGGGTTCGACGTGGACGACAAGGCCCGCCAGCAGCTCGCCTGTGCCGCGCGGGCGACCGGCGGCGAGTACGTCGACGCGCGGGACGCCGGCGCGCTCATCCGCGCGCTGAACCGGGTCGGCCAGCGGGCGCTGCGCGCGTACGAGCCGGTGGGCACGCCGGTCGCCGGCACGAGGGCACCGGCCGGCGCGCCACGCGTGGGGGCCGGCGCCTACCTGGACCGGATCGGGCCCGACGAGAGCCGCTTCTACGCGGTCGACGTGCCCCGGGGGTACACGCTGTACGCGAGCGCGTCCGCGGTGGTCGCCGACGACGTGGACTACCTGCTGCACGTGGGCCGGTACGACGGCGACGCGGGGCAGGCCTGCTCCGGCGAGGCCACCGAGGTCAAGACGGAGGGCCCGGTCGTCTCGGCGCTGCACCGGTGGTCCCCGCCCGAACGGGACGCCGACCCGTGCGAGCGGGCCGGCGTCCAGCTCGTGCGGGTGTCCCTGGAGGCGGTGGCGCCGGCCACGAGCCCGTCCGCGCTGGAGCTGCTGATCGGGCTGGAGCCGAAGGTGAGCGGGGACGCGGGGCCGCCCGGGACCACGGAGCGAACCAGCTTCGTCCCCCCGAACGGGCCCGCGGAGCCCGTGGCCGGCGGCGGCTCCTTCGGCACGGCGACCGAGCTGGCCGGGTCCGGCGGGTACGTCGACACGGTTCTGTCCGGGGAGATGGTCTTCTACAAGGTCCGCCTGGACTGGGGTCAGGGCCTGGCCTACCGGCTCCGGATGGGCGAGCAGGACGGCGTCGGCGGCCTGTTCGTGAAGACCGCCTGGTACAACCCCGCCCGCGAGGAGCAGGACGCGGACTCGACCTCCTACACCGGCCGGGAGCAGGCGTTGCCCGCGTCCGGCGACTCGCTGGGCGGCCCGCCGGTGCGCTACCGCAACCGCGTCCTGCCGGGCCCCGAGGTGGGCCCCGGTGTCGCCATGGCCGGCTGGTACTACCTCAGCGTGCTGGTCGACCAGACCTACGAGCCGCGGGCCGTGCCGGTGACCCTCGAGGTGTCGGTCGGCACCGGCACCGAGCCGGGCCCGCGCTACGAGGGCGATGGCGGTGCCGACCCGTTCGGCGACCGCGGGCCGGCGCCCGACCTCGTGGAGCCGGCCGGCGACCGCGCCGGCCTCGCGGCGGCGTTCGGGGAGACCTCGCCGCTGTTGTACGTGGGCATTCCCTTGGTGGTGCTGGCAATCGTCCTCACCGTCGGGTTGCTGCTCGTGCGCCACCGGCGACGGGTGTAGCGCCGGACCGGCCGCACGGAGTACAACTGTCCGAGCCGACCGTGAGAGCGCTTCCACGGTTCGGCGGAGAACTTCGGCGCCCGCTGCGGAGAGGACGACCCGGATGACGAACCAAGCTCGCGACGACAGGTCCAGGCTCGGCCGGGCACTCGTGCTCGGCGTCGTGCTGATCGTGGTCGGCGCGCTTGCCGCACCGGCCGCCTCGGCCGTACCGCCCGCTCCCGCCCCGTCGGCCGACTCGGCCCGGCACGGCGGCCCGGACCTCGGGAGCAACGTCGTCGTCTTCGATCCGAGCATGCCGGTCGGCGAGATCCAGGCGACCCTCGACGCGACGCACGCCGCGCAGGTCGACAACGAGATGGGCACGCAGCGGCACGCCTTCCTGTTCAAGCCCGGTACCTACGGCACCGCCGAGCAGCCGCTGCAGATCAAGGTCGGCTACTACACCGAGATCGCCGGCCTGGGCGCCTCGCCCACCGACGTCGTCATCAACGGCAAGGTCGAGGTCTACAACCGCTGCCTCGCCGACGGCGGCACGAGCAACTGCATCGCCCTGGTCAACTTCTGGCGCACCCTGTCCAACCTGTCGCTGCGCGTCGACGCGGCCGGCCAGGACGGCTGCCGCGCCACGGCGAACTTCTGGGCGGTCTCGCAGGCGGTCTCCATGCGCCGCCTCGACATCGGCGGCGGCAGCCTGTCGCTGATGGACTACTGCACCGCCGGCCCGCAGTTCGCCAGCGGCGGCTTCATCGCGGACTCGCGGCTGCCGGCCACGACCAACGGCTCCCAGCAGCAGTGGCTGACCCGCAACAGCGAGATCGAGAGCTGGTCCAACGGCGTGTGGAACCAGGTCTTCGCCGGTGTGGTCGGCGCCCCGGACGACTCGGCGTTCCCGAACCCGCCCTACACGACGCTGGACACCACGCCGGTCAGCCGCGAGAAGCCGTACCTGTTCGTGGACTCCCGTGGCAGGTACCAGGTCCGCGTGCCGGCCGCCCGGACGAACACCCGCGGCGTCTCCTGGGCCGGCGGCCTGACGCCGGGCCGCACGGTGCCGCTGTCGGACTTCGTCGTCGCCAAGCCGGGAGACGACGTGCGGGACATCAACAAACGGCTCGCGTCGGGCAAGCACCTGCTGCTCACGCCCGGCGTGTACGACATCGCGCGCAGCATCGAGGTCAAGCGCCCCGACACGGTGGTGCTCGGTCTCGGCCACGCCACGCTCACCGCGGCCCGCGGCTCGACACCGCTCGTCGTGGCCGACGTGCCGGGCGTCGTGGTCGCCGGCGTCACCATCGACGCGGGCGAGCGGAAGTCACCGGTCCTGCTGCGGGTGGGCGACCGGCACGGCAAGGGTTGGAGCTCGCCGCGCAACCCGACCACGCTGTCCGATGTGTACTTCCGCGTCGGCGGGCCGCACATCGGCCGGACCGAGACCGCGCTCGAGGTCAACAGCGACCACGTGCTCATCGACCACGCGTGGGTGTGGCGGGCCGACCACGGCGTCGAGGACCTGACCGACACCGAGCGCTGGAACACCAACATCGGCCGCACCGGCGCGGTGATCAACGGCGACCACGTGACGGCGACCGGCCTGTTCGTGGAGCACTTCCAGCGCTACAACACGGTCTGGAACGGCGACGGCGGCACCACGATCCTCTACCAGAACGAGCTGCCGTACGACCCGCCGACGCAGGCCGACTGGATGAACGGCGACGTCGAGGGCTTCGCCGGCTACAAGGTCGGCGACCGGGTGCGGACCCACACCCTCTACGGCGCCGGCGTCTACGTGTTCAACCAGAACAACCCGGACATCCATACGGAGAACGGGTTCGAGGTGCCGGAGCGTCCGGGCGTGCGGCTGCACCACATCATGACCGTCAACCTCAGCGCGGGGACGATCGACCACGTCGTCAACGGGCTCGGCGACGCGGCCGACACCACCAAGGTCGGCGTGCCGGTGTACGTCGTGGACTACCCGACCCCATAGGAGTTGCCGAAACCGCAAGAAAACTCGCCTCCCGCGCGTGGCCGGCGGATCGTGCGGTCATGGACAACGATGCGCGAGACTTCTGGGAGAGCTTCTACGGCGAGCGGGAGCAGGTGTGGTCCGGGAGACCGAACCCGCTGCTGGTGCGCGAGGTCGAGCCGCTGCCCCCGGGCACCGCGCTGGACCTCGGCTGCGCGGAGGGCGCGGACGCGATCTGGCTTGCCGAGCGGGGCTGGCGGGTCACCGCCGTCGACATCTCGGAGACGGCGCTGGCCCGCGCGGCCGCGCACGCCGCTTCCGTCGGCGTCGAGGGCATCGAGTGGGTGAGCCACGACCTCGCGGCGACGTTCCCGGACGGCGAGTTCGACCTCGTGTCGGCCCAGTTCTTCCACTCCCCCGTCGCGGGTGACGGGGAGCGGGAGAAGATCCTGCGTCGGGCCGCCGAAGCGGTCGCGCCTGGCGGGACCTTGCTCGTCGCGGGGCACGCCGGGGCGCCGTCGTGGCACGCTTCCCCGGACCACGACGACCCGGACCACGAGATCCATTTCCCGACGACCGCCGACGTCCTCGACGCCCTGGACCTGGACCCGGCGCGCTGGCGCGTGGAGACGCAGGAGGTCGTCGAGCGCGAGATGTCGGGGCCCGACGGACAGCCCGGCCACCGGCAGGACAACGTCGTGCGGGTACGTCGCCTGGCCTAGCAGCAGTGGTCGCCGCGCCAGGCCTCGCGACCCTCGCGCACCGCGACGACCGCGATGGCGAGCGCGACGACCGGGTCGGCCCACCACCAGCCGAGCAGGCTGTTGAGCAGCAGGCCGACCAGGAGGATCCCGGACAGGTAGGTGCACAGCAGGGTCTGCTTCGAGTCGGCGACCGCACTCGCCGAGCCCAGCTCCCGCCCGGCGCGGCGCTGCGCGTACGACAGCCCCGGCATGACCGCCAGCGACACCGCGGCCAGCACGATGCCCACCGTGGAGTGGGCCGCGGGCTCGCCGCCGAGCAGCGACCGAACCGCCTCGACGGTGACGTAGGCGGCCAGCGCGAAGAACGACACCGCGATCACCCGCAGCGCGACCCGCTCGCGGGCCTCCGGGTCCGTACCGGAGAACTGCCAGGCCACGGCCGTCGCCGAGGCGACCTCGACGACCGAGTCCAGGCCGAAGCCGATCAGCGCGGTGGAGGAGGCGACCGTGCCGGCGGCGATGGCGACGACCGCCTCGACGACGTTGTAGGCGATCGTCGCGGCCACCAGCAGCCGCACCCGCCGCGACAGAACTGCCTTGCGGGCCGGCGCGAGCGCGACGTCTTCGTTCACGGCCCCTCCTCGACCGGGTCGCAGGGCTCCTCGGTCTCCACCGCCAGGACGACCTGCACGAGCTCCCGCAACGCTCGCGCCAGGTGCGCGTCGGCGAGGGCGTAGCGGACCTGGCGTCCTTCGTAGGTGGCCACGACCAGGCCGCACCCGCGCAGACAGGCGAGGTGGTTGGAGACGTTCGAGCGGGTGAGCTCCAGCTGCTCGGCGAGCCGCGCGGGGTAGCAGGTCCCGTCCAGCAGTGCGACCAGGATCCGGCAACGGGTCGGGTCGGCCAGCGCCCTTCCCAGCCGGGCCAGCGCGTCCTCGCGCGTCACACACTTCAGCATGCGTAGGACTGTACAGTCCTCGCTGTATCAAGTGATGGCGCGGCCGAGGTCGGTGATGATGCGGTCGATTTCGACGCGGGCGAACTCGGCCAGCTTGCGCTGGTCCGCCCTGGCGGCGGGGTCCTTCTCCTCCAGGTCGCCGATGACGACGATGTTCTCGTCGTTGAGGGTGTTGGCCGGGTCCGTGTAGTTCAGGCTGCCCGCGATGATGATCTCGTCATCGATGGTCATCAGCTTGTGATGGACCTTCCGCACCCCGTTGTCCTTCGTGTTCTCGAACAGCTGCACACCGGCGGCCTCGAGTCCGGAGGTCGCGGCCCACGCCATTCCCCCCTGCTCGCGGTCGACCACGCCGCGGATGGGCAGGCCCGGGCCGACGAGCCGGTTCATCGTGTCGTCGATCCCGCTGGACTGGGAGAAGGTGAACATCGCGAAGTCGATGCGCTGCTTGGCCTTGAGCATCTGCTTCATGATCTCCATCTCGGGCCCGTGCCTGGGCGCGAACAGCGGTTTGACGCGCACCGTGCCGATCCGGAACTCCCTCGGCTTCGGCTCGACGCGCTCGTGCATGTCGCCGAACGTGCCGGCGCGCATCCGGAGGAACTCCGCGAGGTACAGCGCGGCGACCGTCTTCCCGTGCAGGATCAGGACGTTGTTGAGATTGTTGCCTCGCTGTTTCCGGTTGCTCGGCGGGTTCGTGCCGGTGTCGGTGAGGGTGAAGTTCGTCGAGCCGGTCAACACCGCGGCGTTGTCCGTGCCGGCGTCTCGTACCACGAACTTCTGGTGGAAGATCTTCTGGTTCAGGTCCGTGATCACGTCGACGCGCGCTCGCAGCAGCGCCGCGTGCAGCTCCCGGTTCACCTCGTTGGCCCCGCCCGGCACGAGCGGATTGGCGGCCGCGGTCTCCTCGGTGAGGTAGTCGCCCTCCAGGATCACCTGCATGTCGAGGAACCTGTCCCGCGTCACCGGCGGATCCTTGGGCCGGGCGGCCGCGTCGAGGATGGCCTGCGCGACGGTCGGCGAGTCCAGTTCCTGGACCGCGATGTGCAGCGACTTCTTCGCCCCGTCGATGAAGTCACGGATCACGGCGTCCAGGTCGTCTTCGGCGCCCAGTACCTTCGGTCCGACGTAGAGGTCGATTCCACCCAGTTGTATCCCCACAGCGCACCTCACTCTCAGCGACAACCGCATTCAGTGAGTCGCTCGATGCGTGGGCGATGTAACTCGATCGAGGAGTCAGTCAGGCGGGCACAGCCACTGCGAGTCCACCCAGCCGTTGATGTTCACCGAGCCGTGAGCGTACCCGTACGCGTACACACCGTCGGCCGAGGTGCGTTCCAGGTCGAAGGCGTCACCGCGCTCCAGCAGGCCCAGCCGCCGTGCGCCCGCGCTCGGTCGGGCCGGCTCCGAACGGACCAGCAGGTCCTGCGCGCACACTCGCCGCCGCACCGACGACTCGGCCGGCTCGCCGAGGACGACGAGCAGCGGCACGCCCAGCGTCGCGACCGCGACGACCGCCGCCGCGACGAGGGCCGGCCGGCGCGAGGGCCGGCGCGGCTCGGGGCCGCTGGCCCGCGCCAGCAGCGCGACGAGCTCGGCCAGCGGCATCGGCGGGTGCTCGGCCTGCCGGTGCACGGCGGCCAGCACCGCCTCGTCCGGCAGGCCCCGACCGGTCTGGTACCGCGACAGCGTGGTCGGCGAAGTCGGTGGGGCTCACCGTCCGTATGCGACCCATGTCGCCCCGTCCTCCCATGTCAGCGAAATCCACAGGCCAGCGCCGGTGGGATTTCCCGCACCCGGAACGGTTTGCGCGCCCGCCGGCCGGCCAAGAGAGTGGACGGGCCGCCACTCCCGGCACAGCGTCACCGTGGACGTCGACGCCGGGGGCGGCGTGCTGCTCGCCATCCGGCCCGGGGGCTACTACATGGGCCGCTTGCTGCCCACCTGGACCTTCGACCGGCAGGGCGCCTGGTATTTCTCCGACGAGAACGCGGCAACTACGCGTGGGGCACCGCGTGGGGCCACAGCAACGCCTGCCTCTGGATCGGCCCGAGCCGCGGCAAGTTCGACTGGACCGCCGGCAGGTGGGCCGCCCCGGCGGGCGGCGACGAGGGCGACCGCTGCGACGCCGGCAAGCGCGACTGGCTGGCCGCGAACGACGGCGCGAACATCGGCAGCCACTACAACTGTCCGCCGCCGTCGAGCTCGGCCCACGGCACGGAGAAGGCGCTGCTCGTGGACTCGCCGCTGTACTGGAACCTCAGCTGGACCGGCGGAGTCGGCTACGACGGCGGACAGCTAGCTAGTCGTGCCGGACCGCCACCATCCCCGCCGGCACCCATGTCTGGTACCGCTACACCGTCCGCGACGGCAGCGCGCTCGTGGTGTGGGTCCCGGGCCACGGCTGGGGCTTCCTGCCGGCCGGCTCTCTGGACCGCGGTCAGACCGGGACCTGGAGCCGGCCGAAGGAGCCCGGCGTGCAGCCGCCCTGCTAGGCGCGGCGGGTCCGTGGCCGCGTCCGTGGCTACGATCGCCGCCGTGCTGAGCGAGGAGGTCGCGGACATCGCCGCGCGGTACGGGCTGTCCCCGCTGCCGGCGGAGGGCGGCCTGTTCCGGCGGACGTGGGCCGGCCCGACCGACGCGGCGGGTCGGCCCGCGGGCTCGGCGATCATCGTGCTGCTCGCGGCCGAGGGCGGGCTGTTCTCGGCGATGCACCGGCTGCCCATCGACGAGGTGTGGCACTTCTACCGCGGCGACCCGCTGGAGCTGCTGCTGCTCGACCCGGACGGCGGCGCACGGGTCGAGGTGCTCGGGTCGGACGGGCACGTGCAGCTCACCGTCCCGGCGGGCACCTGGATGGGCGGGCAGGTGACGGCCGGCGGCCGGTGGTCGCTGTGTGGCACGACGATGGCGCCGGGCTTCGTGCCCGCCGACTACGAGGGCGGCGACGCCGGCGAGCTGTGCGCCCGCTACCCGGACGCGGCCGACCGCATCCGCGCGCTGTGCCGGCCGGACGCGCCGCGGCGGTTCGCCGATGGCTGACCCGTCGCTGCCGGACCTGACCGGGACGGTGACGCTGGTGACGGGCGCCGGCGGCACGCTCGGGCAGGGCATCGCGCTGCGGTTCGCGGCCGCGGGCGGCGCGGTCGCCGTGCACCACAACCGCTCGCGCGAGCGCGCCGAGGCCCTGGTCGAGCGGATCGAGGCGGCCGGCGGCCGCGCGGTCGGCCTCGCCGCCGACCTCACCGACGACCGGGCCTGCCACCGGCTCGTCGAGGACGCGGCGGCCTGGTCCGGCCGGCTCGACGCCCTGGTCAACAACGCCGGCATCCAGCCCGTGGCCGACCTCGCGACGATGACGGCCGACGCCTGGCGCACGATGCTCGACACGAACCTGACCAGCGCGTTCTCCTGCACCCAGGCCGCCGCTCGGGTCATGCGGGACGGCGGCAGCGTCACGCACATCGCGTCGATCGAGGCGGCCCGGCCCGCGTTCGGCCACGTCCACTACGCCGCCGCCAAGGCCGCCCTGGTCATGCACGCCCGCGGCGCCGCCCTCGAGTACGGGCCGCTCGGCATCCGGGTCAACACCGTCTCCCCCGGGCTCGTCGACCGGCCCGGCCTGGCCGACGACTGGCCCGACGGCGTCGACCGCTGGCACCGCGCCGCCCCACTGCGCCGCCTCGGCGACCCGGCCGACGTCGGCAACGCCTGCGTCTTCCTCGCCTCGCCGCTCGCGTCCTGGATCACCGGCCACGACCTGACCGTCGACGGCGGCGTCTCCGCGCACCCGTCCTGGTGATCAGGCGATGAGTCCCGCGTCCTGCGGGTGGTGCGGGCTGCCGCCGCGCCACGGCAGAACCTGGCCGAACCGGACGAGCTCGCCGTAGGTCGCCGGGTCGAGGTCGTTCACGATCAGGTCCACGACGTGCCGGGCGGCCCCCGCGGGAGTCCGGGCGTGGCTGAAGTCGTCGAACCACGGCCGGGACGCCCGGGTGTCCACGAGCCCCGGGCAGACCGCCGCGACCAGCGTGCCCTCGGCCAGGTCGGTCGCCCGGCGGTCGGCCGCGACCGCGCGGACGGCGGCCACCTGCGCCACCTTGGAACCCACGTTGAGCCAGCGTGGCCAGCCGCGCGCCGCGGCCGTGCCGTCGTGGATCGCCGCGCGCCAGGACTCGACCGCCCGCTCCACGCCGGCCGGCGAGGCGCCGTCGAACAGCGGGTGCAGCCGGGAGTCGAGCTGGCCGAGCGTGCCCAGCGTGCTGGCCACCACGAGCAGCCGCCCGCCGGGCCGCAGCACCGGGCCGAAGGAACGCAGGATCGCGTGCGTGGCGCCGTTCGAGACGGCGATGAACCCGTCGGCCTGCTCGGCCTGCGACCGGTCCGGGGACAGCGGACCGATCGCGTTGGACACCACGACATCCACGCCGCCGTGCCGCTCGTCGAGCTCCTTCGCGAGGCGCGCCACGGCCTCGGTGTCGGTGACGTCGAGGACCCGGCCCACCACGCGGGCGCGGGTGCCGGCGGCCCGGGTCGCGC
>NZ_JBOHGA010000070.1:0-28633 GCF_050699915.1 Actinophytocola sp.
GGCCGAGGTCGAGTACGAGGTGATCTTCGTCGACGACGGCAGCGTGGACACCAGCTGGACAGTCATGCAGGAGCTGGCCGCGACCAACGAGCGGGTGCGCGCGCTGCGGCTGCGGCGCAACTTCGGCAAGGCCGCCGCGCTCGCCGCCGCGGTCGACGAGGCACGCGGCGAGCGGGTCGTCACGATGGACGCCGACCTGCAGGACGACCCGGCCGAGGTGCCGCGCCTGCTGGCCGAGCTCGACGACGGCGCCGACCTGGTGTCCGGCCACAAGGCCGACCGCAAGGACCCGCTGGGCAAGCGGATCCCGTCGAAGTTCTTCAACATGATGACCAACGTCATGACCGGTCTGAAGATCAACGACCACAACTGCGGGCTCAAGGCCGCGCGGACCGAGGTCTACCGGCGGGTGCCGCTCTACGGCGAGCTGCACCGCTACATCCCGGCCCTGGCCCACCAGTCCGGCTACAAGGTGCGCGAGCTCGCGGTCAACCACCGGGCGCGCGAGCACGGCAAGTCGAAGTACGGCTTCGAGCGCTACGTGCGCGGCGCGATCGACCTGCTGACCGTCATGACGATCACCAAGTACGGCCGCCGCCCGGCGCACCTGTTCGGCGGGCTGGGCCTCGCCTCGGGCATGCTCGGCTTCCTCGTGCTGGCGTACCTGACGATCGTGAAGATCTTCGGCGGGCAGGCCATCGGCGACCGGCCGCTGCTGATGCTGGGCATCCTGCTCGTCATCCTCGGCGTGCAGATGATCTCCATCGGGTTGATCGCGGAGATCGTGCTGCACCGCACGGCCAACAGGCGCGAGGCCACGGACCTGATCCGGGAGCGAACCAAGACGCTGGAGGCCGCAGACGCGGTCGAGCCGGCCGACTCCGTCGAGCCGACGTCCTCGGTGGTGGCGAAATGAGCGGCGTGCGGGGCGCGTACGTCGCCGGTGTGAAGACCGTGCGCAAGGCCGCGGACAAGACCGGCCTGCTGACCCGGCTCGAGCGCAGCGACTCGCCGAGGGCGAAGCACCTGCGCACGCTGTTCTCGATCCACGACGCGCCCGAGATGGCGCGGATGGACCTGGCGTGGTGGAGCTACCCGGCGATGCGCCGGGTCGAGGAGTTCCTCGCCGACCGGCCGGGCGCGCGGATCTTCGAGTACGGCGCGGGCGCGAGCACGGCGTGGCTCGCCAAGCGCGCCGGGCAGGTGGACAGCGTCGAGCACGACGCCCAGTGGGTCGAGTTCGTGCGCGAGCTGCTCGGGGACACCCCGGGCGTGAAGCTGCACGCGGTGCCGGCGACGCCCGCGACCCCGGAGACCGTGATCCGGTCCGAGCGGACCGGGCACACCGACCTCGACTTCGCCGACTACGTGGGCACGATCGACCGGATCGGCGGCACGTTCGACCTCATCGTGGTCGACGGCCGGGCCCGGGTGGACGCGTTCCGGCGCGCCCTGGACCACCTCGCCGAGGACGGCGTGGTCGTGTTCGACAACATCAAGCGCAAGCGCTACTGGGACGTCCTCTCGGCCATGCCGGGCGTGCGGATCGAGCTGCTCAAGGGCGGGACGCCGACGCTGCCCTATCCCACGACGACCGGGCTGATCTGGCGTGAGTAGCCCCGCGCCGCCACGACCGAGCCGGCGGGCGGACCTGCTGGCGCTCGGGTTCGTGGTGGTCGCCGTCGGGCTGGCCGGCTGGGCACTGCGTGACGACCTGCCGGGCGTGGTCGACGCGATCAGCCGGATCGCCTGGTGGCGGATGGTGCTGGCGCTGGCCTGCGTGGTCGCGGGGCTGCTGGCGACGGCCGAGGTGTGGAAGCACTGCCTCGCCGCGCTGGGCTCGCCGGTGTCGTCCGGAGCGGCGCGGCGGATCTTCTTCCCGGCGCAGGTGGGCAAGTACCTGCCCGGCTCGATCTGGCCGTTCATCGCGCAGATGCGGTTCGCGCGCGAGCACGGCGTACCCGGCGGTCTCGCGTTGCTGGCCGGCTCGGTGTTCCTGGTGGTGCACGCGGTCACGTCGGTGCTGGTCGGCGCCCTGCTGCTGATCAGCCAGCCGGACCTCGTCGACCGGTTCGGCTGGGCCGGGGCGCTCATCCCGCTGGCGCTGGTCGTGCTGCACCCCAAGCTGATCAACCTGCTGGCGCGCAAGCTCGCCGGCCGGTCCGGGGTCGAGCCGCCCGTGCTGCGGTGGAAGCACCTGGCGCTGCCCGCCGCGTGGATGGCACCCGCGTGGCTGGCCTACGGCGCCGCGGGCTACCTGCTCGCCGACCCTTTCACCGACTCGGTCCTGCAGCTCGCCGTGGTGTGCACCGGAGCGTTCGCGCTGGGCTGGCTGGTCGGCATGGTGGTCTTCATCGCCCCGGCCGGCGTCGGCGCCCGCGAGGCCGTGCTGATCCTCGCGCTGACCCCGCTGCTCGGCGTCGCCGCGGCCACCACGGTGAGCCTGATCCTGCGGGTCGGCCACACGCTCGCGGACATCCTGCTGGCGCTGCGCTACGGGCTCGTCCGGGCCCGGCGGAACAAGCGTGCCGCCGCCGAGACTGCCGAGACCGAAGCCGCCCCCGAGGACGAGACACCGCCCGAGGCACCGGCCGCCGAGCGCGCGGAGACTCGCGCGGAGTCCTAGGGGACCCGCCAGAAGACGCCGGCCCAGTCGATCGTCTGGATCGACGCGTCGATGTTCCGCTCGGCGCGGTAGTCCTCGACGGCCTGCCGGCAGCCGGGAACCGCGTGGTAGTCGTCGACGATCACGAAGCCGCCCGGGGACACCTTCGGGGCCAGGGCGGTCAGGGCGTCCCACGTCGACTCGTACATGTCGCCGTCCAGGCGCAGCACCGCGAGGCGCTCGATGGGCGCGGTCGGGAGCGTGTCGCGGAACCAGCCGGGCAGGAAGCGGACCTGGTCGTCCAGCAGGTCGTACTTCGCGAAGTTCGCGCGCACCCGCTCCAGGGGCACGGCGAGGAAGTCGACCTCGTGGTGCTTGTCGCCGGCGTCGGCCGGGTACTGGTCGGCGTCGGGCGGCGGGAGGCCGTCGAACGAGTCGGCGACCCACACCGTGCGGCCGGTCTCCTCGTAGGCGGCGAGCACGCCCCGCATGAGGATCGACGCGCCGCCGCGCCAGACGCCGGTCTCGATCAGGTCGCCCGGCACGCCGTCGGCGAGCACGGTGGCGACGCATTCGTGCAAGTTGTCCAGCCGTTTGCGACCGACCATCGTGTGCGCGGCGCGCGGCCAGTCGGCGCCCTCGCCGCGGGCCCGCGCGTCGAAGCCGTCCGGTCCCCACGGCGCGTCGTTGGGATCCTCGTAGATCGTGTTCGTCAGCGCGCGTTTGAGCAGTTCGAGGTAGCGGTCGCGGGCTCGTGCGGCGGCGATTTCGGAGTCCATTTCACCGGACATGACGACTGCGATCAATTCCTTCCGCGTCGTGCGGCATCCTGTTACGTCGAGGGCACCCGACACAGGAGTACGCACATGGATTGGCAGGACGAGCTGCGGCGGTTGGACAAGAAACTGTCCGAGGGGGAGATCTCCGCGCAAGACTACCGACGCATGCGCGACGAGTTACTCGCCGAGGCCTCCGCTCCCGCGCAGGGCCGGGGTGTCATGTGGGCCGGCTCGAGGCCGGAGGTCACCGAGCCGGCGACCGCGTCGCCACCACCGGCCGGTCCCCCTGCCGTACCGGCCGACGCCGAGGAGACCCAGATCGTCGCGGACACCACGGTGACCCTCGACCAGACCGTGGTGCACGGCCGGCCCGCCGCGCCGGCCGAGGACCCGGACAAGACCGAGACCGTGGCGGCCGAGACGGTGGCGGCCGAGACCGTCTCCGCCGAGAACCGGCCCACCGAGGTCGTGCCCGCCGAGACCGTGGCCGCGGAGAGCGCGGCCGCCGAGACCGTGGTCGAGATCGCGCCCGGCGAGGAGGAGCGGACCGTCTCCGAGCCGGCCGCCGAGCCGCTCACGGAGCCCGCCCGGGAGCCCGAGACCGAGCCCGCCAGGGACGACCACCCGACGTTCCCGCCGCGGCCGATGGACACCCCGCCGCCCGACGCGCCGCCCCTGCCGGCACCCGCGCCGTGGACCGGGCACCAGGTGATCGGCGAGGAGGTCTTCGCCGACGCCTCGCCGCACAGCAACGCCCGCCGCGCCGTCACCAGCCTGCTCGCGGTGCTCGTCGTGCTCGCGCTGGCCGGCGGCGCGGTGTGGTACTTCGTGTTCCGCACCGAGGAGGCCCCGGCGGCGGCGCAGAAGCCGCAGAACCCGCCGGCGAGTGACCAGCCGCAGAGCCAGCCACAGAGCCCGCCGCCGACGCAGGAACCGACGTCCTCGCAGCCGCAGAGCGCGCCGTCGGAGCTGCCCACGAACCTGGGCGACGTGGTGGGCCCGCTG
Source organism: Actinophytocola sp. (assembly GCF_050699915.1). Classification (GTDB taxonomy): domain Bacteria; phylum Actinomycetota; class Actinomycetes; order Mycobacteriales; family Pseudonocardiaceae; genus Actinophytocola. The sequence goes on from NZ_JBOHGA010000070.1 coordinate 4,390, forward strand.
CCCGGCATCACCGACGAGAACAGCGGCACGATCACGGCCGAGGTGGCCGGCAGGCTCAAGCTCATCTCGCCGCAGGAGGTCCGGGCGGCCCAGGACCACGGCGTGACCCAGGTGATCTTCCGCGGCTCCACGAAGGGCGACGTCGGCAACGCGCTGCTCGTGTTCACCACCCCGAACGGCGCGAACGCCGCCGCCTTCACCGATACCGAGCGCGGCATCCTGCGCGACGCCGGCTTCGCACCCGGCAAGGAGCTGCAGAGCGGCCTGCCGGTGCTGCAGCGCAACGACGGGGGCGCCACCGTCTACCGCGTGGTCTACAGCACGGGCAAGTACACCGTCCGCTTCGGCGTGGCCCAGCGCGACGCCAACGCGGCCCAGCTGCGCAAGGAGCTGGAGGCCGTGGCCGACACGATCCTCGCGGTGCTGCCGCCGTCCTGAACCTTCGCTAGCCGGTCGCGGGGGCGGGCTGGGGGTTGCTGCCGACCGGCGGGATCTCCTCGGTTCGCTCCCCGCCTCGTTCCTCGGGCTCCGGCGCCGGGGTGCGGCGGCGGATCAGGAAGCGGCGCAGCTTCATCGCCTGCTTCTCCACCACGTGCCAGGACAGCAGGCCGAGCACGAGCGCGATCGGGACGGCCGTGAGGGCCACCAGCCACGGCGTGCGCAGGCCGAGGAACAGCAGCGTCTGCAGGACCACGAACCCGTAGAGGTACACGCCGTAGTTGGCCACCGTGAGCCAGCTCGGCAGCCACAGCCGGCGCGGGAGCAGGTGGCCGATCGCGATCACGAGGTAGGGCAGCGTGAAGATCCGCGACACCTCGACCATCGCCGAGGCGTAGAGCACGAAGTCGATGCCCGCGCACAACAGCACGCCGAACCAGCTCAGCCGCAGCCGGTCGCGGTACAGCCAGATCGCCGCGCCCGCCGCGTACATGCCCAGGTACTGCAGCAGCGGGAACGTCGGCACCAGCAGCAGCACCGGCGGCAGCTCGAGCTGCCCGCTCACCATCCGCTGCAACAACACGGCCATGGCCAGCGCGAACACGACCATGACGAACCGGTACCGGCTGAACGTGATCAGCAGGCCCAGCAGCGCGATCAGCAGGTAGCCGAGCACCTCGACCGGCAGGCTCCACAGCGAGCCGTTCACCGCGCTCGGGTACGGGTTGGCGGTGAACACCCCGGGCAGCACGTACTGCTGCGGGAACAGCAGCAGGTTGTCGCCGACGTAGGTCCAGGTGGCCGGGTGGGCGAGGTACTCGCGCTTGCCCAGCGTGGTCGTCAGCGTGCCGACCACCAGCGCGGTCGCCACCAGCACGACGAGCAGGCCCGGCATGATCCGCAGCAGCCGGCGCACCCAGAACCGCCACAGGTGTGGGTCGCGGTGCCAGCTGCGCATGACGAAGTAGCCGGACAGGCCCATGAACGCGCCCACCGACACCGCGCCGAGGTCGATGCCGGACTTGACCGGCATGAAGCTGTTGCCGATCCCGGTGAGCACCGGAACGTGGTCGGCGACCACGATGAACGCGAAGAGCAGGCGCAACGTGCCGTAGCCGTCGCCCTTGCGACCCGCGTCGTTCCCCGTGACGCGGGCGCCGCCCTCGGTCGCCATGCGCCGTAGCATAGGTGGCTACCTCGGGTGATCGTGGGCCTATGGGCCGGGCTGCCGCGCGGAGACCTGGGGCTCGACCGGTCGCAGGACCGGCAGCTCCACGGTCGGCGCGTCGGTGTCCCGGACCGCCGCGATGGTCTCGGTGGGCGGCTCCGCCGGGGCCGGTTTGTCGGTCAGCGCGGTACGCAGCCGCAGGCCGTGCTTCTCCACCAGGTGCCAGGACGCCAGCCCCAGCACGATCGAGATCGGCACGCCCGCGCCGATGACCTGCCACGCGTTGTCCGCGCCGAGCCAGGCCAGCGTCTGCTCGACCGGGAAGCCGTACAGGAACACCCCGAAGCTCGCCACGGTCAGCCAGTTCGGCAGGCACAGCCAGGACGGCAGCTTCGCGCCGATCGTCAGCACCGCGTACGGCACGGTGACCGCCCGCGTGATGTCCGCGAACGGGCCGGGGTAGACCAGGATCTCGATCACCACCGCGGCCGCCACACCCCACCAGGACAGCGGGATCTTGTCGCGGTAGAGCCAGGCCGCGATGCCCATCGCGTAGATCGCCAGGTACTGCAGCAGTGGGTCGGTGAGCAGCAACAACATGGTGTCGGGCAGGTCGATCACGTCGTTGACGTTCAACACCAGCAGCGTCGCGGGCAGCAGCGCGACACCGAAGACGAGGTAGCGCCGCCGGTTGATGCCGAGCAGCCCGACCACGGTCACCAGCGCGTAGCCGAGCACCTCGACCGGCAGGCACCACAGCGAGCCGTTGACGGCCACCGGGTACGGGGTGTCCGCGAACACCCCGGGCAGGTCGTACTGCTGCGGGAACAGCAGCGCGTTGTTGACGAGGTAGGTCCACGCGCCGGGATCGGTGAAGTACTCCCCCGCGGACAGCGTGGTGACCAGCGGGCCGAGCACGAACGCGGACAGCGCGAGCACCACGAACAGGCCCGGCATGATCCGCAGCAGCCGGCGCACCCAGTACCGCACCAGCTGCGGGTCCCGCTCCCACGTCTTCATCACGAAGAAGCCGCTCATCGCCATGAACGCGGCGACGGTGAGCGTGCCGTAGTGGTACCAGTGCTGGCCCCAGCCCCAGCCTTCGTAGTCGCCGGTGATGGGCATCGCGTGGAAGCCGATGACGCCGCAGGCGATCACGAGGCGCAGGGTCCCGAAGCCGTCCGCCGCACGCCCAGGAGCGCGACGAGCTGGGACTACGGTGTTTCGGCCGCCCCGACCGGCCATTCGGACCCCCTCCCGCCCTGCTTGCGGACGGTAGACCAAAAGTAGGATAGTCACCGGCGCTCGTGGCACACGGGGGCAGGCGTACGTCCGCGCTCAATGACTGTTCTCTAGGAGGCTGTCCAGGTGACCTGGCAGGAGGAGCTGAGCCAGCTAGACGGTGCGCTCGCATCTGGCCAGATCTCGGCTGACGACTACCGGCGGGAACGCGAGCGCATCCTCGCCGTCGCCACAGGTGGCGGCGGTGGTGGGCAACCGCAGACCGGTCCGCAGCCGGTGGCCCAGCAGCCGGGTCCACAAGGAGGCCCCCAGCCGGGACAGGGCGGCCCGGTGAACCGCGGGCAGGACGCCTTCCCGCCGCCGTTCAAGTGGACGACCGAGCGCCCGAACCAGACTCCCGCGCAGCAGGGCGGGACCGAGGAGCGCACTCAGGCCGTGCCGAGCGCGCAGAACGCGGAGAAGACGCAGATCGTGTCCAACGAGTCGGACAGTACGCAGATCGTCGACATGAACGACACGGCCAGCAAGGGCCCGGGACCGAGCTTCGGCGACCGCACCCAGCTCGTGCCGCAGGTGCCGCCGAACTCGCCGCCGCAGGGCATGCCGGCCCAGCCCTGGGGACAGCAGGGCCCGCCGCAGGGCGCGTGGGGTCCGGGTCCGCAGCAGCAGCAGCAGCAGTCGCCGCCGTGGGAGAACCAGGAGGAGCTGGTCCCGCCGTGGGCCGGCTACCAGGGGCAGGGCTCGGAGCTGTTCGAGGCCGACGAGCCCCGCGGCCGCGGCAAGATGTGGGCGATCATCGGCGTCGTCGTGCTGCTGTTGGCCGTCGGCAGCGGCGTGCTGTACCTGACCGTGCTCAAGCCGGACGACTCCAGCGCGCAGCCGGGCAACCAGCAGCAGGAGCAGACCTCGAAGAAGCCGCCGGCCACCCCGGAGAAGCCGCCGCCCTTCGGCCCGCTGTACGTGCCGGAGGGCACCACGTCGGGCGGCAAGACCTTCTCGGCCGCGGAGCTGGAGAAGTCCAAGGCGCTGCCCACCCCGGACCTGGTGCTGCTCAAGCAGGCCGGGCTGAAGGAGGCGCGCTCGGTGATCGTGGTGAACGAGTCCACGACGATCAGCATGTGGTCCTTCGGGACCAACGACCCGCCCACGCTCGCCCAGGACATCACCACCGACCAGGGCCGGTTCGGCTTCAAGGAGGCACCCGACCTCGCCCAGCAGGGCGTGGCGGTCTACTCCTCCACGCAGAAGAGTGCGAGCCGCACGGTCTACGTCTTCCGCGCGCACTACACCAACGGCGACAACGTGATCCGGGTCGAGGCGTTCGACCCCGACCAGGACAAGGCCAGGTCGCAGTTCGACGCCGCGCTCAAGGCCCAGCTCGAGCTCACCGCGCCGGAGTAGCCACCGCGATGACCGAACCGGAGGCGGCGGGCGTGGACGTCGTGGCGGCCGCGCCGACCTCGCCCACGCGGTCCGCGGACGACGCGACGCCGACCTCGGTCCGGGTCGCGATCGTGCTGTACGAGAACGCGCTCGACGAGATGTGGCGCTGCCTGCGATCGCTGGTTCGCAGCGTCGAACGGACGGGCGAGGACCCGCGGCTCGCGCCGAACGTGGTCACGATCGCCATCGGCGACTGCTCGGGCGGTCTGATGATCAAGGAAGCCGACCTGGCCGCCCTGCGCACGATGGCCGGCGACCGGGCTTCCGTCGACTACACCTGGTTCGGCCGCAACCTCGGGCACAGCGCCGGCTGCAACGCGCTGGCGCAGGACGCGCCCGAGGACGCGCTGCTGTTCCTGAACCCGGACTGCTACGTCTCCCCGCGGATGCTCGGCCGGCTGCTGTCTGCCCTGCGCGACCCGCTGGTGGCCGCGGTCGACGCGCGCCAGATCCCGTGTGAGCACCCGAAATGGTTCGACCCGGTGACCGGCGAACAGAGCTGGGCCAGCGGCGCCTGTCTGCTCGTGCGCACGCCGTGGTTCCGCGAGGCCGGCGGGTTCGACGCGGACGCCTTCCCGTCCTACGTCAACGACGTGGACCTGAGCTGGCGGCTGCGGCTGGCCGGCGGACGGGTCGTGCACCAGCCGAACGCGGTGGTGTTCCACGACAAGCGGCTGGTCGAGTCGGCCACCGTGGCGCCGACGCGGATCGAGCTGTACGAGGGACTGCTGGGCCGGCTGCTGCTGGCCACCCGGTTCTCCCGCGAGGACGTGGTCGAGGAGACGATCGAGCTGGTGGGCGCGCACGGGTCGACCGAGCAGCAGCGCGCGGTGGCGGAGTTCGAGCGCCGGCGCCGGGAAAAGGCGCTGCCCGAGGCGCTCGCCGGCGCGGACCAGGTGGCCGAGTTCGTCGACGGCGAGTACGGCCGGCGGCGGTTCTGATGGGGAACTACGAGTTCGAGTTCACCGAGCGCGGCCCCTACGGCGGCGCGGTCCGGCTGCTGCGCGACACCGACCTGCACGACAAGCTCGTGCTCGACCTCGGCTGCGGCGCGGCCGCCGTGGCCGCCCCGCTGCGGGCGCTCGGCGCGCACTACGTCGGCCTGGACGTCGACGCGGACTCGGTCGCGAAGCTCGCCGACCAGGGGTTCGAGGCGCACCAGGTCGACCTCACCGACGCCTCGCCGGCCTCGACGCTGACCGAGATCGTCGCCGGCCGGCCGGTGGCCGCGGTGCTGTGCCTGGACGTGCTCGAGCACGTCACCGAACCGGCGCAGCTGCTGGGCGCGCTCGCGGTGGTCACCGGCGCGCATCCGGGCGTCGAGCTCGTCGTGAGCATCCCGAACATCGCGCACCGGGACATCGCGCGGCGGCTGCTGGTCGGCGAGTGGGAGATGACCGACTCGGGGCTGCTGGACCGCACGCACGTCCGCTTCTTCACCGACCGGACGCTGACCGAGCTGATGGCGGGCACCGGCTGGTACGAGTCGGCGCGGGCGGACTTCCCGCTGGAGGAGTCCGACCAGCACCGGCCCGGCCACCCGGCGTTCGAGGCGGCGACGAACCTGGGCGCCTTCCTCGACCGGGTGCGCGGCGGCGCGGACCCCTACGGCGCGGTCAACCAGTTCGTGCGGCGCTACCACCGGGGCTCGCCGCGGGTCACCGAGCCCGAGTCGGACACCGACGCCCCGTTCGTCAGCATCGTCCTGCGCACCCAGGGCCGGCGGCCGGAGACGCTGACTGACGTGCTCTGCTGCCTGGCCGCGCAGACCTGCCTCGACTTCGAGGTGGTCCTGGTGGTGCACGACTCGACGCGGGCGACCGCGGTGCGGGAGCTGGTCGACGAGTTCGAGGGCAACATCGCGCAGCGCGTGCGGGTGGTGTCGTGCGACGGCGGCACCCGCGGCCGGCCGGCGAACGTGGGCCTGCGCGAGGCGGCCGGCGAGTACCTGGCCTTTCTCGACGACGACGACCTGGTCACGGCCGACTGGGTGGAGAACATCCGGACGAACGCGCGGACCCACCGCGGCATGGTCGTGCGCTGGTGGGCCGCGGAGCAGAAGCGCAAGCACGGCAAGGCGGACGAGCTCGCGTCCCACCTGGCCGTCGGCCCGCTGACGCCGACCTACGCGACGAGCTTCGACCTGGTGCGCCACATCCGGCAGAACGAGACGCCGTTCCACTGCTTCGCCTTCCCGCGCTCGCTGGTCGATCTGGGCTTCCAGTTCGACGAGGCGCTGACCGTGTGCGAGGACTGGGAGTTCCTGGTGCGCGCCGCCTCGACCTGCGGGGTCTACGACACGGCCCGGATGACGTGCGTCTACAACAAGTGGGCCGACAACACGTCCGCGCAGGCGGCGTCCGCGGAGGAATGGTTCGCGATGCGGTCGGTGGCGCACATCGCGCTGGACGAGCGCCCGCTGCTGCTGCCGCACGGCTCCGTCCGGGCGCTGGACCGGACCCTGGAGAAGGTCGAGACGCAGGAGCGCTGGATCGCGCGACTGGAGGCGGACCTCGCGGTGGCGCGCCGGCAGCTGGCGGACACGCAGGAGGTGTCGAACAACGCCCACCACGCGCTGGCCGAGCTGCGCTCGTCGACGTCGTGGAAGGTCAGCGCCCCGGTCCGGCTGCTCGGCTCGGTGGCCCGGCGGATCCGCCGGCTCGGCCGCGGGCGGTAAGGGTCGGTAGCGGTCAGCGCGGGCGGCGGGACAGCTCGTCGCCGATGGTGTCGATCGTCTCCCTGTCCAGCAAGGGGTTGATGCCGCCCAGCAGGCTGCGCTCGGCCGCCTGGAAGACGACCACGTCCTTGTCGGCGAACAGCGGGCCGATCGACGCCGGGTCGACGCCGACGGTGTCGCTGTGGATGGCCGTCAGGTCGGTGAACGTGCCCGCGAGGTACGGGGTCGCGAGCAGCGTGAACGAGTCCGCGACCACGCCCACCGACGGCTCCACCACACCGGTGCCCGGCGACTGGTTCAGCCGCAGCGGCTCGCGGAAGCCCGAGTCGACCGCGCGGCTGGTGACCGACGACCCGTCCGGTGCCAGGTCGTAGGTCTGCATCGGGAACTCGACCTTCCGCCCGATGAGCGGCGGCAGGTCGCCCTCGCGCCGCACCACGTCGGCGGGCGTCGCGCGCCAGGAGTCCGTCACGCCTGGCTCGATCTCCTCGGCGAGCAGCCGGGTCATCGCGAGCCCGCCCTCGAACGTCCAGTGAGTGTCCACTTTGGAGTAGATGGGCAGGCCGCGGCGCTGGGCCGCCTGCTCGAGCGCGGGGCGGATGTCCCTCGCGCCTGCGTCGTCGATCACCCGCCGCCAGAACGCGTTGCGGGCCTCGCTCGCGCACCGCTGTCCGACGTAGGACTTCGGCAGGTAGTCGGGCACCATCGTCGACTTGTCCGGCGCGACGATCAGCACGAACTTCCGGCCCGACCGCTCGACCTCGTTCCGCAGCCGGTCCAGCGCGTCGATCACCTCGTCCAGCGGCCGCTCCGGCAGGCACGCGCCCAACATGTCGTAGCCCAGGTAGAGCCAGTCCTCGCTGCCCTCGATCACCCGCGGGAAGCCGGCCTCCCGGATCCGCTCGCGGTCCTCGTCGGTCGGGTCCGGCGGCGCGACCGGTCCCGGCGCGGGTCCCTCCGCCGGCTGGCCCTGGCCCAGCGGCGGCGGTTCGCCGAACAGGCCGCGGCTGACCGCGTCCGCGACCGCGAGCGCCTCCGGGCGCAGCGGAAGGTGGTCGGTGGCCCACGGGTTCAGGCCGGTGAACAGGCCCCAGCCGGCGGCCGGCGTGGGGAACTCGGCCAGCTCGCGGTTCTCGATTGCCGGCGGGCGCACGCCGATGACCAGCAGGAGCAGCGGCGTCAAGAAGAACACGGCCGCCGAAATGAGCGCCGTGCGCTGCCGCGTGCCATGCCGCGGGCGGTAGAGCGAGTGCTCGGTGGGCAGCTCGGACTCGTGCACCGGCGGCAACAGCCCCGACGCCGCTTCCGACGCCTCGGCACGCCGCAGGTCGTCGGTCGAGGCGCTCACCGGGCCAGCATAGCCACGGCCTGGACCTGCCACGGGACGTTGGCGGAAGTACCCGCGTTAGCCCGAATGGCGGAGCCCGACCGGCGTGTCCCGATCGGGTTACCCGGCAGGCGGCGTGAACGGTCGCACTATTCGCTACGTACTAGAGAACGACGCACGCGCCACCCAACATCGGGAGTCCTTGGCATGTGGATACAGATCGTGGTGGTGTCGCTGGTCGCGTTGGTGTTCCTCGTGCGGCTGGCGGTGGCGCTCTACGACCAGCCCTCGAAGTCACGCAACTGACGAGCGGCTAGCTACCGCCCAGCGCGTTCACCGTGCCCCCGCGGGTCCTGACCGGGGCAGCGGGATCCGCACGCCGGTCAGCTCCTCGGAGATGTCCCACAGCCGCTTGCCCAGCTCCCGGTCCCGCGCGTCGTCGAGCGGCTCGACGAGCGTCGGGAAGCCCTTCGACTCGCCACGCCCGTCCGGGCCGAAGAACTGGCCGCTCTCCACGTCCTCGCCGGTCGCCGCGTACAGCTGCGGCAGCGCGCCCATGTCCGCCTCCTGCGCGAACAGCCTGTTGCCGGCCTTCAGCAGCAGCTTGCCGACGCCGGTCGGACCGGAGGTCTGCAGGTTCGTCGCCGAGTAGCCGGGGTGCGCGAGCACGCTGCGGACCGGGACGCCGTTGGCCCGCAGGCGGCGGTTGAGCTCGAGCGCGAACACGACGTTGGCCAGCTTGGACTGCGAGTAGTACTTGCTCCGGCCGTAGTCGCTTTCGCCGTGCAGGTCGTCGAAGTGGATGCGGCCGCGCTTGTGCAGACCCGAGGTCACGGTCACCACGCGCCCGTCCTGGCTGCGGGAAAGCCGGTCCAGCAACAGCCCGGTGAGCGCGAAGTGGCCGAGGTGGTTGACGCCGAACTGCAGCTCGTAGCCCTGCCTGGTGCGTCCGTGCGGCGGCATCATCACGCCGGCGTTGTTGATCAGCACGTCGAACTCGCCGAGGGTGCCGGCGAACTGGGCCACCGAGTCGAGGTCGGCCAGGTCGAGCAGGCGCAGCTCGATCTTGGCGTCCGGTTGGGCGCCGAGCAGCTCCTCCAGCGCCTGCTCCCCCCTGCGCCGGTCACGGGCAGTCATGATCACGTTTCCACCGAGAGCCCCGAGCGCGCGCACGGTCTCCAGGCCCAGGCCACTGTTCGCCCCAGTTACGAGGAAGGTTCGGCCGACCTGGCTGGAGATGTGGTCGGCGAGCCAACTCGCGGCCGATGGCTTCTCACCATCAGTTGTACTGCTCATATCGCATAGAGTGCCTCACGCACGTGCCGTTCACACCGTTGCCCGCCCGATCACACACCGTGTCGTGGCCCATAGTGTCCGGGGGACGGCTAGGAGCAGCCAATACCCACCGTTTGGCAGCTAGATCGAGACCAGTCGGCTTAGTAGTTTGTTCCGGTGGAACTGCGTCACCTGGGAGAATCCGGTCTCGTCGTCAGCGTCGTGGGGCTCGGCTGCAACAACCTCGGCCGGCCCGGCACCGCGGCGGAGTCGCTGGCCGGTTCGCGCGCGCTGATCGGCGCCGCCATCGACGCGGGGATCAACCTGTTCGACGTGGCCGACGTGTACGGCGCACCGCGGGGCCGCAGCGAGGAACTGCTGGGTCAGGCGCTGTCCGGCCGGCGCGACCACGTCGTCATCGCCACCAAGTTCGGCGTCGACATGCAGGGCGCGAACGGCCCGGACTTCGGGGCGCGCGGCTCGCGGCGCTACGTCAAGCGCGCGGTCGAGGCATCGCTGCGCCGGCTCGGCACCGACTGGATCGACCTCTACCAGCTGCACCGCGCGGACCCGAACACGCCGGTCGAGGAGACCCTGAGCGCGCTGGACGATCTCGTGCGCGAGGGCCTGATCCGCTACGCCGGCGTCTGCAACCTCGCGGGCTGGCAGGTCGCCGACGCGGTGTGGCTCTCGCGGACCAAGAACCTCGCCCCGCCGATCGCCGCGGAGAACCACTACTCGCTGCTGGAGCGCGAGGCGGAGCGGGACGTGCTGCCGGCGTGCGAGCGGTTCGGGCTGAGCGTGCTGCCGTACTTCCCGCTGGCCAACGGCCTGCTGACGGGCAAGTACCAGCGCGACGTCGAGCCGCCGGCGAACGCGCGGCTGGCCGGCCGGACCCGGCTGCTCGCCGACGCGCCGTGGGACCGGATCGAGAAGCTGCGCGCGTTCGCCGACGAGCGGTCCATCGGGATGTCGACCGTCGCGATCGGCTGGCTCGCGGCGCAGCGGTCGATCGGCTCGGTGATCGCCGGCGCGACGACGCCCGAGCAGGCGATCGCGAACGCCGGTGCCGGGCAGTGGCATCCCACGGAGGACGACCTGCTCGCGCTGGACGAGATCTGCCCGCCCGGCCGTCGCTGACCGTCACTTTCGGCACCGCACGTCATCCCCCGGTCGGACCGAGGAACGGCACTGTTGGCGGACGCGCGCGGGTGTCCGGACGGCCAGGGTGGAAGATATGGAGCTCCTCGCCGCCGCCGGCCTGTTCGTCGTCCTCGCGCTGCTCGCCGCCGTCCCGCTCGTGCTGCTGCTGAATTTCGGTGGACGGCACCAGGATGGCGAGGGCTAGCGTTGCCGGGTGCTGAAGGGCGAGCTCGTCGAACTGGTGCCCGTGACCGAGGCGCATGTCGCGGAACTGCGCCGGATCCTGCACACCCCACAGGTGCACGAGCGCTGGGGTGACGCGGACGACGAGCCCGGCTGGCCGCTCGAGGACCCCGAGGTGGTGTGCTTCGCGGTGCTCGTCGACGGCGACGTGCGCGGGATGATCCAGTACGGCGAGGAGGAGACCCCGCGGCGGACAACGCGGCGGCGATCCGGTGCTACGAGAAGATCGGCTTCCGCCCGGTCGGCATCATGCGCCGCTACGAACGCGATGCGGACGGCCGAGGTTGGCACGACGGTCTGCTGATGGACCTGCTGGCGGACGAACTGACGTGAGCACCCGTTAACCTCTCTCGCGGGCTTTCGAGGCCGGGCTTTCGAGGAAGGGAACGGGCATGCAGATCAGCGAGACCGCGGCGATCGTCACCGGCGGTGCATCCGGGTTGGGTGGCGCGACCGCACAGGCGCTGGCGAAGAACGGCGCACGGGTCTTCGCACTGGACCTCCCGGCGTCGATCGAGAACGCCCCGTCGGTCGAGGGCGTCTCGTACGTCCCGGCGGACGTCACGGAGCCCGAGCAGGTCCAGGCCGCGGTCGACACAGCCGCGGCCGCCGACGTGCCGTTGCGCATCGTGGTGAACTGCGCGGGCATCGGCCCGTCGGCCCGGATCCTGTCCCGCAAGGGTCCGCACGACCTGGCGCTGTTCCGCAAGGTCGTGGAGGTCAACCTGATCGGCACGTTCAACGTCCTCACCCTCGCCGCGGCGGCCATCGCCAAGAACGACCCGGACCCGACGGGCCAACGCGGCGTGGTGATCAACACGGCGTCGATCGCCGGCTACGAGGGCCAGATCGGCCAGGCGGCGTACTCGGCGTCGAAGTCCGGCGTGATCGGCCTCAACCTGACCGCGGCGCGAGACCTGGCGTCATCGGGCATCCGAGTGATGACGATCGCCCCGGGCCTGGTGGACACCCCGATGCTGGCGACGGTGGGCGACGAGTTTCGAGCCACCCTGGCGGAGAGCGTGACCTTCCCGAAGCGCCTGGCCAAGGCGGACGAGTTCGCCAACCTGGCCCTGTCGATCATCACCCACGACTACCTCAACGGCGAGGTGATCCGCATGGACGGCGCCCTGAGGATGGGCCCGCGCTAGCCGGATCCCACCGGCGGCAGCGCCAAGGGCACCCAAGCCACCCAACGCACCAACGAGAGCCCGAAGTGGGCCTGTCCACACTCGCTTACAAGTCCCCCACATACGGAATCGAAGCGACCGCCGAGGAAGTCATCCAGCGGCGCAAGGTCAACGTGGCGTGCACGTCGTCCTCGTTGTACTCCAACAACCGCCGCCGCTGCCCCTGGTCCGGCGCGGCGCCGTCCATCCCCACCGCGTCCCGGTACCACCGCATCGAGTTCTCGCCGCTCGCGTGCGGGTCGCGCCACGTGAAGCCGGCCGCGGGAGCGATCGTCTTGAGGCCCTTGCCGCGTGAGCACAGGAAGTGGTCGCGCACGCTGCCGAACAGGTCGAACCAGGAGTCCGAGGTGATGAACGCCTGCACCTGGTCCGTCGTCGGGATGCCCGGCTTGCCCGCGAACCGCTTGGCCGACGAGAGCAGCCAACGGTTCTCCGCCAGCTCGTTGTAGCAGTACGCGCGGAAGCTCAGGCCCCGCGCGCTGGCGCGCAGCCGGATCATCATCAGCCACTGCCAGAAGGCGGCGAAGGAGCGGGCCTCGTCGTCGGTCGGGAGTGGTTCCCAGGTGGCGAAGGCGCGGTAGCCGGACCGCTCGCCGACGTCCGCGCCGGACAGCCACACGCCCCACAGGTACGCGCCCGAGTCGCCGAAGCTCTCCATGTCCACGTCGACCTCGACGTCCGCCCGGGGCACGACGATCTCCGGCACCCGGCGGACCACCGTGAGGTCCGCGAGCCACGCCTTCGCGAGGCCGACGGCGTCGGAGAGCGGCATGCCGGTCGGCGGCAGCGACTCGTCGTTCGGGTCGAGGCGGGCGAGGTCGTCGACGGTGCGGACGCCGGCCGCCCGCAGCGTGGCCGCCTCCTCGCCGCGCACCACCAGGCTCACGTCGCGCGCGCCCTGCAGCTTCACCTGGCACACCGGCCACCACGGGCAGGTCCGGCACTCCACGATCCGCGACGGCTGGGCCAGCGCCGCGCCGCCAGAGGCCGCCGTCGTGGCGATGGCCAGCCGGTCGGCGAAGCGGGCGTCGTACTCGTCGAGCGCGCCGCGGCCGCCCGGCCAGGTCGGCGCCTCCAGGTCGTGCCAGACCACGACGTCGCCGTCGAGGCCGATGACGCCGCCGACGGTCTCGCCGGCCGCGCGGCCGCAGGCCTGCAGCAACCGGTAGGCGTGGGCGAGCCGCAGCTGGTCGCGGGGTTGCGGGCGGACCCGGCGGGCCGGGTCGGTGGCCCGTGTCGCGGGCTGCGGGCTCGACAGCGGCGAGGTCAGCGCGCCGGTGCCCGGGTCGCTCACCTTGTGCCGGACGACCAGCACCGGCACGTACCCGCCGGGCACGGCGACCAGCAGGTCGATCGCGCCGCGCCGACCGCCCGGCTGGTCGCGCGGCAGCTGCGCGGCCCAGATGTACGGCGCGCCCGCGGCCATGGCCTCCAGCGTGAGCTGCTCGCGCTCGCTGGCCCGGTGGTCGGGGCCACGCGGGATCTCCGTCCAGCCCGCGCCCACCAGCCCGGCGATCTCGTCGGCGATCGAGCGGCGGTGCGCGGTGGCGTCGGCCATGCGCTGCTCGGCGGTCGGGTCGGGCGGCGCGGTGACCGTGTCTTGCATGGTCGGGTCGTGCTCCAGGTGCACCCGGCGCCGGCAACGGGTCACCACCCCCGCGTCGAGCAGCACCGAAGTTGTCACGTTTCGCAGTTTAGGCGGACGCACCGACAGAACACGCCAGGTAGCCGAGGTGCTCCCCACCTCTTCGCCAAGTAGGTTCTTCGCATGGCACTCAGGAAGCGCGCGGCGGAGGTCCTGCCGGGCGAGCCGCGGCTCACGCCGAAGAAGGCGAAGAACGCGCTCGCGGTGGCCAAGATCGTCGCGCCGGCCGTCATTCCGGTGGTCGTGCCGTTCGTGCTCCGCGCGTTCGGGGAGGCACGCGACCGGGTCGACCGGATGAAGGCCCGCCGGCTGGGTGTCGCGGTCGGTGACCTCGCCAAATACTCGGGCAAGGGCGGCTCGCTGCATGCCCGGATCACCGGCGCCGCCGAGGCGGTCGAGGAGCTGCGCGGCCGCAAGGACGCCACCGACGAGGACCGGAAGTTCGCCGACAAGTCCGAGGTCACGCTGCGCCAACTGGCCGCCGCGGTGCGGGCGGCCGAGCGGATGCCCGCGGCCCGCCGCCGTGCCGCGCACAAGGCCGCGGCCACCGCGCTCGACGAGCTCGAGCAGCGGCTGCTCTCCCGGCTCGGGATCTAGCCTTACCCGATCCGAACACGACGCATGCGGTTCGCTCATCTCGCCCCGGCACCGTGAGTTCCGTCAGGGAACCCACGAGAGGAGCGACATGAACAGGACGTCAAGGATCGTCGTCGGGGGCGCGCTGGTCGGGTCGGTGCTGTTCGCCGGCGCCGGGATGGCCGCCGCGCAGGAGGATCCGTCGACGACCGAGCCCGCGCCCAGCGGGGACGGGTCGGTGACGATCACGTTGAGCCCGGAGCAGGTCACGCGGCTGTGCGAGAAGCGGCTGCCGAGGATCGAGAAGCGGACGACCAAACTCGTCGAGCGGATCCAGGGTGACGAGAACACCCGCGGGTCGGCCGACTGGCTGCGGGCGCGCGCGGCGAGCGAGCGGGAGGCCGGCCGCGAGGAGACCGCCAAGCAGCTCGAGGAGCGCGCGGAGCGGCGCGAGGGCTTCGTCGACGAGCTCGACAAGATCAACCAGTGGGCCGTCGACTTCCGTACCGAGCACTGTGAGTCGAAGTGAGGCGGGCGCGGATAATCGCGCTGGTCGCGGTTCCCGTGCTGCTGTTCGGCGCGGGCTGCCGGGGTGACGTCGACTCCGACGGCTCGGGCGGCTCGTCCGGCTCCGGCGGTTCGGCGGAGCAGCAGTTCGAGGACATCGAGTCCACGTTGCGCTCGATCGAGTCCGAGATGGCCGAGGAAGGTCGCTGACCGGCGGCGTGGAGGTGGTGCATGCCCGACGAGCGCGGGTTGGTGGTGGTCGTGGAGGACGACGCGGCCATCGCCGACCTGATCGGCCGTTACCTGCGCCGGGACGGGTACGGCGTGCATCACGTCGGCGACGGGGAGGCGGCGCTGGCCGCGGTGCGCCGGCTGCGGCCGGTGGCCGTGGTGCTCGACGTCGGGCTGCCCAAGCTGGACGGCATCGAGGTGTGCCGCACGCTGCGGTCGGCCGGCGACTGGACGCCGGTGCTGTTCGTGACCGCGCGCGACGACGAGGTCGACCGGGTGCTCGGGCTCGAGCTTGGCGCGGACGACTACGTGACGAAGCCGTTCAGCCCGCGCGAGCTCGTGGCCCGGGTGCGTTCGGTGCTGCGCCGCGCGGGCGCCGGCCCGGCGGGCGAGGTGTTGGAGCTCGGCGCCACCCGGGTCGACGTCGGCCAGCGTCGCGTGTGGACGGACGGCCGCGAGGTGTCGCTGACGTCGACGGAGTTCGACCTGCTGGCGGCGTTGATGCGGCGGCCGCGGCAGGTGTTCGAGCGGGCGCAGCTGCTGTCGATGGTGTGGGGCTACGAGGCGGTGGCCGGCACGCGCACGGTGGACGTGCACATCGCGCAGCTGCGCGCCAAGCTCGGCCCGGCGAGTCCGATTAGGACGGTTCGCGGGGTCGGGTACTCCGCGGACCAGCCGGCATGAGGCGGCCGTCGTCGCTCGCGGTGCGGACCACCGCGCTGTGCCTGGCGGTGGCCGGCGTGATGGCGGTCGTGGCGGGCGGCATCTCGGCGCGGCTGGTGCTCACGGCGTCGCGGGAGATCACCCAGCAGTCGCTGTCCGACCAGGCCGACGTCATCGCCGCGCAGCTCGCGGAGTCGAAGCTCGGCGCCGGACGGATGAACGAGATCCTGCGGGGACAGGGCGTCCAGGTCGTCCGGCGCGGGGCGAACGGGAAGCTCGCCGGCACGGACCGGGTGGCGGTGCAGGCGGCGCGCCGGGCCGGCCTCGCGCGCGTCGCCGAGGACCAGCCGCTGCACGGGAGCGTGCAGATCGGCGGCGACACGTTGATCGTCGAGGGGCGCGCGGTCGAGGGACAGATCGCGATCGCGCTGGTCGCGAAGGTGGCGACCGCCGAGGGTGCGGCACGGCGGCTGCTGAGCAACGTGGTCTTCGCGCTGGGCATCGGGTTGCTCGTGGCGTCCGGTGCGGGCCTGCTGCTCGCGCGGCGGCTGGCGGGCCCGCTGCGCCGAACGGCAGCGGTGGCGGCGGCGATGAGCCACGGGCGGCGTGACCTGCGGGTGCCGCCGGAGGGGCCGCGCGAGCTGGTGGAGGTCGGCGAGTCGATCAACGCGCTGGCGAACGCGCTGGCGTACAGCGAGGCGCGGCAGCGGGAGTTCCTGCTGTCGGTGTCGCACGAGCTGCGCACGCCGCTGACCGCGGTGACGGGTTTCGCCGAATCGCTCGCGGACGGCGTGGTCGCCGGGGACGAGGTGCCCGAGGTGGGCCGGGTGATCGGACAGGAGGCCAGCCGGCTGAACCGGCTGGTGTCGGACCTGTTGGACCTGGCCCGGCTGGGCGCGGACGACTTCCGCCTGGACATCGCCGAGGTCGACCTGGTCTCGCTGGTGGGCGAGTCCGCCCAGGTGTGGCACGCCCGGTGCGCCGCGGCCGAGGTGGCGTTCTCGCTGGAGGCGCCTGCTTTTCCGGTGCCGGTACGCACGGACCCACGGCGGCTGCGGCAGGTGGTGGACGGGCTGGCGGAGAACGCGCTGCGCGTGACGCCGGCGGGTTCGCCGATCGTCCTGTCGCTCCGGGCGGTGCCGGGCACTGCGGTGCTCGAGGTGCGCGACGGCGGGCCGGGCTTGTCCTCGGAGGACTACGAGCGGGCCTTCGAGCGGGGTGTGCTGAACGCGCGGTACGACGGCGTGCGGCCGGTGGGCACGGGCATCGGGCTGGCGCTGGTCCACGGCCTGGTGACCCGCATGGGTGGCGCAATCGAAGCCGGTCCGGCCCCGGAAGGCGGTGCCCGCTTCACGGTGACGCTGCCGCTTGCCGCGGGCATGGACGCGACCCAGCCCCTGTCACGTCAGTAAGCCGCGCCCGGATCCTGCTGCCGCCTCCGGCCCCCGAGATCCAGCCTACTTGCGGGGCCTGACAAGTGCTGCGGTTGTGGACAACTTGTGCGGCTAGGTCGGCAGGCCCGCTGCCAGGATCTCGGCCAGGTGGACGGGGTGGCGGTCGGTGTTCTGCTCGATTTGGGTTCGGCAGCTGAAGCCGTCCGCTAGTACGAGGGTTTCCGGGGAGGCCTCGCGGATCGCGGGCAGCAGGGTCTGCTCGGCCAGGGCTTGGGACACCTCGTAATGACTCCGCTCGAAGCCGAAGTTGCCCGCCAGGCCGCAGCAGCCTGCGGGGAGGCGGCGGGCGGCGACTCCGGCTTGGGCGAGTAGGGCTTCGTCCGCGTCGAAGCCCAGGGTGGCGTGTTGGTGGCAGTGCACCTGGGTGATCGCCGTCCTCGGCACCGCGGGCGGGGTCCACTCGGGAGCGTGCTGGGCCAGGAAGTCCGCCAGGGTGTGGGTTCGCTCCGCCAGCGTTGTCGCACGGGAGTCCCCCAGGAGGTCTGGAACGTCGCCGCGTAGGGCGGACAGGCAGCTCGGCTCCAGGCCGACCACCGGTGTGCCGGCCGCCAGCTCCGGCTCCAGCACCCGCAGAGTCCGCCGCATCACCCGGCGGGCCGTGGACAGCTGGCCGGTCGACACCCAGGTCATGCCGCAGCACACGGCACCTCTTGGCAGTACCGGGTCGAAGCCGGCCGCTCGCAGCACGCGGACGGCCGCCACGCCTATCCGCGGGGAGAAGAAGTTGGTGAAGGTGTCCGGCCACAGCACGACCCGGCGTCCCGTCCCGGTACCAGGCCGGAACGCTCGGGTCAGCGACACCGGCGCAACGCGCGGCAGCGACCGCTGCGGTGCGATCCCGCCCAGCCGCTTGAGCAGAGCCGACGAGCCGCGCGCGGACATCATCGCGTTGGCCGCGCCCGGCGTTCGGGACGCGAGTCGCAGCCACAGCGGCAGCCAGCCCATCGAGTAGTGCGCCGCCGGGCGCAGCCGGCGCGCGTAGTGGTGGTGCAGGAACTCCGCCTTGTACGTCGCCATGTCCACATTGACCGGACAGTCGCTCGCACATCCCTTGCAGGAAAGGCACAAGTCGAGCGCGTCGCGCACCTCGGTCGAGCGCCAACCATCCGTGATCACCTCGCCGGCGAGCATCTCGTACAGCAGCCGCGCCCGGCCGCGGGTCGAGTGTCGCTCCTCGCCGGTGACGCGGAAGCTCGGACACATCACGGCCGCGTCGCCGCCGTGGTCTCGGCACTTGCCCACGCCGACACACCGCCGCATCGCCTGCGCGAAGTCGCCGCCGTCGTGCGGGTAGCGGAACTCGGTCACGACCGGCAGCGGCCGCAACGCGGCGAACCGCAGGTTCTCGTCGACCCGGTACGGGCTCACGACCATGCCCGGGTTCATCCGACCCTCCGGGTCCCAGATCGCCTTGAACCGCGAGAACAGCGTGATCATCGCCGGCGAGTACATCCGCGGCAGCAGCTCCGCGCGCACCTGGCCGTCGCCGTGCTCGCCGGACAACGTCCCGCCGTGCCGCGCCACCAGGTCCGCGCCCTCCTCCACGAACCGCCGGTACGCCGCCACCCCTTCGCGATGGGTGAGGTCCCAGTCGATCCGGATGTGGATGCAGCCCTCGCCGAAGTGGCCGTACGTCAACCCGCGCAGCCCGTGCCGCTCCAGCAGTGCACGGAACTCCCGCAGGTAGGCACCGAGGCGCGCCGGCGGGACGGCCGTGTCCTCCCAGCCGGGCCACGCCTCCGAGCCATTCGCCATCCGCGTCGAGATGCCCGAGCCCTCCTCGCGCAGCCGCCACAGCGCGCGCTGCTCGGCCGGCTCCGTGTACATGGCGTGCGGCACGGACAACCGCCCGGCGAGCGCCGTCGCGGCGGCGATGGCCGACGGCACGTCGTCGCCGCCGACCTCGACGAACAGCCACGCGCCGCCGTCGGGCAAGGTCGGCCGGCGGTCGGCGCTGCGGCTGTCGCGCAGGGCGAGGATGCGCTCGTCCATGCTCTCCACGGTCAGCGGGCCGTGCGGCAGGATCGTCGGCACCGCGTCCGCGGCCGCGACGTCGTCCGGGAAGCCGAGCACGAGCAGCGCCCGGGTCCGCGGCACGGGGACAAGTCGGACCGTCGCGCCGAGCACGGTCACGCACGTGCCCTCGGTGCCGACGAGTGCCTTCGCGAGGTCGTGGCCGTGCTCGGGGAGCAGCTGGTGCAGCGGGTAGCCGGACACCTGACGGCCGAACCGGCCGAGCTCGGTGCGCAGCGGCGCGAGGTTGCCGCCGGTCAGGCCGCGCAGCGCGGTGTGGATCTCCCCCACCCGGCCCGGCAGCGCGGCGAGCCGGTCAAGCTCCGCGGGAGTGGTCGAGCCGACGGTGAGCCGGGTGCCGTCGTAGAGCAGGACATCCAGCTCCACCACGTTGTCCAGCGTGGTGCCCCACGCGACCGAGTGCGAGCCGCACGAGTTGTTGCCGATCATGCCGCCGAGCGTGCAGCGGCGGTGGGTCGACGGGTCCGGGCCGAACGTCAGGCCGTGCGCGGCGGCCGCGGCTCGCAGGTCGTCGAGGATCACGCCCGGCTCGACCCGGGCGGTCCGGCGTTCGGGGTCGATCGCGTGGATCGTGTTCAGCTTCGACAGGTCCAGCACGAGGCCGCCGCCGGTGGCGTTGCCGGCGAGGCTGGTGCCGCCGCCGCGCGGGACGATCGGCACGCCGAACTCGCGGGCGACGCCGACCGCGGCCACCACGTCGTCGACGTCCTCGGCGACCACGACGGCGAGCGGCACCCGCCGGTAGTTCGAGGCGTCCATTGTGTACAGAGCGCGCGTCCCGGCGTCGAAGCCGACCCGTCCGGAAACGGCCTCGGCCAGCCGTCGTTCGAGACCTGCCATGTCCACTGTGGACCCCTCCCAGCCGGTCGCCTGGGTCCACGGTAGTGAGCCGGCCGGGAGCCGGCACGGCTCAGCCGGCCGGGTTGGTGACGAAGCCCTGCGCGACCAGCCAGTCCCTGGCCACGACGGCCGGGTCGGTGCCGTCGCCGTCGACCTCGACGGACAGCTCGAGGATCGTCTCGTTGTCGAGCTTCGCGGCGACCGGGTTCAGCACGTCGGCCAGCTGCGGGTAGCGGTCCAGGAAGTCCGTGCGCACCGTGACCGCGGCGTTGTACTGGGGGAACGTCTTCCTGTCGTCCTCCAGCACGGCCAGGTCCAGGGTCAGGATCCGGCCGTCGGTGGTGAAGACCTCGCCGAAGTTGCACGTGTTGCCCGCCGCGAGCGTCGCGTAGATCGCGCCCACGCCGAAGGTCTTGATGTTGCGGTCGGGCACGTCGAACTCGTAAGTCCGCTCGGCGCCGGCCAGACCGTCCTGGCGGCTGATGAACTCCGACTCCAGGCACATGCTGCCCAGGTCCGGCTGCTCGGCCAGCAGCGCCACCATGTCCGACATCGTCTTCAGCTGGTGCTTGTCGGCGAACTCGCGGGTGGTGGCGATCGCGTACTTGTCGTTCACCGGCGAGTAGTCCAGCCACGCGATGCCGAACCGCTCCGCGTCGGCCTTCTTGACCGCGTCGTACTGGGCCTGCTCGTCCGGGATCGGCTCGGTCTCCTGCTGGAAGTTGATCCAGCTCGTGCCGGTGTACTCCCAGTACAGGTCGACGTCGCCGACCTCGAGAGCCTGCCGCGCGCTCGGTGAGCCCTGGATGTTGGTCATGTCCCGGATGTCCGCGCCGGCCGCGGTCAGCGCCACCTCGGCGATGTAGCCCAGCAGGATCTGCTCGGTGAAGTTCTTCGAGCCGACGGTGATCTGCAAGCCTTCGAGCTCGGGCACCGGCTCGATCGACCCGGGACCCACGTCGAACGGCAGCTTGTACGCGGCGTCGAGCCCGCAGCCGGTGACGGAGCCGGCGAGCAGGACGCTCACCGCCAGCAGTCCGGCGAGGCGCCTCATCGCAACCCCTTCGGTCCGAGGTACCGCTCGGCGAGAGCGCCGAGCCAGTCGACCACCAGCGCCAGCCCGACCGCGAGCGCGGCGCCGGTGAGCAGCACGGTCGTCCGCGCCACCTTGTAGCCCGAGTCGATCACGAAGCCCAGCCCGCCGCCGTTGACGAACAGCGCCAGCGTCGCGGTACCCACGGCCAGCACCAGCGACGTCCGCAGGCCGGCGAGGATCAGCGGGACCGCGAGCGGCAGCTCCACCCGGCGCAGCACGGTGAACGCGGACATGCCGATTCCCCGACCCGCGTCCACGAGGGATGGGTCGACCTGCTGGATGCCGACGATCGTGTTGCGCAGCACCGGGAGCAGCGTCACGAACGCCAGCGGAATCGCCGCCGCCCACAGGCCTTCCTGCGAGGTCCAGAGGAAGTACAGCACCACCACGCCGATGGCCGGCGCGGCCTGACCGATCGTCGCGATGCCGGTGAAGACGGGTGCGACGCGCCTGGCCCACCGCCGGGTCAGCATGATCCCGAGCGGGATGGCCACGACGGTGACCAGCGCGGTCACCGCGAGCGTGATCAGCACGTGCTCCCACGTCGCCTTGAGCAGCGTCGTCGAGTTGAGCGTCACCACCTCGATCGCGTCGAGCTCCTGGCCGAACGCCCAGATCAGCACACCGCCGACCAGGACCACGGCGGCGATCGGCTGCAGGAACAGGCGCAGCAGCTCGGCCCGCCGGGAACCCGACTCGAGCGAGAGCACCGCGCCCGTGTCGGTGGTCATGCGTTGTGCTCCTCGCGCAGCTCACGGATCTTGGCGACCACCGTCTCCAGCTGGACCGTGCCGACGAGCTCGCCGCGGGTGCCGGTCACCACCGCGTCGCCGCCCTCGGTGAGGATCGCCTCGAGCGCGTCCTGCAGCGTGGACTGCGTACTCACCTTGTCGCCCACCGGCGTGCCGACGCTCGCCAGTGAGATGCCCGTGACCTGGCGGGCGTGCGCCCAGCGCAACGGCCGGCGCTGGGCGTCGACGATCAGCAGGAACGTCGCGCCGGCGTCGTCGAGCCGCTTGCGCACCTCGGCCGGCGACTCGTCCTCGGTCGCGGTGGCCGTGTCCGTGTTCAGCTCGATGTCGCGCACCCGCAGCAGCGTGAGCTGCTTGAGCGAGGCGCCCGCGCCGACGAAGCCGGCGACCGTGTCGTCCGCGGGGTTCGCGAGGATCGACTCCGGGGTGCCGTACTGCAGGATCCGGGACCGCTCGCCCAGCACCGCGATCTGGTCGCCGAGCTTGACCGCCTCGTCGAAGTCGTGGGTGACGAACACGATCGTCTTGCGCAGCTCGGTCTGCAGCCGCATCAGCTCGTCCTGCAGGTTGCCGCGGGTGATCGGGTCGACCGCGCCGAACGGCTCGTCCATCAGCAGCACCGGCGGGTCCGCGGCCAGCGCCCGGGCGACGCCGACACGCTGCTGCTGGCCGCCGGAGAGCTGGCGCGGGAAGCGGTCGCGGAACTGCTCGGGGTCCATGCCGACGAGCTCGAGCATCTCCGTCACGCGGTCTCTGATCCGGGTCTTCTCCCAGCGCAGCAGGCCCGGCACGACGCCGACGTTCTGCTCGACGGTCAGGTGCGGGAACAGGCCCGCCTGCTGGATCGAGTAGCCGATCCGCCGGCGCAGCTCGTCCGGGTCGATCGACAGCGCGTCCTCGCCGCCGATGGCGATCCGGCCGGACGTCGGCTCGATCAGCCGGTTGATCATCCGCATCGTGGTCGTCTTGCCGCAGCCGGACGGCCCCACGAAGATCGTCGTCTCGCCCGGCTTGATCGTCATGGTGAACCCGTCGACCGCGGGCTCGCGCTGGCCGGAGTAGCGCTTGGTGACGTCTTCCAGCTGGATCTCGACACCGGTGGTGTCAGCCACGAAGCCCCCTCGAGGTAGTGAGACGCGCGACGACGAGGTACAGGCCGTCGATCAGCAGCGCCATGATCACGATGCCGATCGTGCCGGCGAGCGCCTGGTTGAGGGCGTTCGCGCTGCCCGCCCGGTTCAGTCCGGAGAAGATCTCGGTGCCCAGGCCCGGGCCCTTCGCGTACGCGGCGATCGCGGCGATGCCCATCAGCATCTGCGTGCTGACCCGCATGCCGGCGAGGATCGCCGGCCAGGCCAGCCGCAGCTCGACCCTGGTGAGCACGGCGACGCGGTTCATCCCGATGCCGCGGGCCGCGTCGGTGACCGCCGCGTCCACCCCGCCGAGCCCGACGATCGTGTTGCGGACGATCGGCAACAGCGCGTAGAGCACCAAGGCGGTGACCGTCGGCGCGACGCCGAGGCCGATCAGCGGGATCAGCAGGCCGAGCAGCGCGAACGACGGAATCGTGAGGATCGTGCTGGCGAGCGCGGTGGCGATGGTCGAGCCGACCGGGCTGCGGTAGACCGCGACGCCGACGAGCACGCCCAGCACCGCGGCGATGATCGTGCACTGGATGACGACGCTCGCGTGTTGGTACGCCTCGATGGCGAGCCGCGACCACCGGTCACCGATGAAGTCCCAGAGGCTCACCCCTGGTCACCCCCGCCCCGACGCAGAGTGTTTGTGGGGGACCACGGTGGCGTAAGTGGACGGTCAGCGCAAGCGGTGAGTCACCGGCATTGCGCGCATTGCATATGCTACGTCGACATGGGCGGACGGAAGACCGGCGAAGCGCCTGGCGCGCGCGGCTGGTTGCTGACCGCCTGCTCCGCCGCGCTGGCCGTCGCCGCGCACGGAACCGCAGGTGGGGAGCTGTCCGACGCGGCGCTCACCGTCCTGCTCACCGCCGTCCTCGCCTGGGGAGGCACGGCGCTCGCCCGGCGCGGCGGACTGCTGTCCGTCTTCGTCGCGCTCGCCACCACCCAGCTCGCGCAACACCTGCTGCTCACCGAGGTCGCGGGCGCCTCGCACGGGCACGCGCCAATCCCGCCCCCGGTCGACGGCCGGCTCATGCTCGCCACCCACACGGTGGCCACGCTGGTCACCGCCGTGCTGCTGCTGCGCGCCGACAACGCGCTCGCCACCGCCCGCGCGGCGATCGCCTGGCTGGTCGGCCGGCTGCAGGCGCTGTGCCCGGC
>NZ_JBOHGA010000071.1:0-28276 GCF_050699915.1 Actinophytocola sp.
GGCCTGGGTGCACCGGCCGCCGCGCTCGCACTCGACCGGCGCGCCGGGACGGCCCTCGCCGCCGGCCGCCGCCGGATCGCTACCGGGACGCTGACGCTGCTCGACGCGTCCGCGGAGCTCATCGCGTTCGGCGCGCACCACCGCCACCGCGCCGAGCTGGCGACGACCGACGCGGGCCTGACGAGATCGGCCCGGCGCGAGGCCTTCGGCGCGGGCGCGGCCACACTCGTGATCACGCTCGCCACCGGCGCCGCGGCCGTGGCCGGCACCGCCCTCGCCGCCACGGCGGTCGCGGCCGGCACGCTCGATCCGCTCCTCGCCCCGGTCTGCGCGCTGCTTCCGCTTGCGCTGGCTGAGGTCCTCGCTCCGCTCGTGCCGGCCGCCCAACACCGCGACGCCCTCCGCGCGGCCCTGTCCCGCACCCAGGTCGAAACCGCCCGCCGCCAGGTCGAGGCGGTTCCGGAGCGCACTGACGGACGTGTCGAGCTGTGTGGGGTCGACGTGGGTTGGCCTGGTGCCGAGCCGTCGTTGCGCGACGTCACGCTCGATGTCCCGGCCGGCACGCACGTCGCCGTCGTCGGTCCGTCGGGCGCCGGGAAGTCGACGTTGCTCGCGCTGCTGCTCGGCTTCCTCGAGCCCGAGCGCGGCACCGCCCGCATCCCGCGCGTCGCCGCCTGGTGTCCGCAGGAGCCGCAGCTCGTCTCGACCACCGTGCGCGAGAACCTCCGCGTCGGTGACCCCGACGCGACCGACGACCAGCTCGCCGCGGCTCTCGAACAGGCCGGCCTGGCCGACTGGGTCGACCGGCTCGACACGCGGCTCACCGGTGGCCCGGCCGCCACCTCCGGCGGCGAGGCCCAGCGGCTGGCCCTGGCCCGCGCCCTCCTGGCCGCCCCGCGCGCGAACGTCGTTCTGCTCGACGAGCCCACCGCGCACCTCGACGCGACGACCGCGGACACGGTGCTTCAGGCGATCCGCGAGCTCCCCACGACCGTCATCCACGTGACGCACCGCGCGGACGAGGCTGTACAAGCCGACCTGATCGTGGAGATCGCACACAACCGGGTGCACTCGGTGCGAATGGACCATTCGCACCCCCAGGGGTCCCCCGGTGAAGACGTTACCGAAGGGGGGCGACAAGGTTCGGGGGCCGCGGTGGGGACCGCGCTAGCGTGAGCATGACGATGGAGCCCGACCTGGCCGCCCGCGCGCTCGGCGCGGCAACCGAGATCGCCACGGCGGCGTTGTCCGGGGACGACCCGGAGGCGGTGCTGCGGCTCGTCGTGCGTCGGGCTGCCGACCTCGCCGGCGCCGACCTCGGGCTCGTCATGGCTCGCGGTGACGACGGGTCGCTCACCGTCGAGGCCGCACACGGCGCTCCGACCGTGCCGGCCACCGAACCGGTCGGGCTGGTGCTCTCCGCGCGCAGCGCCGCCGCCCGGGTCGCGCGCGGTGGCGTCGCCATCGTCGTCGACGACGTGTGGACCGACCCCCGCACCGCGCCGTTCGTGCCCCGCGAGCTGCGCCGGTACGGGCCGTTCGCCGCCGCCCCGTTCGGCACCGCGCAGCGCCGGCTCGGCGCGCTCACCGTCTACCGCCACCGCGGCGCCAAGCCGTTCGAGGCCACCGCGATCGACCTGCTCACCGCGTTCGCCGCGCAGGCCGGCCTCGTCCTCGTCCTCGCCGAGGGCGCCACCGCCCGCGCCCGCGTCGGTCTCTACCAGGAGCGCGAGCGCATCGCCCGCGATCTGCACGACGTGATCGTCCAGCGGCTCTACGCCGCCGGCATGCAGCTCGACCTCCTCGCTCGCCGGCCGACCCGCAAGCTCGCCCGCAAGGACGCGACCCGGCTCGCCGAGGCCGTCGACCAGCTCGACGCCTCCATCGCCGACGTGCGCTCGGTCGTCCGCGCCCTGCGCAACGCCGACCCGACCGACACCGGCGCCGACCTCGCCGAGTCCGTTCGCGGCGAGGTCGCGATCGCCGGCGAGCTGCTCGGCTTCGAGCCCGAGCTGCGCATCGACGGCGACCTGCACGACGTCCCCGCCGACCTCGCCGACCACACCCGCGCCGCGCTCCGCGAGACGCTGTCCAATGTGGTCAGACACTCCGGCGCCCATCACGTGACAGTCCACATCGGACGCAACGGTGAGCTGCGGCTGACCGTCGCCGACGACGGCTGCGGCATCCCCGAGGGCGTCACCCATCGCGGCCTCCAGCACCTCGAGGAGCGCGCCGAACAGGCCGGCGGCCGCTGCGAGATCGACTCCTCCTCGCGCACCGGCACCACGGTCACCTGGACCGTGCCGCTGGGGTAGGGCTAGCCCCACCTCGTTTCCGCTGGTCCACCCCAATGTGTTCGCGGTCCGCGGGGACGACTGTGGAGTCGTGCGACAGACGACTGACACGACCACAGACATGACCACGGACGTCGTGAGGCTGACCGACGTGCGCAAGACCTACGGCGGCCGGCGCACCAGCGTCGTCGCGCTTGACGGGGTGAGCATCGGCTTCGGCCGGGCCACCTTCACCGCGGTGATGGGCCCGTCCGGCTCCGGCAAGAGCACGCTCCTGCACATGGCCGCCGGCCTCGACCGCCCGACCGGCGGCTCGGTCGCGGTGGAGGACCAGGACCTCCGCGAACTGTCCGAAGTGGAGCTGACCCGGCTGCGCCGCGAGCGGATCGGCTTCGTCTTCCAGGCCTTCAACCTGCTGCCGGCGCTGACCGTGCAGGACAACGTGACGCTCCCGCTGCGGCTGTCCGGCCGCCGTCCCAAGGCGGAGCTCGTGCGCCGGGTCATCGAGCAGGTCGGGCTCGGCGACCGGCGCAAGCACCTGCCCGGCGAGCTGTCCGGCGGCCAGCAGCAACGCGTCGCGATCGCCCGGGCGCTGGTCACCCGGCCCGCGGTGATCTTCGCCGACGAGCCGACCGGCGCGCTGGACACCCGCACCGCCCGCGACGTGCTCGGGCTGCTCCGCGGCGCCGTCGACCACGCCGGGCAGACCGTCGTGATGGTCACCCACGACCCGGTCGCCGCCTCCTACGCCGACCGCGTGGTGTTCCTCGCCGACGGCGCGCTCGTCGGCGAGCTGACCGACCCGACCGCCGAAGCGGTCGCCGAGCGGATGACCCACCTCGGCGCATGGGCCGAGCGCGAGCCGACGGGAGTCCGGTGATGTTGCGGGTCGCCCTGCGCACGCTGCGCTTCCGCAAGGGCGCGTTCGTCGCGACATTCCTCGCGATGACCTTCGGCGCGCTGATCGTGATGGCCTGCGGCGGCCTGATGGAGACCGGCATCCGCACCGACGTGCCGGCCCAGCGGCTGGCGGCCGCGCCGCTCGTGGTCACCGGCGACCAGACCTACCAGCTGCCCAAGCAGAACCCCGACGACCCCGAGGAGGACACCGAGTCCGGTGCGCTGCCCGAGCGGGTCCGGCTCGACACCGGCCTCGTCGCGAAGATCGAGTCGGTGCCCGGCGTCGCGACCGCGGTCGGCGACGTGTCGTTCCCGGCCACCCTCGCCGGCGGCGAGCCGACCACCGGGCACGGCTGGGCCTCGGCCGCGCTGACGCCCTACTCGCTGCGTGCCGGCTCGGCGCCCGGACCGGGCGAGGTCGTCCTCGATGCCGCCGGCGGCCACCGGGTCGGCGACCGGGTGGAGATCGTCGCCAACGCGCGGACCTCGACGTTCGCCGTCTCCGGCCTGACCGCCTCGCCCGACGCGTTCTTCGCCGACGCCGACGTCGACCGGCTCGCCGGGCACCCCGGCCGGGTCGACGTCATCGGCGTGCTGCCCGAGCCCGGCGCCGACCTCGACGCCGTCGTCCAGGGCGTCGGCGAGGCCGTGACCGGCGCGCCGGCCGTGCTGCTGACCGGCGACGACCGGGGCATCGCCGAGCACTTCGAGGCCGGCCAGTCGAGCGAGAACCTGATCGTGCTCTCCGCGGTGTTCGGCGGGATCGCGATCAGCGTGGCGCTGTTCGTCGTGGCCACCACGCTCGGCCTGTCCATCCAGCAGCGGCAGCGCGAGCTCGCCCTGCTGCGCGCGATCGGCACGACGCCCGGTCAGCTGCGCCGGATGGTGCTCGGCGAGTCGGTGTTCATGTCGGTGTTCGCCACGACTCTCGGCGGCCTGCTCGGCATCCCGTTCGGACAGTGGCTGTTCGAACGGCTGGCGGGTGCCGGTCTGGTCCCGGCGGCGATGGAGTTCCGCGTCGGCTGGATCCCGATGGTCGTCGCGGTCGGCTCGTCTCTGCTGATCTCGCTCGCCGCCGCGTTCGTCGCCGCTCGCCGCGCGGCCCGCACCCGGCCGACCGAGGCACTCGCCGAGGCGTCGATCCAGCGGCGGTGGCTGTCCGCGGTCCGGCTCATCCTCGCGATCTTGAGCTTCGGCGGCGGGATCGCGCTGTTCATCGTGACGATCGCGGTGATGACGGGGCCGATCGCAGCCAGCACGGCCGGCCCGTCGGTGCTGCTCTGGGCGATCGGGCTCGCGCTCATCGCCCCGGGCATCACCCGGGTCATGCTCGCCGTGCTGCGCTGGCCGGTGCGCGCGGTGAGCGGCACCGCCGGGTACCTCGCGACGCTGAACGCGCGCACGCGGAAGGTGCGGATGGCCGCGGTGATCACGCCGATCATGCTCGCCACCGGGATCGCGACCGCGAACATCTACCTGCAGACCACGCAGGTCGCCGTCGCCAACGAGGCCTACGCGGAGAACCTGCGGGCCGACCTGGTGCTCAGCTCCTCGACCGGTGGTCTTACGCCGGCCCTCGTCGACGAGGTGCGGCAGGTGCCCGGGGTCGCGGCGGCTTCGGAGTTCGCGAGCTCCACCGGGTACGTCGCCGCGCCGCGCGACTCATCGCAGAGCGAGGACGGCTGGCTGATCCAGGGCGTGAGCGCCGACGGGGCGGCGCAGACCACCGCCGTCGAGCTGACCGCTGGCCGGCTCGCCGACCTGCGCGGCGATACCGTGGCGCTGCCAGCCGAGCACGCGGCCGCACTCGACCGGGGCGTGGGCGACACCATCACCATGCGGATGGGCGACGGCGAACCGGTCGACGTGCGGATCGTCGGCCTGTACCCGGGTCGCGAGGGCTTCCAGACCGTGCTGATGCCGGCGACGCTGGTCGCCGCGCACACCACGTCCGGCCTGCCGGCGCAGATCATGGTGCGCGCCGAGCCCGGCACGTCCACCGATGCGCTGGCCCGGTCGCTGTCGACCCTGGTCGCGGACCAGCCCGGCGTCGCGGTCGCCGACCGCGACGTGCTGACCGCGGCCTACGCCGAGGAGCAGGAGATCGGCGCCTGGATCAACTACCTGATGGCCGGCATGATCATCGCGTACACCGCCATCTCGGTGGTCAACAGCCAGGTGATGGCCACCTCGGCGCGGCGACGCGAGTTCGGCCTGCAGCGGCTCACCGGGTCCACCCGCGGCCAGGTGCTTCGGATGATGCTCGTCGAGGCCGGCATGGTCTCGCTGATCGGCATCCTGCTCGGCACCATCGTGTCCGCCACGAGCCTGGTCCCGTTCACCCTGGTCACCGACGGCTCGTTGCTGCCACACGGCCCGATCTGGATCTACCTGGGCGTGATCGGCACGGCGCTGGCGCTGACAGTGGTGTCCACGCTGCTGACCACCTGGGTCACGCTGCGGCCCCGCCCCGCGGAGGCCACCGTCGCACCAGCGTGATCGCCGGGAAGGGTTGGGGCGTCGCAGGTTCCCACTCGCGGCGCCCCAACCGCCCGCCGAAGGAGGCCGCCCCGGTCGCTGCCCGGCGTGGCTCGCCCGGCGCCGGCATCGCTCGATGTCTGCCAGGGCGCGTCGGCGAGTTGCTCCGGCGGCACTCAGCCCGGAGTCGACCCTCGCCGCCTCTTGCGGCGACCATGTCGGCAGCGCGCCCCTCGATGAGTGATTCCTATTGGATCTTGTGCGGTGTGGTGGCCGGACATGCAAGAGGAGGGTGTTCAAGATCAGTTTGTGACGACCGACCTGGACACCCTCCTGACCGCACTGTACGTGTTCTGTGATGACCACCTGACACCGCCCGAGCAGCGGCGGCCCGGGCGACGCAAGAAGCTCTCCGACGCCGAACTGCTCTGCCTGGCGGTCGCCCAGGTGCTGCTGGGATTCCCGTCCCAGCAGCACTGGCTGCGGTTCGCCGACGGCCGACTCGGGCACCTGTTCCCTTACCTGCCGCACCAGCCCGGCTACCACAAGCGGCTGGTCGCGGCCACGCCAAGCTTTACCTCGTCACCACCTTGGCCGGCATGCCCGTCGTATGGTGTTTGGCCGACCCCAAGCCCGGTGAACGCGAGGTCGCCGCCGAGCTGCTCGGCCATGCCCAGGACCGCCACGCCCTGCCCACCGACGTGGCGCTGATCGGCGACAAGGGCTCGCTGGCCGCGAATTCCACCGCGACATGACCGAACTCGGCATCACGTTCGTGCGACCACCACCGGAATCCTGGCCCGCATCGCCCAACGCATCCTGGCCCTCGCCGCCGCGATCTGGCACAACTGGGCCATCAACGCACCCGTCAACGCTTCTTGATCGCCTATGACCGCTGAAGACCCAAGAATCAATCATCTCGGCGGCACAGAAGTCCGCCGAGCGATCCTTAGTCGAGCCTGCTGATCACGCGATCGGACGTTCTCGCGGCGCCGCGATCCGGGTCCTTCGAACGGGTCGAGACCGTGCCCGCGCCACACCGGCCGCAGGGTGTGCGGGTACGGCCTACCCGCACGGGCCATCCGCGCCGAACTCCGCCGCGGTGTGGCGTCAGCTCTCCCGCGGGCGACGGGCGATCCATGCGACGGCCTGCGTTCGGCGCTCCATGCCGAGCTTCGCGAGCACCGAGGTCACGTAGTTCTTCACCGTCTTCTCCGCGAGGAACAGCCGCTCCGCGATCTGCCGGTTCGTCAGGCCCTCGCCCATCAGCTCGAGCACCCGCCGCTCCCGGTCGGTCAGCGCCGACAGCTCGTCGCTCTGGGCCGAGCGGCGCATGCGCTCGAGCACCCGCGCCGTCGTCACCGGATCCAGCAGCGACCGGCCGGCCGCGACCTCGCGCACCGCGTCCACCAGGTCCTGCCCGCGCACCTGCTTGAGCAGGTACCCCGATGCGCCGGCCATGATCGCCTCGACCAGGGCCTGCTCGTCGTCGAACGCGGTCAGCACCAGGCAACGCGGCGCCGGGTCCCGTTCCCGCAGCGTCCGGCACAACGAGACTCCGTCGCCGTCCGGCAGCCGCATGTCGACCACCACCACGTCCGGCGAGGTCGCGCCGATCCGGGTCAGCGCCTCGTCGACGCCGCCCGCCTCGGCGACCACCTCGATCCCCGGCTCACCGTCCAGCAGGTCACGCAGCCCGCGCCGCACCACCTCGTGGTCGTCGACGAGCGCCACCCGCACCGGCATGCGTGCAGCCTATTGCGTGGACACCTCCATGAGCCGGTGCAGCTTGCCCACCGCCGCACGGTTTCCGTCGATCTCGATCGCGTCGTTCCCGGCCCGCCGCCACAGCCAGCGCAGCATCGCGTCCTCGGACCCGCGCAGCACGACGTCCGCGTCTGCGGACGCCCGCTCCACGGTCACCACGTCCGGCCCGAGCTGCACCAGCCAGCTGTCCGACCCCGTGTCGAGGCGCACCGTGTCCCCGTCGCAGCCGGCCATGTACTCGCGCAGGTCGTCGGGGTACTCGGTGGTCTCGTAGGCGAGGAAGCACACCAGCACCTCGTCGATGCCGTCCGCCGCCAGGTCGGCCGGGATGGGTAAGGGCTCGACGCCGGCCGCGAGCTCGGCGTCGACGCGGTGGATCGCGGTCTCCTGCGCCATCCGCCGGATCCACCAGCCGACCGTCTGCGGCGAGCGGTACCAGCTCACCGCCGGCTCGGCCGGGTCGTGCGCGGCGAACTCCGCGGTCAGCTCGCCGTAGGCGCGGTCGAGCGCCGCCAGCGGGTCGGCGCCCAGGTCGGGCGGCCACGGCTTCGGGTCCTCGCCGCGGCGGATGGTCTCCGTCTTGTGCAGGTACACCGTGGCCACATGGTTCGTCAGGTCGGCGCCGGTCCAGTCCGGACAGCTGGGCACGGTCTCGCCCAACGCGCCGGCCACCACCTCGCGGAGGCGCCGGTAGTCGGCGTCGAGGCAGGTGAGGAATCGCTTCTCGTCCACGCCGCGGACTCAACCACGGCCCACCGACAAATCGAACTAGAGCTTGCGCAGCCGGACTCGCTTGGTCCGATGGTCGGCGTCCTTGCGCAGCACCAGGGTCGCGCGCGGGCGCGTCGGCAGGATGTTGAGCAGCAGGTTCGGCTCGTTGGTCTCCTGCCACAGCCGGGTCGCCTCCGCCCGGGCCTCGTCGTCGGACAGCGAGGCGTAGTGGTGGAAGTGCGAGCTCGGGTCGGCGAATGCCGTGTCCCGCAGCGCGAGGAACCGCTCGACGTACCAGGTGGCGACGTCCTCGGTGCGCGCGTCGACGTAGATCGAGAAGTCGAACAGGTCCGCCACCGTCAGGCCCTGCCCGGGCAGCAGGACGTTCAGCCCCTCGACGATGAGGATGTCCGGCTTGCGCACGACCTTCACCTCGCCGGGCACGATGTCGTACGCCAGATGCGAGTAGACCGGCGCCCTGACCTCGGGCGCGCCCGACTTCACGTCCGAGACGAACCTGAGCAGCGCGCGCCGGTCGTAGCTCTCCGGGAACCCCTTGCGGTGCATGATGCCGCGCCGGGTCAGCTCGTTCTTGGTGAGCAGGAAGCCGTCCGTGGTCACCAGGTCCACGTGTGGGTGATCGGGCCAGCGGGCCAGCAGGGTGCGCAGCAGCCGGGCCGTCGTGGACTTGCCCACCGCCACGCTGCCCGCGACACCGATCACGAACGGCACCTTCGGGGCCTGTTCCTCGCCCTCGCCGAGGAACGACGTGGTCGCCTCGTACAGCCGCTGCCGGGCCGCCACCTGCAGGCTGATCAGGCGCGACAGCGGCAGGTAGACGTCCACGACCTCCTCGAGGTCGACCGGGTCGCCGAGGCCGCGCAGCGCGACCAGCTCGTCGAGCGTCAGCGTCAGCGGAGTGGCCCGGCGCAGCTCGCGCCACTGCTCCCGGCGCAGCTCGACGTAGGGGCTCAGGTCGCGGCCGGGACGCACCGGCCGCACGTGGGGCGCCCGCATGAACCAAACGTAAGGTGTCCTGGCTGTTCGGGCACTGTGAGCCCGTACACGCTCAGGCGTCGCTCAGTCGCCGGTCGAGGCATCGTCGTTCCCCCGCCCCAGCGAGCGCGTCCGGCCACGGCGACTTTCTCGAATGCGCGGAAGGTCGAGATGAATTTATCGCCATAAATGCATGGATGCGGCGTCGAAAAAGGGAGCCGGGCCGGGCTCCCTTTTTCGAGATCAGCAGTTCACTAATTCCGGACTCTGGTTGAGTAGCTGGGACCGCGGGCTGATGAACTCGCCGTACTCCCGGTGGGCCGCCGGGTCGAACAGCGCGAGCCGGTGGCAGTTCTGGAACGCGAGCCGAACGTTGAAGTGCCGCTCGACGGCCGCGCGCATCGAATCGCTGCCGACCAGGCGCAACAGCTGCCCGCGGGCCGTCTCGTCCGGCGGCTCGGTCTGGTTGTCGGCGAAGGGTGCACCCCCAGCCGCGAGCCGCTCGGCGACGTCCGTGACGACCGACCAGGCGTAGGGCAGCGAGTCACGAATGCACGCGATGAAATCGTCGTCGGACACCGGGCCGCGCTGCGCCTTCTCGAGCAACGCGGGGGAAACCGTTAACGACATTCGACCTCCTAGCTAGGAATCCGGTCGTCACTCAGCTAACCCGCCGCGCGGCATTTTGGCGACCACCCAACGTGTGAATTTCCCCGAGGAATTCCGTCACCCCAGGTGGCCACCGCTGCCACCCGGGCCGGGTGCGAGTGCGACCGAACTACGACCGCGTGGGGTCGAACACCTCGTCCCACGCGGCCATCACCTGTCGGGCGCACGTCTCCGGCGACACGCCGCCGACGCCGGTGCCCAGGCCAGGCAGCGCGACCGTGCGGATCACCGTGCGCACCGGCCGGTCGTCCTCCAGCCGGCCGTCGTGCCACAGCCGGAACACCGCCCGGGCCGCGAGGTAGGGATGCACGGTGTCCGGCGGCAGGACCGTGCCGGGCTCGCGCATCGTCGGCGCGCTGATCAGCCAGGCCGGCGACTCGGCGTCGGTCGGCACGATCAGCGCCTGACCCACCGGCAGTTCGCCGCCGTGATAGGCCAGCACGGCGCTGCGCACGTGCTGCTCGACCGACGGAAACGTCTGCGCGTACACGGCGTCGATCCCGCCCCGCATCCAGCCGTACGAGTTCGCCGGGCTCACGACCGCCTGGGCGTCGACGTCCAGCACCGAGCCGCGATGCACCCACACATCGCGGCGATCCGCAACGGCGTCCGCCCACGCCCGCGCGAGCGGCTCGTCCACCGCGCAGAGCACCAACGCCAATCGTCCGGTCGCGAGTTCCGAGCTCTCTGCCTCCGAATCGGCGGTCACGGCTCCAGCATCGCACTTCGTGGCACGGCGCGTAACCGCATCCGGGGTGACAGGTAAATCGACGGGCCGCCGCGAGCCCGCCACAGTCGATGACCGAGCGACCCGCTGACGAGCGCGAACCCATTGGCGGGCAAGCGACTCGCGGTGCGCACCGGTTTATGGGTTCGCGCCCGGCCCGCCCCGCGGTTTCGAAGGATTCGCGTGACGTTTACCTGTACGAGCCGACCGAGATCGCGCCGTTCGGCTGGTCGCGTTGCGCCGATCGGGCGGGACCGAAGGGCCGTAGGGTTTACGCCGTGTCGACCATCGCCTACTTCGGACCGCAGGGCACCTTCACCGAGCAGGCCGCGCGGACCTACGCGCGACCGGCCGACTCACTGGTGCCCGTCGCCACCGTGACGCTCGCGCTGGCCGCGGTCCGCGCGGGGGACGCCGACCTCGCCTGCGTGCCGGTCGAGAACTCCGTCGAGGGCGCGGTCTCCGCCACGATGGACGCGCTCGCCGTCGACGACCCGCTGGTCGCGGTCGCCGAGGTGGTCCTGCCGGTGCGGTTCTCCGTGCTCGTCCGCCCCGGTCTCGCGGCCGCCGACGTGCGCACGGTCGCGAGCCACCCGCACGCGCTCGCCCAGGTCCAGGGCTGGCTCGCCGAGCACCTCGGCCAGGCCACCCAGGCGGCGTCCAACTCCACGGCGTCCGCCGCGGTCGGCGTCGCCGCGGGCGACTGGGACGCCGCGATCACCGCGCCGGTCGCCGCCTCGCACTACCCGCTCGACGTGCTCGCCACCGGCGTCGCCGACCTCGACGGTGCGGTCACCAGGTTCCTGCTGCTGCGCCGGCCCGGCGAGCTGCCGCCACCGACCGGCTCGGACCGCACCTCGATCGTCGCCGTGGCCGCCGCGGAGCGCACCGGCGTGCTCGCCGAGATGCTCACCGAGCTCGCGCTGCGCGGCATCAACCTGAGCCGCATCGAGTCTCGCCCGCAGAAGGGCCGGCTCGGTCAGTACCGCTTCTACCTGGACTTCGACGGCCACGTGGCCGAGCAGCGGGTCGGCGACGCGCTCGCCGCGCTGCACCGCCGCTGCCTGCAGCTGCGCTTCCTCGGCTCCTACCCCAAGGCCGAGCCGGGCGCGTCCTCGGTCGGCGCGACACCCGGCCACACCGACGCCGACTACGCGGCCGCCGCCCGGTGGCTGTCCGGGGTCATGGGCGGCACGACCGGCTGACTCAGAGGTCCCCGCACAGCTCTTTTGCCCGCTCGACCGCAGCCGCGGCCTTCTCGAAGTCGAACTGTTGGATCGCCGGGTGAATGTCCTGCAGGGCCTCGGCCAGCGGCTTGAGGTCGGGGTTCTGCTCGGCGAACGACGGGCCGACCTCGGCCACGGCCCACCGGCGGTAGTCCTCCTCCGACATCTGCGACATCGCCTTCGCGCTGGTCGGTACCGGCGTGCGTGCGATGACCCCGCACACGGCCTCGGCGTCTGCCTCCGCGCCGCTCGGCTCGCTCAGCGCCCAGACCGCGCCGAGCACACCGGCGCCGACCACGAGGCCGATGACGAGCCCGATGATCATCGGCACCCCGCGCCGCGGCGGTGGGTGTCCTGGTCCCGGTGTCGGCTGGACTGGTCGCGGCGCCTCAGAGCTCATGCCATCTCCTGTCACGCGAATCGGGAGCTTCCGATCTTCGCGCAACGCGTACACACGCGAGGCGTAAATCGATCCGATCTGTCGGTGGCTGGGTCTACAGTCGCCGACGCACCATCGCACCACCGTTTTTTGGGGGGAGTAGCCCATGCCAGCGTCCGACATCGCGGTGCGCGCCGAGGCCCTGGTCAAGACCTTCGGGTCCACCCGTGCCCTCGACGGCATCGACCTGGAGATACCCACCGGGACCGTGCTGGGTCTGCTGGGGCCGAATGGCGCCGGCAAGACCACCGCGGTCCGCATCCTGACCACGTTGCTGCGGCCGGACTCCGGCCGTGCCTGGATCGCCGGCCACGACGTGCTGGCCGATCCGAACGCCGTACGCCGGTCGATCGGCCTGTCCGGCCAGTACGCGGCGGTCGACGAGAACCTCACCGGCTTCGAGAACCTGTACATGGTCGGCCGGCTGTACGGCAAGAACAAGACGGACGCGCGGGCGCGCTCGCGCGAGCTGATCGGCCGCTTCCAGCTCGACGACGCCGCCGACCGGCCGGCCAAGACCTACTCGGGCGGCATGCGGCGCCGTCTCGACCTCGCCGGCGCGCTGGTCGCCGAGCCCGAGGTCGTGCTGCTCGACGAGCCGACCACCGGCCTCGACCCGCGCGGGCGGCTCGACACCTGGGACGTCATCGGCGAGCTGGTGGCCGAGGGCGCCACCGTGCTGCTCACCACCCAGTACCTGGAGGAGGCCGACCGGCTGGCCGACACGATCATGGTCATCGACCACGGCCGGGCCATCGCGAGCGGCACCTCCGACCACCTCAAGGCGCAGGTCGGCGGCGAGCGGCTGCAGATCATCGTGGCCGAGCCGACCGAGATCGAGGTCGCCACCCGAGTGTTGGCCGAGGTCGGCGCGGGCGAGCCGGACGTCAACACCCACGCCCGCGAGGTGCAGGTCCTGGTCGACGCCGGGCCGAAGTCGCTGATCGAGGCGCTGCGTCGGCTCGACGCGGAGGGCGTGGTGGTGCTGGACGTCGGCCTGCACCGCCCGACGCTCGACGACGTTTTCCTGTCGCTCACCGGCCACGCCGCGGAGGAGGAAGCATGACCGTCCTGACCCAGGGGCTCCGCGACGGCGGCATCGTCGCGTGGCGCAACCTGCTCAACGTCCGGCGCAACGCCGACTGGCTGTTCGCCGCCGTCATCCAGCCGATCATGTTCGTGCTGCTGTTCGCGTACGTGTTCGGCGGCGCGCTCGGCGGGGAGGCCTACCGCGAGTTCCTGATCGCCGGCATCTTCGTGCAGACCACGGCGTTCAACTCCGCGTTCACCGTCATCGGCCTGTGCAACGACCTGCAGAAGGGGATCATCGACCGGTTCCGGTCGCTGCCCATGTCCCGGCTCGCCGTCCTGCTCGGCCGGACCGTGTCCGACCTCGCGGTCAGCGCGATGGCGCTGCTGATCATGTCGTTGTGCGGGCTGCTGGTCGGCTGGCGCATCCGCGGCAGCTTCCTCGACGCGGTCGCCGCCTTCCTGTTGTTGCTGCTGTTCGGCTTCGCGATGTCGTGGATCGGCGCGCTGATCGGGCTGTCGGTGCCGAGCGTCGAGGTGGCGCAGAGCGCCGGGATCGTCTGGCTGTTCCCGGTCACGTTCATCTCCTCGGCGTTCGTCGGCGCCGGCACGATGCCCGGCCCACTCAAGGCGATCGCGGAGTGGAACCCGTTCACGGCGGTGATCCAGGCCGTGCGCGACCTGTTCGGCAACGCGGCACCGCCGGGCATGACACCGACACCGGGCTGGCCGGCGGACAACGCGCTGCTCTACGCCGTCCTCACGTCGGTCGCGATCCTGGCGGTGTTCGTCCCGCTGTCGGTGGCCAAGTACCGCCGCGTGGCGAGCAAGTAGTCGAAGGCTAGGCCACCACGGCCGACTTCGGGTCGGTCGGCAGGCGGTCGAGCGTGAAGCCGAAGTAGGTGCGGTAGGCGTCCAGGAGGGCGTCGTCGCCGGAGATCGTCGACTCCGTGCGCTCGCCGGCCACCGTCGTGATCAGGCGGTCGCCGGCGAGCGTCAGCCGGCCCTCGGGCGTCAGGCGCGAGCACGCGACCGATTTCGTGAAATGCGACTCCGGCGAGGTCTGCTGCCACCAGCAGGTCGGCCCGAAGTCCGCGAGCTCCCGCGGTCGCGACTCCATGCGGTACTGCGGCTCGCCGTCCTTCAGTACGTCGACGTCCCCGTCCGGCGCGTCCACCACGAGGAAATCGCCGCCCGGGTCGGCCTGCGCCTCCGGCCAGTCCGGCCGCAGCGGGTAGCTCGAGTGCGTGCCGAACCCGACGTCGACCAGGTACCGCTCGGCGAGGTCGACCCGCAGCGCGAGGTGGTCGAACGGGTGCGTGAACTCGCCGTCCGGCGTGTGGACCCGCGCGGACAGCAGCGACACCCGGAACCCGAGCGCGCGCAGCAGTCCGGCGAACAAACCGTTCAGCTCGTAACAGAACCCACCGCGGCGGCGGTCGATGATCTTGTCGACCAGTGCGGCCTCGTCGAGCACGATCGGCTCGCCCAGGTGGATGCTGAGGTTCTCGAACGGCACCGTCCGCAGGTGGCGCAGGTGCAGGTCTCGCAAAACCTCGATCGTCGGCTCGCCGGGCATCGGCGCGCCGATCCGCTCCAGGTAGCGCCGCACGGTCAGATCGTCCATGCCACGAGCGTGCCCGCTCGACCTAGGTGGAGGTCAAGGGCTCCGTGGATACACGTGGACAGGTACCGAAACGGCCACAATCGGCCGCCTCGAACGGGAAGGTTTCCTCCCGTTGGACACTTTCGCCGCAACTATTGACGACGTCTTGCTGGTTGGCACTAATTGGTCCATCGCCAGCAAGAGCAATCGGTGAAAGTTTCATATGACGCTCGGGGAAACGGTGCGAGGTGGCTGAATTGACCTGATGACCCGTCGGCGCTGCCGGGTCGCTGGAGCGCCGTCCGCTGCCCTCGGGACGTGGCAGCACATGGAGGCGGGAGGTGCGGGCATCATGGGTATCTGGGTTGTTGTTTCGTTCGTCGGGTTCGTAGTTGTCTTCATCGCGAGGTTCCTGGTCGGCAGGAACCGGGTTCGCGAGCTCGACCGGGACTTCTCTCTCGAGCTGTCCTGCTCGCGAGAGCGGGCCCTGGTCGTGGCCGCCGGTGCCGCGCGAGGCGTGATGTGGCAGCCCGAGTACACCGAGAACGGCCTCTACACACGGCACATCTTCGCGCGCAACGTCATCCAGGTGGCGATCTCCGACCACCCGGGCAAGCCGGGCCGGTGCACGGCGAAGGTGTGGACGCGGGTTCGTCTGGCCGACGACGGCGTGTTCTTCCTGCGCGCCAGGTCGTACCTGGACACCAAGCGCAAGCGGGACAAGATCATCCGCATGCTGTCGGCCTACCGGTCGACGACGAGCGGTCGCGACGCCACCATCGGCTGACGACCTCGACAAACGGTCACCGACACCGGTCGGTGACCGTTTGTTGTTGTCCGGGCGCGGGTAGTCCTGGTTAGCGAGCAACCTGGGGACGGGACCGTACGTCCTCTCAGTGCAGGCATCCAGCGGTTTCGGGGCCAGGTCTGGAGGCGAGACACATGCTGCGAAACAGGATGAGCCGAGTCGCGTTGTTGTGCGGCGGCGTCGCGATCGTGCTGGTCGTGACGGGCTGTCAGACGGGGGACGACAACGCGCAGAGTCCCGACGTCCCGTCCATCTCCGAGGCGGCCGACTCGCCGCCGTCCACCTCGCCCGAGGCGCCGGCCGAGTCGGCGACCGCCGCGCCGTCGAAGGGCTCACCGCCGGTCGACGGCACGCCACAGTCGCCGGCGGAGAAGCCCGCGGCGAGCAACCCGAACGAGTGCAAGGTCGCGGACCTGAAGCTCGGCCTCGGCCGCGGCGACGCGGCGGCCGGCACGGTCTACCGCGAGCTGCGCTTCACCAACAAGGGCACTCGCACGTGCACGATCCAGGGCTTCCCTGGTGTGTCCTATGTGGCCGGCGGGGACGGGCACCAGGTCGGCGAGGCCGCGTACCGCGAGGGCGCCAAGGGCCCGGCGATCAGCCTGACGCCCGGCATGACGGTCATCGCGCCGGTCGGCTTCGTGCAGGTGGGCAACTACGACCCGGCGGCGTGCAAGCCGACGTCGGTGCGCGGGCTGCGGGTGTACCCGCCGCACGAGTACGACTCGATGTACGTGGCCGCGCCGGGCACCGGCTGTGCCGGCAACCCGCCGGGCAACCAGCTGACGGTCAGCACGATTCAGCGTTAGTTCATCAGGCCTGTTCGCCAGGCCCAGGCGGCGACCTCGACGCGGTTGCGGGCACCGATCTTCGCCTGCACCGCGGCGAGGTGCGTCTTGACCGTGGACAGCGACAGGTAGAGCTCGGCGCCGATCTCGGTGTTGGTGAGCCCGCGGGCGGCCGCCTTCACCACGTCGATCTCCCGGCCGGTCAGCGGCTCGTCGGGCGCGTCGACCGCGGCCGGCGCCGGGTTCGTCGCCGCGAAGTGGCGCAGCAGGCGCACGGTGATCTGTGGCGACACCAGCGCGTCGCCGCGGTCGGCCGCGCGGATCGCTTCCAGCAGCAGCGCAGGGCCGGCGTCCTTGAGCAGGAAACCGTTGGCGCCGTTGGACAGCGCGGCGTTGACGTACTCGTCGAGGTCGAACGTGGTGACCACGACGACCTTGAGCGGGTCGGCCACGCCCGGCCCGGCGAGCGTCCTGGTCACCTCGAGTCCGTCCATGCCCGGCATGCGGATGTCGAGCAGGCACACGTCCGGTCGCAGCTCGCGCGCCTTGGTCACCGCGGAGATCCCGTCCGCGACGTCCGCCACGACCTCGATGTCGTCCTGGGTCTCCAGGATCATCCGGAAGCCGGCGCGCACCATCTCCTGGTCGTCGGCGATCAGTACCCGGATCATGCCCCCTCTTTCCGCAGCGGCAGCCACGCCTCGACCGTCCAGCCGACGTAGCCGCTCGGCCCGGCCTCGAACCGACCGCTGAGCAGCTCCACCCGCTCGCGCATGCCGACCAGACCGTAGCCGCCGGATCCGCCGGCCGGGTTGGCCGGGCGCTGCGCACCGTCGTCGGTGACCCGGATGTGCAGCTCCTCGTCGGCTGCCCGGACCCGGACGCGCACGTCGGTGGCGCCAGGCGCGTGCTTGCCGACGTTGGTCAGCGACTCCTGCACCAGCCGCAGCACGGACCGGCCGGCCTCGTGCGGCAGCTGCTCGGGCAGGTCGAGCTCGAGCGCGACCGGCGGCCCGATGAAGTTCTCCGCCAGCGAGCGGATGTCCGCGTCGAGGTCGGTCGTGGCCTGGCCGGTCGCGTCCGCCGAGCCCGCGGTCCACGCGGCGGTCCCCTCGCGCAGGCTGCCGACCAGCGTGCGCATGGCGGTCAGCGCCTCGGTGCCGCTGCGCTCGATCCGCTC
Source organism: Actinophytocola sp. (assembly GCF_050699915.1). Taxonomy (GTDB): domain Bacteria; phylum Actinomycetota; class Actinomycetes; order Mycobacteriales; family Pseudonocardiaceae; genus Actinophytocola. The sequence goes on from NZ_JBOHGA010000071.1 coordinate 17,622, forward strand.
CAGCGCGGGCACGGCCGCGTCCGGGTTCCGGTCCGACACGAGCAGGGCCGCCTGCGCCTGCACGACGATGCCGGTGACGTGGTGCGCGACGACGTCGTGCAGCTCGCGGGCCAGCGCCATCCGCTCGCCCTGCTGCGCCGAGGTCACCGCGGCCCGCACGGTCTGGTTTCGCTCCCGGTCCCGCGCCCGGAAGTACCACCCGGTGGCCACCGAGACGATCAGCAGCAGGCCGAGCAGCAGCGTGACGGTGGCGTCGGTGACCTCACCCAGGAGGGCGAGGAGGCCGAGCATGTTGCTCACGGCGAGCGCGGCGGTCGCTCCGGCCGCTTGGCGCACCGGCAGGTAGCGCACCGCGTAGGCGATCATCGCCATGCTCGCGGCGACCGCGGTGAACGGCAGCGGAAGAGAGCCGCGGCCCAGCCCCGTCCCGCCGATGACCAGCGGTGCCAGGCCGATCGCGGCCGCGCCGAACAGCGCGTAGCGCAGCGGGGCCTTCGGTGCGAAGAACGCGCAGACGCCGGCGACCGCGGAGCCGGTCAGCATGAGCACCCCGCCGTAGCCGACCTCGCTCGCCTCGAGGAGCAACAGCAGGGCGAGCGCCGCGGCGAGCGGCCACTGGCGGCGGATCAGCGCGTCGGTCGGGGTGACCACCCGCGTGGAGCTGACCCGCCGCAGGTAGGAGCCGATCGCGATGGACAGCAGCAGCACGCAGAGGCCGAACACCAGCGAGCGGTACATGTCGAAGCTGAACGGGTCGGGGACCGCGCAGTACACGCCGGCGCACGGGTCGCCCCGGATGACCATCGCGAACAGTGCCGCGAAGACCAGCGCGGTGACGCAGCCGACCGCCGCCCACGGCGCGGCCCGCCAGATCACGAGCACGACCAGCGCCGAGCCGGCGACGAGTTCGGAGAGCACGATGCCCTGGATGCCGAGCGACACCGGGATCCCGTCGGTGAGGCGGATGACCAGCGTCGAGCCGACGAGGACCGCCGAGCCCGCCAGCGCGCCGACGACCGGCCGGCTTAGCGCGGCGTAGGCACACACGCAGAGCGCGAAGGCGCCCGGCAGCGCCGGCAGGCCCACGGTCAGGCCGTCGCGCGTGCCGGCCAGCGTGAGGTCGACCAGCAGCGAGGCACCGAGCAACGCGGCCAGCCAGCGATGCGGCACCGGGATCGGTGTCATGCGAACGAAGGTATTGGACCCGATCCCGCACCGCCTCGGCCGTGTGGCGGGCGAGGGTCGGCCGATCGGCCAGTGGCCGTTCACTGCGCGGTGGCCGGTCGGCCGGCAGCCGGTGCCTGGTTGGCCGATCCGCCCCGGGGGTGCCTCGGACGAGGCTGTGACCAGGACGTTTTACCGGAGGTGGGAAGAATGCTGCAGGCAATCCTGGTCTGGATCGGGGCCGTGCTGGCGATCGTCGTACTGCTCCTGATGGCCCTCGGCCCGGTCATCGTCGAGGTCGACTCGTGGTGGTACGCCCGCCGCCATCGTCGTCGCGCACGGAAGGCGCGGAAGGCCTCGACGCGGATGGCCGCTCGGGAGCCGACTCGCCGCCCTCAGCCGGTCGGGTGACCGGCCGCTCAGAACAGCGCGATGAGCACCAGAATCACGACGACGGCGATGACGATCGGCACGACCGGCACCCCGCGGCGGGGACTGCGCCGGTAGTGGCTCCGCACCCAGGTGCTCCGGGAGAAGAGCCCGGTACGACGACGGTGTCCACGAACCCAAGCCATCCACTCCAATCTCAGCCTCTTCGCGAATTCCCAGGCTGAGTGGGGCGGAAACGTCGTACTGGTCGATCAGTTGGTCGGCGGCCGACGGCCCGGCGCGGTGGCGGCCGGCCACGACCGTCGCGCCCCGGTCATGGTCGGCCGCGTGGCTCCTAGCGCGCTGCCGGGATGGCCGGCCGCAGGGACCGCCGCAGTCGGCTGAGCGCCCGGTGCTGGGCGACCCGCACCGCGTCCGGCGTGGTGCCGACGGCCTCCGCGGTCTCCTGAGCCGACATGCCCATCACCACTCGCATGATCAGGATCTCGCGCTGGCGGGGGAGCAGCGTGCGCAGCAGGCCGCCGGTGTGTTCGACGAGCTCGCGGCGCAGCGCGATCTGCTCGGGGCTCTCCTCGACGTCGGGCAGGTCCGGCGTCTCCGCGGTCGGCAGCGAGCGGTCCCGCGCGGCCGCGCGGTGGACGTCGGCCACCTTGTGAGCGGCCACGCCGAACACGAACGACAGGAACGGCCGGCCGAGGTGGCGGTAGGTCGGCAGTGCCCGGTACACCGCGAGGCAGACTTCCTGCGCGACGTCGTCAGGGGAGTTGAGCGGCCGCACCCGGCCGAGTTTGCCGCGGCAGTAGCGCACCATGATCGGGCGCAGGTAGGTCAGCAGCTCGTGCGTCGCGACCGGGTCGCCGGCCGAGGCGGCAACGGCGACCGCGTCGACGTTACCCCGCGTGACAGGCCGCGACCATGCCGACGGGACGGGCTGGCTGGCCAGTTCGGCCTCGAGATCGGCGAACGACACGTCCGGCTCGGCAGTGCACAACATCGCGCCTCCATGAGGGTGACCCCGCGGTTGTGGTCACACCAAGAGAGCACGATCGGGGACCGCAAATACGTCGAGGACGAACTTGCGGCCCCCCGGAACGAACTTGTTGCCCAATTGGGCATAAGCGCTGAACGGGACGTGTTTCGTTGGTTACTGTCAGCGCCCGGGAACGAAAATGTCCTGCCGGACGAGATGGTGGTCCGAGACGTCGTTTAGCCGCGCGAGCGGCGAGTCGGAGGTCGGCCAGAAGACCGCGCCGTGAAGCGGGACCAGACCCCGCGACGGGAGCACGTAGTCGACGCGGAGGTTGCCCGGCGCCACGTCGTTGAAGTCGGCCGTGTCGAAGAACGGGTTGCTACGGTGCGTGAGGTTCGCGCCACCCTGCTCCTCGGCCGCGCGGTAGCCGCCGGCGCTGCCCGGCTTGGGGTCGATGACCCGCGGCGCGTCCAGCAGCTGGTCGATCGCGCCGGGCACGCTGTCACCGTCGAGTGGGTCGGAGTTGTTGTCGCCGGCGACAACGAACCGCTCGCCCTTGCCGAGACCGCCGCGCCTGCCCTCGTCGTCGTAGATGTAGCGGCCCTTGCCCGGGGTCACGTAGTCCGCCCAGAAGCGGATCTCGTCGTGGTTGCGGGTGCCGTTGCGGTCCTCGGGGCCGTCGAACGTGGGCGGGGTCGGGTGCGAGACCAGGAAGTGCACGGTCGACCGGCCGACGCGGATCGGCAGGTCCCAGTGCGACTTCGACGACAGCCGGAACACGTCGAGGATCTCCGGCGAGTACCAGTCCTTGGGCGCCGGCGTGGCGGGGTCGTCCGGAAGCATCGCGCCGGGCATGTCCGCCCACCGGAAGTTCTGGAACGTGCGCGCGGCGCGGGTGGCGATCGGGTACTTCGACAGCACGAGCATGCCGAACTGGCCCTCGAACAGACCGAAGCCGAAGGCGTCGTCGCCGGTGTCGGTGCGGCCGTCGCGGTTGAGGTCGAAGCCGGTAGGCACGCCGGTGTTGGACGGCGCGACGAACGCGTACGGGTAGTCGATCGGCCGGGCGCCGTTCTGGCCGCGCTCGAGGTAGTTCTCCCGGAACAGGTCCGCGGCGACGTTGTCCGGCACGTAGTCGAACTCGTTGATCAGCAGGACGTCCGGCCGGTTGCGTTGGATCACCTCGGCGGCCTCGCGAGCCTGCGGGTTGTCCGGAGTGGACAGATCGGTGACCAGCTGGCCCGCGGCCGTCCGGTTGAGGGATGCGTTGAAGGTCGCGAACCGGACCGGGTCGTGCCGGTCCCCGTGCTTCTCGGGGGCCGCCTGCGCCGCTGGCACGGCCACCACGCCCGCGGCCAGCGCCAACGCCGGCAGTAACAACAGCCGTCGACTTCGTTTCATGATCTACCTCCAGGGTCGGCGCGCCACCCTGGCATGCCGTGGCCACGAGCGGGTGATGCCCGAGTGAACACCGCGCGAGCGACATCGACTATCCGCCATAGGTTGGAATCCGGCGGGCGCTTCGCCGTCCCGGAGATACGGTGATGAGGTGGGCGAATCGCAAGGAACGGTCGTCCGGAAACCGAAGAGCGAGGCGACCCGGACCCTCATCGTCGAGACCGCGCTGCGCCTGTTCCAGGAGCACGGCTACGCGAAGACGACCATGCGCGCGATCGCCAAGGAGGCCGGTGTCTCCGTCGGCAACGCGTACTACTACTTCGCCTCCAAGGAGCAGCTGGTCCAGGGCTTCTACGACCGGATCGCCGAGCTCCACGAACAGGCCTGCGAGCAGGCCCTGCGCACCGAGCGCGAGTTCGCCCCACGGCTGAGCGCGGTGATGCACGGCTGGATCGACGTGGCTGCCCCCTATCACGAGTTCGGCAAGCAGTTCTTCGTCAACGCGGCCGACCCCGACAGCCCGCTGAGCCCGTTCTCGGCGGACTCGAGCCCGGCCCGCGAGGCGCAGATCGCCCTGCACCGCCGCGTCATCGACGGCTCGACCGTGAAGGTCGACACCGAGCTGCGGCCGGAGCTGCCCGAGCTGCTGTGGCTCTACGAGATGGGCGTGGTGCTGTTCTGGGTGCACGACCGATCACCGGAGTGCCGCAAGACCCGCCTGCTCGTCGACCGAACCGTGCCGCTCATCGACCGCGTCGTCGGGCTCTCCCGGCTGCGCCTGCTCCGGCCCGTGACCAGGGACATCGTCCGGCTGATCGGCGAGCTGGTCCGCCCCGACTGACGCCGGCGACTTGACACGACCGGGCCGGCGGGGGACTCTCGGTCCAGTTAACTGTTACGCGAGGTAACACCAAGCCGGGGAGTGTGGTCCACGATGGCCCGCGTGCTGCAGCCGAAGGACCGGGAGGTCACCGCCGAACGCCTGCTCGACTCGTCCGTCCGGAACTCCTACCAGCCGGACCTCGACGTCGACTGGGATGCTCCGCTCGTCGAGGGCAAGGGTTTCCTGCCCGAGGAACGGGTCTCCCTGTACGGCACCGAGCTGTGGGAGCGCATGACTCCCGAGCAGCGGACCGAGCTCGCGAAGCACGAGATCGGCAGCATCACCAGCGTCGGCCTGTGGACCGAGATCCTGCTGATGCAGCTGCTGGCCCGGTACGCGGCCGACCTCGACCCGCGCAGTCCGCACACCCACTACGCGCTGACCGAGATCGGCGACGAGACCCGACACGCGATCATGTTCGGCAAGGGTCTGTCCCGACTCGGCCTGCCCGCCTACGGCCCGCCGCAGGTGGTCCGGTCGCTGTCCAAGGTCTTCGGCGCGGTGATCGGTGGTCCCGCGATGTTCGCCTCCGTTCTCGTCGTCGAGGAGACGACCGACCGGCTCCAGCGGTCGATGCTGGACGACGACGACATCCAGCCGTTCATCCGGATGATCAACCGGATCCACGTCGTCGAGGAGGCTCGCCACGTGCGCTACGCACGCGAGGAGCTCGTCCGCGGCATGGAGTCACTGAGCCGTCCGATGCTCGAGCTGCACCGCTTCGTCACGGCGGTGGTCGCCTACACGATCGTCGACATCATGGTTCACCCCGGCGCGTACAAGGCCGTCGGTCTCGACCCCAAGCTGGCGCGCGAGGTCGCTCGCGCGAACCCGCACCACCAGGAGACCCGGCGGTGGATGGCCGAGAAGATCGTCGAGTTCCTCTCCGAGGTCGGCATGATCGGCGGCCCGTCGAAGCGGCTCTGGCGTAAGGCGCGCCTGCTGTAAAGACGTGGCCCGTCCCGAGCATGGCACCTAGCCTGGGGACCATGGCTGCGACGACGATCCCCGGGCGCCGCGTCGACATTCGCTTGTGGACCCGGCCCGACTCGGTCGAGCCCGAGGCCATGCGTCAGCTGCACAACATCTCCGCGCTGCCGTGGACGTTCAAGCACGTCGCGGTGATGCCGGACGTGCACTACGGCAAGGGCGCCACGGTCGGCTCGGTGATCGCGATGCGGGACGCGGTGTCGCCGGCCGCGGTCGGCGTGGACATCGGCTGCGGCATGACCGCGGTCCGCACCTCGCTGCGTGCCGAGGACCTTCCCGACGACCTCCGGCGACTGCGGTCGGCCGTGGAGCGCGCGGTGCCGGTCGGGTTCAACCAGCACAAGGCGACCGCGTTCACCGACCGAGACGCGAGCGACTGGGACACGTTCTGGCGCGGGTTCGAGGATCTGACGACGGCGGTGAAGGCGAACGCCGGCAAGGCGCTGCACCAGATGGGCACACTCGGCGGCGGCAACCACTTCATCGAGATCTGCGTGGACACCGCGAGTCGGGTCTGGGTCATGCTGCACTCCGGCTCCCGCGGCATCGGGAACCTCCTCGCGCAGCACCACATCGAGGTGGCGCGCCGGCTCGCGCACAACCAGTCGCTGCCGGACCCGGACCTCGCCGTCTTCCTCGCGCACACCCCGCAGATGGCGGCCTACCGACACGACCTCTACTGGGCGCAGGACTACGCGCGGCGCAACCGGACGGTGATGCTGCGCCTGGTGTGCGACGTGCTGCGCAGGCAGTTCCCGCGGACGTCGTTCGAGGAGCCGATCAGCTGTCACCACAACTATGTCGCGGAGGAGAGCCACTTCGGCGAGGACGTGCTGGTGACGCGCAAGGGCGCGATCCGGGCCGGCCGCGGCGACCTCGGCATCATCCCGGGGTCGATGGGCACCTGCTCCTACATCGTGCGCGGGCTGGGCAATGCCGACTCGTTCGAGTCGGCCTCGCACGGCGCGGGGCGGCGGATGTCGCGGAACAAGGCACGCAAGCGGTTCACCGAGGCGGATCTCGCGGCGCAGACCGCCGGCGTGGAGTGCCGCAAGGACTCCGGAGTCGTCGACGAGATCCCCGGCGCCTACAAGGACGTCGACGAGGTCGTGCGGAGCCAGGACGACCTGGTGGAGGTCGTGACGAAGCTGAAGCAGGTCGTCTGCGTGAAGGGCTGACATACTGCAATCTTGACAGTGTCATCGAAAACTGTCAAGATTGCAGTATGAGCGACGAGCTGTGGACGATCGAGCAGCTCCCGGACCAGGTGGCCGCGCTGCTGGCGCACAACTACGAGGGCCAGCGCAACGGCCGGGTGCGGGAGCTGCCCAACGGTCGCACCATCCGGTGGTACACCACGATCGGCCTGGTGGACCGGCCGGTGGCGACGCGTGGCCGCACCGCCCTGTACGGGCGCCGCCACCTACTGCAGCTCGCCGCGGTGAAGAAGCTGCAGTCCGCGGGCCGCACACTCGCGGAGATCCAGGAGGTGCTGGTCGGCGCCACCGATCGGCGGCTCACCGAGCTGGCCGAGCTTCCGCCGGTCGACATCGTGTGGCCGCGCGTGGACATCTCGCTCAGCAAGGACTTCTGGAAGTCGACCGCACACCGCCGGCCCGCCGCCGAGGTCGACAGTGTCGGTGACAGTGACGACAACACTGTCGCCGAACTCGTTCACGGCGTCCGGCTCGGTGACAGTGTCACCGTCCTGCTGGACGCCGCCACCCGCGCGCCCGACGCCGATGAGCTCGCCGCCATCGAGTCGGCCGCCGCACCGCTGCTCGAGCTGCTCGGCCGGTTGGGCCTGGCGCCGACCCGACGAGAGGAAAGCCGATGAGCATCAACGTCGACGTCATGAACCTGCCCGAGGCGCCGAGCCGGCCCAGCGAGGACGACGGAGTTGGCTGCCTGCACACGGAACGAGGCAACCTGCCGCTCGAGGTGATCGACGTCCAAGCCGCGATAACCGGCCTCGCGTCGAGCATCCAGCTGACCCAGGGTTTCCGAAACCCGCACGCTGAGCCGCTGGAAGCCACCTACGTCTTCCCGCTGCCGCCGCGTGCCGCCGTCACGGCCCTGCGGATGGAGGCCGACGGCCGGGTGGTCGAGGGACTGCTCAAGGAGCGTGCGGAGGCGCGCACCGACTACGACCAGGCGGTCAGCGCGGGCAAGCGCGCGTCGATCGCCGAGGAGGAGCGGCCCGGCGTGTTCACCATGCGGGTCGGCAACATCATGCCCGGGGAGCGGGTCAGCGTGCACCTGACACTCGCCGGTGTGCTGTCCTATGAGGACGGTGAGGCGACGTTCCGGTTCCCGCTGGTCGTCGCGCCCCGCTACATCCCGGGCGTGCCGCTGGCCGACGGGCAGGTCGGCGACGGCGTCGCCCCGGACACCACTCAGGTTCCGGACGCGTCGCGGATCAGTCCGCCGGTGCTGCTGCCCGGTTTCCCGAACCCCGTCCAGCTGTCGGTCGCGGTCGACATCGACCCGGGCACGTTGCCGCTGAACGGGATCTCGTCGAGCCTGCACGCGACAGCCACGGAGGACGCGCCGACCGGGCTTCGGGTGCGCCTCGATCCGGGGGAGCGCGCGGACCGGGACTTCCTGCTGCGCCTGCGGTACGGCAGCGAGGCGATCACATCCTCGTTGTCGGTGCTGTCGGACGGCGAGGACGGCGGCACGTTCGCGCTGACGGTTCTGCCGCCGGCCGTCGAGGCGCCGACCCGCGGCCGCGACGTCGTGCTGGTGCTGGACCGGTCCGGCTCGATGGGCGGCTGGAAGATGGTCGCCGCCCGTCGCGCGGCCGGGCGCATCGTCGACACGCTCGGCAGCGCCGACAGGTTCACCGTGCTGGCCTTCGACCACCAGGTCGACACGCCTCCCTCGTTACCGGCGGGGCTCGTGGAGGCCGACGACCGCAACAGGTTCCGTGCCGTCGAGTTCCTGTCCGGTTTGGACGCTCGGGGCGGCACGGAGATGCTCTCCCCGCTGCGCCGGGCCGCCGACCTGCTCCGCGAGTCGGCCGACCGCGACCGCGTGCTGGTGCTGGTGACGGATGGCCAGATCGGCAACGAGGACGAGTTGCTGCGCGAGCTGACGCCGGGTCTCTCGGGCGTCCGGGTGCACACGGTCGGCATCGACCGCGCCGTCAACGAGGCGTTCCTGCAGCGACTGGCGGGCTCGTCGGGCCGGAGCGAACTGGTCGAGTCCGAGGACCGGCTGGACGACGCGATGCAGCACATCCATCGCCGCATCGGCGCGCCCGTGGTCACGGGTCTGCGGGTGAGTCCGGCGGGCCTCGCGGTCGACGCGAACACCATGACCCCGGCTCCGCTGCCGGACCTCTTCGAAGGTGCTCCGGTCGTGATCACAGGCCGGTACGCCGGCGCCGCCGAGGGAGCCGTCACCGTGACCGGCGACGGCGACTGGCAGTCGACCGTTCCGGCGACGCGGAGCGACAACCCGAGCCTGGCGGCCCTGTGGTCGCGAGCGCGGATCCGCGACCTGGAGGACAGGTACGTCGTCGGCGCGAGCGACCCGACCGGCCTGGAGAAGCAGATCGTCGACACCTCGTTGAAGTACGGCGTGCTGTCCCGCTTCACGGCCTTCGTGGCGGTGGACCAGCGAGTGGTCAACGAGGGCGGCAAGGTGCACCGCGTGACGCAACCGGTGGACCTCCCAAGTGGCTGGGAGCCTCCGACAGCCCCACAACAGGCAGGTGGCTTCGCCCCGGGCGGCGCGATGCCCGGCAGCATGCCGATGTTCGGCACGGCCCCCGCTGCCTTCACAACAAGCCAGGACGCCCTGTCCCGCCTGTCCACCCCGCGTTCCCGCCTGTCTGCCCCTCGCCCAGCGGGCAAGCACCTCCCACCACCGCCGCCTGGCAAGCCCTCGCTCGCAGGACCGCAGGGAGGCGGCGGGCAGTTCATGCCACCCGCGGATTCGTACCTCGAAGCCGAGCAACCTCCCACCACAGAGAACGCACGAGCGCAGGCAACGGACTCGACGGCCGAGCCCGTCGCGGACCACTCCACGCCCGCGCCCCCATCCGTCCCGGTGGTCCCCACACCGACCACGCTGACAGCGTTCGTGACAGGAGAACTGGAGTCCCTCAAGACGGCGACAACGGAGAACGTCTGGACCCGAGCAGGCCTGCTGACGGCGCTGTCAGAACGCATCCGCGTCCACCTGACCCAGTGGCAGCCCGCACCCGACGCCGAGCCGGCCCGCCAAACCCTGGCCAACCTGTCCGCGGCGCTAGCGATCCCCACTTCCGACCCCACAGAGATCGACCGCCGCTGGCACCAGACCCTGACAACCCTGGAGTCCCTGACAACCGAACCGAGGAAACCCAACCCCCGCCGAACCTTCTGGAAGCGCTAACCACCACCCGCCGGGTGCCCAACCAGGCGCCCGGCGCCGGGTGTTGGGCGGGCGGGGAGACGGGCGCGCCGGACACCAGTGCCGAACTTGCGCCCGCTGTGCGCTTGCCGGCCGACCTGCCATCGGGTGCTCGCCGCCGCCCGGGTGTAGCAGGAGCGGTTGTCGGTAGCGGACAAAGGACCTGATGCACCGTCGAGGGGTTCAGCCTGAGCAAGTAGCCGATCCGGGCCGGTCCCAAACCGACGCAGCACCCGCACCTTGATGATCCGAGGCTCGAGACGTGTCGGCGTCCGGAGTGGGCTGTAGTGCGGTCGCGAGGAGCGATCGACCATGAGCTTGACCCTCTGGCGCGGACACCTTGATCTTGCCCCCGTTTCACGGGCACGAAGGTTGGCAGACATAGGGTTCGACGATCTTGTGAAGGAGATCGTTGGTCGTGCCGAAGCCCTACCCGCCGGAGTTCCGGCGACGTGCTCT
>NZ_JBOHGA010000072.1:0-27857 GCF_050699915.1 Actinophytocola sp.
CGCCACCACCAGCAGCGCCAGCGCGCCCGCCCAGAGTGCGGCGAGCCAGCCCGCCGGGACGTGGAACGGCCCGCCGAGCGGCAGCAGCGCGACGGTCGCGAGCGCGGCCAGCAGGTGCAGGGCGCGCAGCGTCGGCGTGTCCGGGTCGGCGACGAGGTTGGTGCCGGGCAGCAGGACCCGCGCGTTGGGTGGCGTGGGCGGCGGGTTGGGCGGCGCCTCGGTTTCCCAGGCCACGCACGAGATCCGGAACAGGATGTAGATCAGCAGCAGTACCGGCACGAGCCCGATGAGCGGCCGTACGAGGTAGGTCTCGCGCAGCCAGCCCGGCACGGTGCGGGCCAGGCACGGCGAGCCGGGCGCGAGGCACTGCGCGGCGATCAGGTCCAGGCTCACCACCGCGGCCTGGGTGACCAGCAGCATCGTCAGCAGCACGGCCGCGAGCCGCAGCAGCGAACGGTTGGCGAGGCCGAGCCGCTGTGCGAGCCGGTGCCCGGACGGGATCGGCGGCAGCATCCAGTGCGCCACGTTGGCCAGCGAGAACGGGAACAGCAGCGCCCACGCCGCCTTCGCCGCGCCGCCCGAGGTCATGCCGCCCCAGATGTAGCCCTCGACGACCCGCGGGATCGACTGGCCCTCGGCCCGCAGCATCGGCCCGGGCGCCGGGCGCAGCAGCCGGTCGGCGGGCTGCACGACCCGCCCGACCCCGTCGCCGGCCACGTCCACCGCGGCCACCGCGGAGACCAGCGACTCCGGGGTGGTGCCCATCAGCCCGTGGACGCGCAGCTCGACCACGCGGGTGCCCGGTCCGGTGGCTAGCACGCGCGATCCTCCCTCGCTCTACGGCCGCTCGAGTCGATCAACATCGGCTAACGGTAGTGTTCCGGCGAAGGCTTTGAGTTTGGAGGATGCACGGGATGACCGCAGTCAACAGCCAGGACACGACCGAGGCCCGGTACGCCAGGAGGGTCGGCGACCTGGACTTCGCGGTGGCCGACCTCGCGCTGGCCGAGTTCGGCCGCAAGGAGATCCGCCTCGCCGAGCACGAGATGCCCGGTCTGATGACGTTTCGGCGCGAGTACGCGGAGGTCTACCCGCTGCGCGGGGCGCGGGTCTCGGGCTCGCTGCACATGACGGTGCAGACCGCCGTTTTGATCGAGACGTTGGTGTCGCTGGGTGCGGAGGTCCGCTGGGCCTCCTGCAACATCTTCTCCACCCAGGACCACGCCGCGGCCGCCGTCGTGGTCGGCCCGCACGGCACTCCCGAGGACCCCAAGGGTGTCCCGGTGTTCGCCTGGAAGGGCGAGACGCTCGAGGAGTACTGGTGGTGCACCGAGCAGATGCTGACCTGGCACGACGGTGTCGCGCCGAACATGCTGCTCGACGACGGCGGGGACGCGACCCTGCTGGTGCACAAGGGCACCCAGTACGAGGCGGCCGGGGTGGTGCCGCAGGCGGAGGCGGACGACCCCGAGGAGTGGAAGATCATCCTCGACACGCTGCGCAACTCGCTGGCCGCGGACAACAAGAAGTGGACGCGCACCGGCACCGAGATCAAGGGCGTCACCGAGGAGACCACCACCGGTGTGCTGCGCCTGTACCAGTTGGCCGCCGCGGGTGAGCTGCTGTTCCCGGCGATCAACGTCAACGACTCGGTGACCAAGTCGAAGTTCGACAACCGCTACGGCATCCGCCACTCGCTGGTCGACGGCATCAACCGCGGCACCGATGTGTTGATCGGCGGCAAGGTCGCGGTCGTGTGCGGCTACGGCGACGTGGGCAAGGGCTCGGCCGAGTCGCTGCGCGGCCAGGGCGCGCGGGTGATCATCACCGAGATCGACCCGATCTGCGCGCTGCAGGCGGCGATGGACGGCTATGACGTGCAGCGCCTGGAGAACGTGTTGGACCGGGCCGACATCGTGATCACCACCACGGGCAACAAGAACGTGGTGATGGCCGAGCACATGGCGCGGATGAAGCACCAGGCGATTCTGGGCAACGTCGGGCACTTCGACAACGAGCTGGACATGGCCGGCCTGGCGCGCTACCCGGGTATCCAGCGCATCAACATCAAGCCGCAGGTCGACGAGTGGGTGTTCCCGGACGGGCACTCGATCATCGTGCTGTCCGAGGGCCGGCTGATGAACCTGGGCAACGCGACCGGCCACCCGTCGTTCGTGATGTCGAACTCCTTCTCCAACCAGGTGATCGCGCAGATCGAGCTGTTCACCAAGAACGAGGAGTACGACAAGGAGGTGTACCGGCTGCCCAAGAAGCTCGACGAGAAGGTCGCCCGCATCCACCTCCAGGCGCTCGGCGGCGAGCTCACCAAGCTGACCAAGGAGCAGGCCGAGTACATCGACGTCGACGTCGAAGGCCCGTTCAAGGCGGACCACTACCGCTACTGACATCAGGCATGCGAAAGGGCCGGCCCTGCGGGGCCGGCCCTTTCGTCGTCTCAGTAGTGGATGCGGGCCATCACCGCGCGGTGGTCGGAGTAGTTCCGGTCGCCGCGGTCCGAGCCGGTCTCGGCCTGGTCGGCCGCATCGCCCTCGTCGAACGTGATCGTGTGGAAGCCGGTCACGCCGGGCAGTCCGCCGGAGGGCTTGCGGGCGAACAGGAAGTCGATCCGCCGGTCACCGCCGATGGTCCAGTTGTCCCCGAGGCAGCCCTTGTCGCCGCCGCAGCCGGCGTGGGCGGCGTCACGGAAGCCGAGGGTGCCGCCCTCGTCGCCGTTGAGCAGGCGATACCAGGGGCGGAACGAGCCGCCGCCGACGTCGGAGACGTTGTGGTCCCCGGCGAAGATCAGCAGGCTGCCGCCGTAGCCGTCCTCGGTCAGTTCTGCCGCCGTCTCGCGGGCGTTGGCCTCCGAACATGCCGTGCCACCGCCCGACTGCGCGGTCGCCCAGTGCACGGACGCCACCGTCAGGTCCTTGTTCGCGATCTTGTCGTGCAGCCGGACCTTGACGGCCTTCGTGCGTGCCTGGTCGTTGTTCGCGCACGAGCCGGACTCGTTGCTCTGGGCCTGCCAGGTGCGGGCGTCGAGGCCGCGGTCGGTGAAGCGCGCCTTGCGGAAGATCACCGCGTTGGTCTGATGGTCCTTGGGTGGGCCGCACGGGCTGTTCATCGCCGCCGGGGACGCGTCGGCGATGACACCGGCGTAGGCCTCGCCGAGGTCGTTCGACAGTCTGGACAGGTACGAGTTCAGTTGCGTCCGGCCGCTGATCTGCTGGACGACGAAGAGGTCGGGCTTGAGCGGCGCGCGTTTGAGGTAGTAGACGAGGTCCTGCCAGTCGCCGGGGCACTGGAGGTCCGCGGTCGGCAGGTTCTCCACGTTGTCGTCGACGACCTGCACGAAGGCCGGATCGTCGTTGGCGGCGGCGACTCGCACGTCCGCCCGCTGCTGGTCCGCGATGGCGGGAACCAGTCCCGCCACGGCCAACGCGACCGCCGCCGTGATGCCAATCCCTGACCAAATGGCGCGCATGTCAGGCAGTGGAGCACAACTCAGCGGAGGGTTTCGCCTCTTTCGAGCATCCCGACGAACTTCTCGATCCGCCGCGCTCGGGTCTCGGGCCGCTTGGCCTCCTCGATCCGGAAGAGGAAGGCGAAGCGGTTCTGACCGGTGAGCGTGGCGAAGAACTCGGCCGCCTCGGGGTTGGCGTCCAGCGCGGCCCGCAGGTCGTCGGGCACCGTGGCGTTGGCGGGGCTCGCGTAGGCGGCGTCCCAGCGCCCGTCCGCCTTCGCGGCCTCGACCTCGCGCATGCCCCACGGCGTCATCTCGCCGGCCTCGATCATCCGCTCCACGGACGTGCGGTTAATCTTCGACCAGCGGCTACGCTTGGTCCGCGGGGTGAACTTCTGCAGGTAGTGGACGTCGTCGATGCGTTGGGCCGTGCCGTCGATCCACCCGTACCGCAGGGCGAGCGCGAGGGCCTCCTTGCGGTCCACCGACGGGATGCCGGTGCCCGTCTTGGCGATCCGGATCCACAGGCCGCGCGTCTCGACGTGCTCGGCCAGCCACGCGGCGAACTCGGCCGTGCTCGCGAAGGAGATGATCGGCAGGCCGTTCTTCTCGCCATGCTCACTTGGCACGCAGCAGGAGTCCCTTGCCGGACGGATGGGTGATGGTCAGCCGGTCGGCGTCGATCTCGAACGTGACCTCGTCCCTGGTCACGGCGAGCACCGCCGCCTCGAGTCGCATGATGTCAGGCTCGCACGCCTTGAGTGTCAGGTTCGCCCTGCCGAACCGGATCGTGTCGCCGGTCATCGTGTAGTCGGCGGAGCCGCCGTTGCAGCCGGCGGAGATCGCGACCTGGCTCTCGCCGAACACGAGCGTGGCGGTCGCGCCGGCCGGGACGCTGCTGGCGGTCTGGCCGTCGATGAGCGTGTCGACGGCCCACTCGGTCTCGGCGAGCGAGAGGTCGGGGTCGGTGACCTCTCGGTTGGTGAGGACGATCTCGGCGCCAGGGGTGCTGACGGTCAGTGTCTGGCCGTCGAGCCGCCAGGTAGGCCCGTCGCCGAGGACGCCGGCGAGCCACTCGTCCTGCGCGTGGCGCGGCCCGTCGCAGCCCATCTCGGTGGTGGCGAGCCCGTCGACGGTGAGCTTGCCGCCGCCGGTGTCGACCGGCCCGCTCATGGTGTTGCAGCCGGCGGTGGCGACGAGCCGGCCGTCGTCGGTGAAGTCCAGCGCGACGCGGGTGCCGGCCACCAGCTCGTGCGGCTTGCCGTCGACGGTGATGTCGCCGGACTCGAACGTGGTGCCGCGCAACGGGTTGCCCGGCGCGCCGGGCTCGGCCGGGTCGGCGGACGGGTTCCCGCAGGCCGCGAGGAGCAGCAACAGCGGGCCCGCGAGCCACATGAGTCTCATGCGGCGAGGACGGATGGACACCCCGACATCGTTGCACCGGTGTCTCTAGACTCCGGAAGTGTGGTGGTTTGCGATCATGTCGAGGGGGTAGTCAGCAGCCCCGCCGGCCCGCACTTCGGGCCGCTGGCGCACGGGTTCGCGTGCGGGGCGCACATCCCGGTGCATGTGTCGAGTCCGTGGAACATGCTGGACGACCCGGTGCGGGACTACCGGGCCGATCGCGAGTCGCTGGCGGAGAGCTGGGGCGTGACCACCGCGGAGGGCTGGCAGCAGCAGGTGGACTACCTGCTCCAGGGCCTGAACGTCGGCACGGAGATCGACGCGGTGCTGAACGTGCGACGCCAGCTGGTGCGCCAGCACGGGGTGTGGGACCTGCCGACGTGGCGGACGGCGGCGGAGAACTGGGCGCGCTGGCAGGAGGTCGCCGACGTCGAGGAGATGGTCGCGTCGGTGGACGTGATCACCCGCTACGAGGCCCGCTTCCAGGCGGACGGCATCCTGGCGCCGAACGGGATCGTGAGCTCGGTGTTCGGCTACGACTTCGGGCGCGCGGTGAACATGGCGCGCTGGGGGTTCGGTGGCCGGTTCTGCGACCAGCGGACGGCGGAGTCGGTGGTGGTGCGGGCGGGGGAGCTGTGCCGTCAGCACTACACCTCGTGGCCCGACTTCAGCGCCGGCTACGCACTCGGCCGGGTGATCCGTTTCGACAACGAGACGTTCGGGCACATGTACCTGTCCGTGCGGGGGCCGCACAACCTGTTGATGACCGATCGCAGCAGCCCGTGGTGGCACATCCCGTTCGCCTAGCCCTTAGGGTTCTGTTCCCGTGGGACGGTTGATCGTGATCGAGGGCCTGGACGGGGCCGGCAAGCGCACCCTGGCGACGTCGCTGGAGGCGGCGCTGGGTGGACGGGTGACCCGGCTGGCGTTCCCGCGCTACGGCGAGTCGGTGCACGCCGATCTGGTGCGCGAGGGTCTGCACGGCCGCCTGGGTGGGTTCGGCCAGGAGGTCTACGGCATGGCGATGCTGTACGCCCTGGACCGCCACGGCGCCGCCGCGTCGATCCGCGCCGCGCTGTCCGCGGTCGATGTGGTCCTGCTGGACCGCTACGTTGCCTCCAACGCGGCGTTCGGTGCGGCGCGGTTGCACCAGGACGCGCGGGGCGAGTTCGTCGACTGGGTGCGGGCGCTGGAGATCGACCGGCTGGGTCTTCCCGTGCCGGACGCGCAGTTGCTGTTGCGGGTGCCGGTCGAAGTGGCGGCCTCCCGAGCCGAACACCGCTCCCGAACGGAGTCCAACCGCGAACGAGACACCTGGGAGTCCGATGCGGCGCTCCAGTCCCGAGTAGCGGCCGTCTACGAAGCCCTGGCCAAGGACGACTGGCTGTCTCCCTGGCACGTCGTGGACGGAACGTCCACTACGGACTACCAAGCACTGGCGGCGCTCCTCACCCGCTAGAGCCCGGGCCACGTCGCCGAACCCACAAACACATCCATCGCCGCTCCACAACCCCGAACCCGTGCGAATGGTCCATTCGCTCGCCCTCGGGGGCCCCCGGTTTCAACGCTACCGGCCGCCACTGACATTTCCGCCGGATTCCGGACACATATCCCCACCCCTTCGAATGAACCCGGTGCGAATGGTCCATTCGCACGGCCAGGGGGTCCCCCGATTTCAACGCTACTCCGCACCACCGACAATTCTCGGCCCCTAGAGCGGTTCGACGGCGAACCGGACCCCGGTGAGCGCCTCGGACCGCTCCCAGAGCCGAGCGGCCAGCGCGACGTCCCGCGACCGCCGACTCGAACGAACCACAGTCGGATACCCGTTGCGCTGCATGAACCCGTCCGGCCCGACGCAGGTCCCGCCGACGACCCCAGGCGCGGTGGCCGCGTAGAGCATCGGCAGCGCACCCATCCGGGGACTCTGCGCGCGCCCGCCGGCGAGGATCTTGCCCTGCAGCGACGTGTCCCGCCGCTGCCCCTCGGTCGCGGCCAGGCCGGGGTGGGTCGCCACCGAGAGAGTCGGCCGGCCCGCCGCGGACAGCCGGCGCTGGAGCTCGTACGCGAACAGGAAGTTGGCCAGCTTCGACCGCGCATACGCCGGCCACCGCCGATACCGCCCGCGCTCGAAGTCGAGGTCCGACCGGATCCGGCCGAGCACGTGCAGACCGCTGGACACGGTGACCACCCGGTCGCGCACGCGATCGATCAGCAGGCCGGTCAGCGCGAACGGCCCCAGGTGGTTGACACCGATGTGCAGCTCGAACCCGTCCGGCGTCGTGCCGTGCGGCACCGCCATCACACCGGCGTTGTTGATCAGCACGTCGACGCCGTCGACACCGCCGGCGAACGCCCGCACCGACGACAGGTCGGCCAGGTCGAGCGAACGCACCTCGGTGTCGCCCTCGATCGCGTCGGCCGCCGCCTTCGCCTTCTCCGCGTCGCGGCACGCCATGATCACCTTCGCGCCGGCGAGACCGAGCGCGCGAGCCGCTTCGAAACCGAGCCCGCTGTTCGCGCCGGTGACGATCACCGTGCGCCCACGCTGATCAGGAAATTCCGTCCCGGCCATACTGCCTCCCCACACAAAGTCGACGGGACCAAAGGCACGAAAAGCCACACGATCAGGCGAACTCGGTGCGAATGGTCCATTCGCCGGGCCAGGGGGTCCCCCGATTTCAACGCTACCGAATGAGGCCGACAATTCCGGAGAGCGGCTGAGAGAAGTCTCAGGGTGCGCCGACGAGATCGCCGCCCCAGCGCTCGATCTCCGCGCGGATGTCCAGTCGGCCGATCATCGGCGACGACATCATCTCCGGGGTCACCCGGTCCCGCGGCACGAACCACGAGATCTCGAACTCCAGGCCGTCCGGGTCCTTGCCGTACAACGACTTCGACACCGCGTGGTCCGACGATCCCACGAGCGCGCCGGCCCCGGACAGTCGCGACGCGAACGTCGCCAGCTCCGGCAGCGTGCTCACCGACCACGCGAGGTGGTAGAGCCCGACGGTCGTCCCGTTGGTGTGCGGGGCGTTGCCGCGCACCGCGAACAGGCCCAGATCGTGGTCGTTGTCGGACTCCGCCGCGCGCAGGAACGCCGCGGTCGCCCGCTCGTGCACCACCTGGAACCCCAGCACGTCCCGGTAGAAGGCAACGCTGCGCCCCACGTCGCGCACATAGAGCACGGCGTGGTTGAGCCTACGGATGCCCATCGCACCTCCATGGCGCGGAAACGTGGGAGAGCCCCGTGGATAAAGCCCCGTCGTTCATGCTTCAACGTATAGAGCGCGCGACCGTATGCTGTCGTTACACGCCTGTCACCCGGACGGACAAGGAAAGATCACAGGGTCCCACGCGGACAAGACTCACGAAGTGCGACGATGTACTCATGAAGGCACGTGTGCTGGTAGTGGACGACGACCCGGCCCTGGCCGAGATGCTGACCATCGTGCTGCGCGGGGAGGGCTTCGACACCGCGGTGGTCGCCGAGGGCAGCCGGGCGCTGCCCGCGCTGCGCGAGCTACGGCCGGACCTGGTGCTGCTCGACCTGATGTTGCCGGGCATCAACGGGATCGACGTGTGCAAGGCGATCCGCGCCGAGTCGGGCGTGCCCATCGTGATGCTGACCGCCAAGAGCGACACGGTCGACATCGTGCTGGGGCTGGAGTCGGGCGCGGACGACTACGTGGTCAAGCCGTTCAAGCCCAAGGAGCTCGTGGCGCGGGTCCGGGCGCGCCTGCGTCGCACCGACTCCGAGCCCGCCGAGATGCTCTCGATCGGCGACCTCACCATCGACGTGCCGGGCCACGAGGTCACCAGGGACGGCGTCGCCATCCAGCTCACCCCGCTCGAGTTCGACCTCCTCGTCGCGCTCGCCCGCAAGCCGCGGCAGGTCTTCACCCGCGAGGTGCTCCTCGAGCAGGTCTGGGGCTACCGGCACGCCGCCGACACCCGCCTGGTCAACGTCCACGTCCAGCGGCTGCGCTCCAAGGTCGAGACCGACCCCGAGCACCCCGAGGTGGTGCTGACCGTGCGCGGCGTCGGGTACAAGGCCGGCCCGCCGTGATGGAGCGGTGACGGGCAGGTTACGGGCCGCCGTGGCAGCCGGCGCCCGGGCGATCGACTTCTGTCGCCAGCGAGCCGCCTACTTCGGCGAGCTGTGGCGACGTTCGCTGCAGGTGCGCGTCGTCGTCAGCACCCTCGCGCTCTCCTCGGCCGTAGTCTTCGTGCTCGGCATGGTGCTGCAGAACCAGATCACCGACCGGCTGCTGGAGACCAAGGAGGAGGCCGCGATCGCGGCCACCCGCGACGCCGTCCAGGTCGCCGAGGCCCAGCTCGCCGGCGTCAACCCGACCGCCGACGCCGTGCGCGGCCGGCTCACCAGCGCGCTCAACCGGCTGACCAGCTCCTCGCCGAACAGCAGCACCGCGAGCTCCGCCGCCGGCGCGTTCGAGCCCGTGCTCGCGAGCGACTCGCCCGGCCTCGCCGAGTCCGGAGACAGCATCAGCGTCGGCGCCTACCACGACGTGCCCGACAGCCTGCGCCACTTCGTGCAGGCGCACGAGCTCGCCGTGCAGATCTACACCGTCGACCGGGCCACCGGCCGCACCACCTTCCTCATCGTCGGCGCCCCGTTCGGCACGGCGAACCGGCCGATGCAGCTCTACATGCTGTTCCCGCTCACCGCCGAGCAGCACACGATCAGCGTCGTGCAGAGCACGCTGATCGTCGGCGGCCTCGTGCTGCTGCTCCTGCTCGCCGGCATCGCGAACCTGGTGACCCGCCAGGTCGTCCGCCCGGTCCGCAGCGCCGCCCAGGCCGCGGCCCGCTTCGCCGGCGGGGAGCTCGACCAACGCATGCTCGTGGTCGGCGAGGACGACGTCGCCAAGCTCGCCGAGTCCTACAACCTGATGGCCGAGAGCATCCAGAGCCAGATCCGCCAGCTCGAGGAGTTCGGCACGCTGCAGCGCCGGTTCACCTCGGACGTCTCCCACGAGCTGCGCACCCCGCTGACCACCGTCCGGATGGCCGCGGACGTCCTGCACGCCTCCCGCGAGCAGTTCCCGCCCGGCCTCGCCCGGTCCACCGAGCTGCTGGTCGACGAGCTCGACCGGTTCGAGGCCCTGCTCGCCGACCTGCTGGAGATCAGCCGCCTCGACGCGGGCGTGGAGGAGCTCCTCGCCGACTACGTCGACGTGCGGCCGATCGCCGTGCGCGCGGCCCGGGCCGTGGCCACCATCGCCCGCCACGCGGGTAGCGAGATCATCCTGGACCTGCCCGAGGTGGAGGCCATCGCGGAGGTCGACGCCCGCCGCGTCGAGCGCGTGCTGCGCAACCTGCTGGCCAACGCCGTCGACCACGGCGAGGGCCGCCCGGTGCGGCTGCGCATGGCCTTCGACGCCGACGCGCTCGCGGTCACCGTCCGGGATCACGGCATCGGCCTGCGGCAGGGCGAGGCCGACCTCGTGTTCAACCGCTTCTGGCGGGCCGACCCGTCCCGCAACCGGCACACCGGCGGCACCGGTCTCGGCCTCGCGATCAGCGTCGAGGACGCCCTGCTGCACGGCGGCCGCCTCGACGCGTGGGGCGAGCCGCGCCGGGGCGCGTGCTTCCGGCTCACCCTGCCGCGCGAGCAGGGCGTCCCCTACACGACCAGCCCGCTCGAGCTGCCCCCGCCGGACGCCGACCTCGAGTCCGCCGCCGTGGTCGACACTCCGGTCGCCGCGGACGTCTACCGGGTCACCGTGCCGACCGAGACGGGAGAGAACGGGTCCGACGAGCCGCCGCCGTCGACGCCGGCCCCGCCGCAGCCGCCGGCCTGGGAGGAGGTCCGGTGACCCGGCGCCGCACGCTCGTCTCGCTACTGCTCTCCGTGCTGGTCCTGGCCGGCTGCGCGAACATCCCCGAGGAGTCCACGCCGCACGCCGTCCGCGATGACAACGAGCAGCCGGCCGGGACCGTCGACGGGCCGACGAAGGACCTGGACGCGTTCGACCTGGTGCGTGAGTTCATCCACCGGTCCGGCAACCCCGAGGCCGCGGCGATGTACCTGACCGACAAGGGCAAGCAGGGCTGGAACGGCGAGGCGACGCCGACGATCATCCTCGACACCTTCGACACCGTGCCGGTGCGCACGCCCACCCCCGGCGGCGAGAAGGACCCCGGCGCCGAGTCCACCGACGTCGAGACCGTCGTGCTGGAGGTGACCCCGGTGGGCCGGCTCGGCGCCGACCACGCGTTCGTGCCGACCATCGAGGACAAGGGGTACAACGTCACGGTCCGGCTGCAGCCCGACGGCCAGTGGCGGATCGACTCGCCGCCGCCCACGATGTTCGTGCCGATCTCCGACTTCGAGGCGAGCTACCGCGCCGTCACCGTCTACTACTTCGACAACGACCTGCGGGTCACCGTGCCCGACCTGCGGTACGTGGCGGCCGAGCCGATCAGTGGCCTGCCCGCGCGCGTGATCAACGTGCTGCTGTCCGGACCTTCGGACACGATGGCCCGGTCGGTGCGCTCGCCGCTGGAGGGGATCGGCACGAGAACCAACGTGGTCCCCGACCCCGACGGCACACTCGTCGTGGACCTCAAGGAGCTCGGCGACAAGTCCACCGAGCAACGCGAGCAGATCGCCACCCAGATCGTGCTGTCGCTGCAGACCGTCACGTCCAGCCGGCTGCGGCTGCGCGCCGACGGGCAGGACCTGATCCCGGGCCGGCGCGACTGGCGCCTCGGCGACCTCAAGGTCTACGACGCCCCGACCAAGCCCGGCTCGGACCAGCCCGGCCTCGTCGCGGCCGACGGCAGGCTGCGCTCGCTGCACGACGGCCAGCCCGTCCCCGGCCCGGCCGGCGACGGCGAGTACGACGTGCGCAGCGCCGCCCAGTCCATCGACGGCGGCCAGCTCGCGGCGGTCGTGCAGACCTCCGCCGGCCCGCGGCTGCGGGTCGGGCGCTACGGCGAGGTGATGCAGCAGGTCAACCTCGAGGCTCGGACGATGACCCGGCCGACGTGGCTGCTGAGCACGTCGAACGAGGTGGCGACGAAGGAGTTCTGGACGGTCGCCGACGGCAACGTCGTGCGCGTGGTGCGCCAGGCCGACGGCACGTGGAAGGCGTTGCAGGTCAACGCGTCCGAGCTCACCGACTTCGGGCCGATCACCGAGCTGCGGCTGTCCCGCGACGGCACCCGCGCGGCCGCGGTCGCCAAGGGGCGGCTGGTGGTCGCGTCGGTCGAGCGCGACAACGACTCGGTGTCGCTGCGCTCGCCGCGCCGGCTGCAGCCGATCAACGTCGTGCAGGCCATCGGCGTCGACTGGCTCAGCCAGGACACCCTGGTCGTGGCGACGAAGCAGGGCGCGCTGCCGGTCGCCAGCATGTCCGTCGACGGCCTCAAGCTCGAGGTGTTCGACCGGAACAACCTGCAGCTGCCGATCAAGTCGATCGCCGCCGCGCCCGACCGGGACGTGATCGTGGCCGACAGCGCGGCCGTGTCCAGCGTGCCCGGCGTCGGGCAGCTGTGGCGCCAGCACGCGCATGGCCAGGGCCCGAACGCGATCCCGTTCTATCCGGGCTGACCTGCACCTTTCCAGAATTGTCAGTGGGTGCCGGCATCATTCGACCATGCGTTCGTCTCGACTGCTCGACCTGATCGTCCCCCAACGTTGCGCCGGCTGCGCGGCGCCCGCCACCGCGTGGTGCTCGTGGTGCGCCCGATGGCTCGGCGCGCCGGTGCCCGTCTCCCGGCCCGGCCTGTCGTCGGCCTACGCGCTGGCCGACTACCGGGGTCCGCCCCGCCGGGCCGTCCTGGCGTACAAGGAGCGCGGCCGCCGTGAGCTGGCCGTGCCGCTCGGTGGCGCGCTGGCGGCGGCGCTCCCGTCGATCCGGGCGGGTCCGGTGATGCTCGTGCCGGCCCCGTCCCGTCCGGCGGCGGCCCGATCCCGCGGTGGTCAGCACATGACGACCGTCGCCCGTCGCTGCGCGGCCCTGCTCCCCGACGCGAGGGTCGTTCCGGCCCTGCGTATGGACGGCCGGGCGGCGGACTCGGTCGGCCTCGACGCGGAGGCCCGCGCGGCGAACCTGGTGGGCCGGCTGCGCCCGAACCCTCGCCACCGGCCGCCGGCCGAGGTCCCCGCGGTGGTCCTGGACGACGTGATCACCACGGGCGCCACCGCGACGGCGTGCGTGGCGGCCCTGGAGTCGATCAACGTCCCGGTGGCCGCCGTACTCGCCCTGACCGCGACGCCCTGACGCCGCGCGCCTGGTTGCCGCGGACCGGGTTGTCGCGCCCAGTCCCACATCGCCCTTGTCCGCCACTTCCGACCTGCCGGCCGAGCCCGCAGGCGCAGTCCTTCCACCCGTCAACCGGCTCTTCACCGACCTGTGATTGGGGCGTGATACCGAAATGCCACCAACGACTACCGATGAGTACGTATCAGGATTCGCATTTTTCCGCGCTCCGATTGAGTTATCAACCATCTCGGCAGGCCCGATCGGGGCGACGGTTTCAGCATGCGGATACCTCCGTCCGAGTGAATCATGGAGGGGCAAGGCGATCACAACTTGATCATCGCGCGGACCGCGACGGCGACCTGGCGGGCTCGCCCGGCCGCCCCCGCGAGCAGCAAAGTCTCTGGTACGACTGACGGAGCGACGCCTCCGGCGGTCAGCCGGACGCCTCTGCGTGATCAGCCGTGATCACGCAGGTGGTAGTTGCTCTGCGTAGGCAAATGGCGGCATCCAAGTTCGCCCGCCGAGGGGGCTTTTCCCGACGCACGAGCCAAGCTAACGTGCCGCTATCAAGCTTTCCCGGTCCGCAGGGAGGAGGCGAGTAGCCCATGACCCTGGCGCCGGAGGAGCGTTGAGGCAGAGGAGTCCTCAAGCCCTTCAACGGCCTGGCCGTCCACCAACCCTGGATCCCAGATCACGGCGCCGAAGTTTTCGCTCACTAGCTCGCCCAGGCGAGGGAGGTCGTGTATGGACATCGTCGTTAAAGGCCGCAACGTCGAGGTGCCCGAGCACTACCGAGTGCACGTCGAGGAGAAGCTTGCTCGACTCGAGCGGTACGACCGCAAGGTCATCCGCTTCGACGTCGAGTTGTTCCACGAACCCAACCGCCGGCAGGCCAAGAACTGCCAGCGTGTCGAGATCACCGGCAAGGGCAGGGGCCCGGCCGTCCGGTCCGAGGCAAGTGCGGGCGACTTCTACGCCGCACTGGACGCCGCGGTCACCAAGCTCGAGAACCGACTTCGCAGACTGCACGACCGCCGGCGCGTGCACTACGGGCGCCGCAGCCCGTCCTCCGTCGCGGAGGCCACCGCCACCATGCCGATCAACGGTGACGGCAACGGCCGCGCCGGCACCGCCGTACTACCCGCCCGGACCGAGGAGATCGAAGGCGCACCGGTCGTACCCGCCCAGCGTTGGGACGGCGCTGAGGACGACCACCTGCCAGGCCGCGTGGTGCGCGAGAAGGAACACCCAGGCGATCCGATGACCGTCGACCAGGCGCTCTACCAGATGGAGCTGGTCGGCCACGACTTCTACCTGTTCAACGACTCCAGCTCGGGAAGCCCCTGCGTGGTGTACCGCCGCAGAGGGTTCGACTACGGCGTGATCCGACTGGTCTGAGGCGAACCCACGGACCATCCACAGACCTGACCGGGTGCCCTCGAGCCACAGCTCGGGGGCACCCGCCCGTCTACCGGCGGCATCCTCGTTCGACCAGTCTCGTCCGGTCGGGGCAAGCCACGGCGACACCGATCCGTTACCGCCTACGATGGCAGTGACGAGGTGCCCGTGGCGGGCGCGACAATCCAGCTAGCGAGGTTGACCTGATGGTGCTGTCCCGGATACTCCGCGCCGGCGAGGGCAAGACGCTCAAGACGCTGCGCAAGACCGTGGCCGAGGTCAACGACCTCGAGAGTTCCGTCGTCGACCTCACCGACGCCCAGCTGCTCGCGAAGACCGAAGAGTTCCGCAGGCGCTACGACGAGATGCGCGAGGTCGACGAGGACGAGCCGGAGGCCACCGACTTCGCCGCCCTGGACATGCTGCTCCCCGAGGCGTTCGCCGTGGTCCGGGAGGCGGCCAAACGCGTGCTCGGCCAGCGGCACTTCGACGTGCAGATCATGGGCGGCGGCGCGCTGCACCTGGGCAACGTGTCCGAGATGAAGACCGGTGAGGGCAAGACCCTGACCGCGGTGCTGCCCTCGTACCTGAACGCGCTCTCCGGCAACGGCGTGCACGTCGTCACGGTCAACGACTACCTGGCCAAGCGCGACGCCGAGTGGATGGGCCGCGTGCACCGCTTCCTCGGTCTCGAGGTCGGCGCGATCCTGTCCGAGATGACCACCGACCAGCGCCGGCGCGCCTACCGGGCGGACATCACCTACGGCACCAACAACGAGTTCGGCTTCGACTACCTGCGCGACAACATGGCCGGCACGCTCGACCAGATGGTCCAGCGCGGGCACAACTTCGCGATCGTCGACGAGGTCGACTCCATCCTCATCGACGAGGCCCGCACGCCGCTGATCATCTCCGGCCCGGCCGACCAGTCCTCGCGCTGGTACACCGAGTTCGCCCGGATCTCCAATCGCATGTCCGGCATCGACGTCACCGCGATGACGCCGCGGGACCGGGACGCGCGCGCCGCCGAGATCGCCGCCAAGCACTACGAGGTCGACCGCAAGCGGCGCACGATCGGCGTCAGCGAGAGGGGCGTCCAGTTCGTCGAGGACCAGCTCGGCATCGACAACCTCTACGACGCGCAGAACACCCCGCTGGTCGGCTACCTCAACAACTCCATCAAGGCCAAGGAGCTGTACCAGAACGACAAGGACTACCTGATCCGCCAGGGTGAGGTCCTGATCGTCGACGAGTTCACCGGCCGCGTGCTCGCCGGCCGGCGCTACAGCGAGGGCATGCACCAGGCCATCGAGGCCAAGGAGGGCGTGGAGATCAAGGCGGAGAACCAGACCCTCGCCACGATCACCCTGCAGAACTACTTCCGCCTCTACACCCGGCTGTCGGGCATGACCGGTACCGCCGAGACCGAGGCGGCCGAGTTCTGGAACACCTACAAGCTGCACGTCGTGCCGATCCCCACGAACCGGCCGATGGTCCGCGCCGACCGCACCGACCTGATCTACAAGACCGAGGAAGCCAAGTTCGACGCCCTCGCCGAGGACATCGCCGAGCGGCACGAGGCCGGCCAGCCGGTGCTCGTCGGCACGACCAGCGTCGAGCGGTCGGAGTACCTGTCGAAGCTGCTGGTCAAGATGCGCGTGCCGCACAACGTGCTGAACGCCAAGCACCACGAGAAGGAGTCGGCGATCGTCGCCGAGGCCGGGCACCGAGGCGCGGTCACCGTGGCCACCAACATGGCCGGTCGAGGCACCGACATCGTGCTCGGCGGCAACCCCGACCACCTGGCCGAGGAGGCGTTGCGCGCCAACGGTCTCGACCCGGTCGAGACGCCCCACGAGTGGACCGTCGCGCTGCCCGCCGCGCTGGAGCGGGCTCAGGGGGAGGTGCGCGCGGAGGCCGAGGAGGTGCGTGAGGCCGGCGGCCTGTACGTGCTCGGCACCGAGCGGCACGAGTCCCGGCGCATCGACAACCAGCTGCGCGGTCGGTCCGGCCGGCAGGGCGACCCCGGGGAGTCCCGCTTCTACCTGTCCCTCGGCGACGAGCTGATGCGCCGGTTCAACGCGCAGTTCGTCGAGCGGGTCATGGTCACCATGCGGGTGCCCGACGACCAGCCGATCGAGGCGAAGATGGTCACCCGGGCGATCAAGAGCGCGCAGACGCAGGTCGAGCAGCAGAACTTCGAGGCGCGGAAGAACCTCCTCAAGTACGACGAGGTGATGAACCAGCAGCGCAAGGAGATCTACGCCAACCGCATGCGGGTGCTGCAGGGCGAGGACCTTCGCGAGCAGATCGACCACATGGTCGAGGAGGTCGTCAGCGACTACGTCGAGAAGGCGACCGCCGGCGGGTATGCCGAGGACTGGGACCACCAGAAGCTGTGGAGTGCGCTCAAGGAGCTGTACCCGATCACGCTGAAGTGGGAAGACCTCGTCGAGGACATGGAGAACCGCGGTGACGATCTCACCGCGGAGAACCTGCTGGAGGCCGTGCTCGACGACATCCGGCGCGCGTACGACGAGCGCGAGGCGTTCGTCAACGGCCGCGTACTCGGCCCCGACGGCCGGGCCACCGGCGATGGCATGCGCCGCCTGGAGCGGCTGGTGATGATCGACGTGCTGGACCGCAAGTGGCGCGAGCACCTGTACGAGATGGACTACCTCAAGGACGGCATCGGCCTGCGGGCGATGGCGCAGCGAGACCCGCTGATCGAGTACCAGCGGGAGGGCTACGACATGTTCAACACCATGCTCGAGGCCCTCAAGGAGGAGTGCATCACCCTGCTGTTCCGTGCCCAGGTGGCCGAGCCCGAAGCGGCGACCCCGGCGGTGGCCGGTGCTCCGGCCGCCCGGATCCAGCAGGCCGTCGCGAAGGCGGCCGCCCAGGCCGGTGCGCAGCCCCAGCCACCCGCGCCGCCGCAGCAGCAGCGACCGCAGCCGCCCCAGGAGCAGATCCCGCCGGCCCTGCGCGGCGGCCGTCCCCAGGGCGAGCAGCAGTACACCTACTCGGGCCCCTCGGAGGGCGGCGGAGTCCAGTCCCGAGGCGGCCAGAGCGGCGGCAACGGCCAGAAGTCGGGCTCCCAGGAAAGCGGCACCCGCCGCGAACGCCGAGCCGCGGCCCGCGATGCGCAGCGCAAGGGCAAGAAGGGCCCCCGCCCTCGCTGACGAAGCACCCCCGGAGCACGGCACCCACGACGGTGCCGTGCTCCGGTTGTTCTGACGGCCGTCAGCCCTCCGTGAGACGGCCGTCAGGACTCGGCACCGTTCGACGCACCGCGGCGTTCTCTCGCCGGCCGTGCGTACCGACGGCGACAACCGCGACCGCGCCCAACCCGGCGACGATCGCGAACGCGTAGAACCCCCAGGGGTACGCGATTCCCGCCGTGAGCAGGGCGCCACCGAGCAGCGGCCCACAAATCGCGCCGATCCGGCCTATTCCGGCGGTCCAGCCGAGCCCGGTCGCCCGGTTCGCGTCGCCGTACCGGTGGCCCACATAGGCGTAGACGAGAACCTGCGCGCTGAACACGAAGCACCCGGCGAGCAGCACCGTCACGTACACGCCGATCCCCGGCAGCTTCACGCTGAGCAGAGCGAGGAACACCGCCGCGGCGAGGAACCAGCCGATCGTCGCGGGCCGCACGCCGATCCGGTCGGCCACCGTTCCCGCGACGAGCAGCCCGACGATGGCACCAACGTTGAGCGTGAGCAGCAACCCCAGCGCCGCGCCCAGCGGATACCCCGCCGTCCGCATGATCTCCGGCAGCCAGGTGTTCAAGCCGTACACGAGCAGCAGGCCCATGAACGACGCCACCCAGAAGGCCACCGTCGCCCGGATCACGTCGCGCGTGAACAGCGACCCGATGACCTCCTTCGCGGGCGTCTTCCTCTCGAAAGTCCGCGACTCCGGGAGGTACCGCAGCATCAGCGGAACGAGCACCAGCGCGGGCACCGCCCCGAGCACGAACAGCAGGCGCCAGTTCGGCAGGAGAAGAATGCCCAGCAACGCGGTGAGCACCGCACCGACGTGATAGCCGGTCATGAGCAGCGTGACGGCCCAGTGCTTCCTCGCGTTCTCGTTCACCAGCGTGATCGCGGTGGGCAGGCACCCGCCGAGCCCGAGCCCGGCAAGGAACCTGAGCACGCCGAGGACGGCCACGTTCGGCGCGAACGCACAGAGCAACGTGAACACCGAGAACCCGGAAACCGCGTAGATCAAGGCCTTGCGCCGGCCGATGATGTCGGTCACGGTGCCGACCCCGATGGCACCCAGCATCATGCCGACCAGCCCGATCGTGGCCACGACGCTCGCCGAGCCCGGCGTCAGGATCTTCTGCTCCAGCAACACCGGTATCACCGTGCCGAGCACGACCAGGTCGAAGCCTTCCAGCACCACGGCTGCCCACCCGAGCGGAAGCACCCACCTGTTCATCCAACCCATGGTTGACCACATATTGTATGCAAAACAGTGGACTTTCCACTGAGTGGAAACCATCCTCGAAGGATGGCAACGCCGAGAACGTCGGCCGGTCGCCTGTTCACGCTGTTGGGCGTGTTCTCGGCGGATCGCCCGTCCGCGAACCTGTCCGAGTTGAGTCGCCACTCGGGCCTACCGCTGAGCACCACCCACCGGCTGGTCGCCGAGCTGGTCACCTGGGGTGCGCTGGAGCGGAAGGGCACGCGTTACCGCATCGGGCTTCGCCTGTGGGAGCTGGGCGCGCTCTCTCCCGGCAGCCTGGACCTGCGCGAGCGCGCGCTGCCGTTCATGGAGGACCTGTTCGAAGTGACCCGGCACAACGTGCAGCTCGCCATCCGCGACGGCCTGGATGCCGTGTACGTCGACCGCATCTCGGCAGTCGACGCGGTCAACGTCGTCACGCGGATGGGCAGCAGGCTGCCG
Organism: Actinophytocola sp.; assembly: GCF_050699915.1. Lineage (GTDB taxonomy): Bacteria > Actinomycetota > Actinomycetes > Mycobacteriales > Pseudonocardiaceae > Actinophytocola. The sequence goes on from NZ_JBOHGA010000072.1 coordinate 19,414, forward strand.
GTGCACGCGACGGGCGTGGGCCTGGTGTTGCTGGCGCACGCCCCGGTCGAGGTTCAGCAGCTCGCGCTGTCCAGCCCACTGCGCACGTTCACCCCCAAGACCATCTCGTCGCAACGCCGGCTGCGGGAGGCCCTGGCGAACGTTCGCCGCGACGACTACGCGATCAGCGACCGGCAGATCGAGATGATCACCTACTCGGTGGCCGCGCCGGTTCGGGACCGGCGAGGCGAGGTGACGGCAGCGGTATCCGTGGTGGTGCCGAACGAAACCCGCACGGACACCGTGTTGCCCGCGGTACGCACCTGCGGCCTGGCCATCTCCCGCGCCATGGGCTGGCGGGTCAGCTGAGCCACGAGCTCGACTCCGCGGCGGAGTCTCGGCGACGGAGGTTCGGCGGCCGCTACCGGGCGGGGAGCGATCGCGGCAGGCCGAACCACGGGAGCACGCTCTTCTCGAACCGCGTCATCGCCGAGATCAGGTCGCCGGCCAGGGTGAGCACGACGAGGCCGGTCCCGTGCCGCTCGCCGCTCGCCGTCCGCAGGTACGCGCCGAACGCCGGTTGACCGTTGGCTCGCGTCCGCACGAGGTCGAAGGTCCGGCCCGCGCCGAAAAGGTTGGCGCAGAAGCGGATCACGACGTCTCGGCCCTGGTACTCGAACGGCATCGGCGGCATCGAGATGAACACGTCGTCCGTCAGCAGCTCCACCAGCGCGTCGATATCGGCTGACTCGTACGCGCGGACGAACCTCGCCACGACCGCATCCTCCGCGGGTGAGCCGGACGGGGGAGGCGGGGCGTCCGAAGGAACTCGCCGCATGCCGGCCCGCGCCCGCTTGAGCGCACTGTCGACCGAGTCCACAGTCGACTCCAGCATGTCGGCCACCTCGTGCGCGCGGAATCCGAGCACGTCACGCAGCACGAGGACGGCGAGCTGGCGAGGCGGCAGAACCTGCAGCGCGGTCACGAACGCCAGGGACATGGACTCGGTCTGCTCGTAGCGGGCCTCGGGACCGAGCGGCACGTCGCCGTCGAAGGGAAACGGCTCGAGCCAGACGACCTCGCCGAGCCCGCTCGGCTCCGGCCGGACGACCCCAGGCACGTCCCACTCCTTGGCCGGGCGCCGGCTGGCCGAACGGCGCGCGTTGAGACATCGGTTCGTCGCGATCCGGTAAAGCCAGGTGCGCATCGAGGCGCGTCCCTCGAACCCGCCGAGACCCTGCCACGCCGCCAAGAGCGTGTCCTGCAAGGCATCCTCGGCGTCCTGGAACGAGCCGAGCAGCCGGTAGCAGTGCACCTGCAGCTCCCGGCGAAACGGCTCGATCAGCTCCCGGAACGCGTCGCCGTCCCCGGCCCGCGCCCGTGACATCAACTCGGCTGGCACGCGCGTCACCTCCCGCCGTATGGACACCGGCCGAGGGCCGAACCGGGCGGTCGGCGGGCGCCCGGTTTCCCGACGTCGAGGTGTCTGCATCGTCGACGGCCGACGGACAACAGAACGGAACCAGACATGATGCTGCAGGACAAGGTCGCGGTGATCTACGGAGCCGGCGGCGCCATCGGCGGCGCCGTCGCCCGCGCCTTCGCGCGCGAGGGAGCGACGCTGTTCCTCACCGGACACCGGCTGGCACCGGTCGAAGCGGTCGCCATCGGTGCCGCCGACGTGGCGCAGGTCGACGCACTCGACGAGCGGGCCGTGGACGCCCACCTTCGGTCCGTCGTCGACAAGGCCGGCCGCGTCGACATCTCGTTCAACGCGGCCGGCATCCCGGACGCGGACATCCTCGGCGTGCCGCTGGCCGAGCTGGACGTCGAGCGGTTCCTCCTGCCGGTCGCGGCCTACCTCAGGTCGTACTTCCTGACCGCGCGGCTGGCGGCCCGGCACATGGTGCCGAACCGATCGGGCGTGATCATGAGGGTCACCGCGCTCCACTCGCGCACGGGCATCCCGCTGGTGGGCGGCTACGGCCCGGCGATGGCGGCCATGGAGGCACTCACCCGCGGCCTCTCCGCCGAGCTCGCCCCGCACGGCGTGCGCGTCGTCGGACTGCGACCGCAGGCGATGCCGGAGACGGCCACGATCAGGGAGGCGTTCGAGCCGCGCGCCGCGGCGTCGGGCCTGACCTGGGAGCAGTGGCAGGACCGGCTCGCGAGCCGGACCCACGCGCGACGGCTCATGACGCTCACGGAGCTCGCCGACGCGGCGGTGTTCGCGGCGTCCGACCGGGCGAGCGGGCTGACGGGAACCACGCTCAACCTGACCATGGGCAGCCTGGACGACTAGCGCCGCGCCCGACGGCTCGGCGCGTGGCGGCCCACGCGACCAGGCTTTCGAGCCGCGCATTTACAACATTCGCAACACGACGCAGTGCCACACGTCGTCGACCCGCTCGAGGCGGGCCGCCAACGCGCACACCCGCCGCGGCTCGGCCGGCCCGGCGGCGATGTCGATCACAGCCGCGACCTCGACCGCCACCGGCGACGGGTAGCAGGCACGGAGCCGGCGCAGCCGGTGGGCCCGGCCGGGTGTGGTCAGGCGAAGCCGGGTGAGCAGGGCCTCGTACGCCGAGTCGGACAGCAGCGTGCGCAGTTGCCCCGCCGCGCGGCGGCCCTCCAACACCTCGAGCACCCGGACCAGCAGCCGCCACAGCGCCTCCGGCGTGATCGCCGCCTCCGGTCTCCGCGGCGGCGCGACCAGCGTGAGCTGCGGGCCACTCGCCGGCCGCAGACTCGACCACCGGCGCGGCTCCTCCTCTCCGGGGGCGTGCGTTGGCTCGTACTCGGGCAGCGCCCGCAGCACGCGGCCGGGCTCGTTCAGGTAGCGAACAGGTGCACTCATGCCCTACAGAGCTGAGAAGTCGTGAAACCCGGACAACGACCACCTGAAAGTGTCGATCCGATCACGAAGAGTCAGCGACGGCGCACGAGTTCGAAGCAGAGGACGGCGGCCGCGCTCGCGACGTTCAGCGACTCGACGCCGCCGCTCATCGGGATCGACAGCGACCCGGTGACCGACGGGCGCACCTCGTCGCTGATGCCGCCGGTCTCCCCGCCCAGCACGTAGGCGGCGCGGCGCGGCAGGTCCGCCGTGAAGAGGTCGACGCGAGCGGACCCATCCAGCGCGAACAGCGGAAACCCGGCGGCGCGCAGGTCGGCGGCGGCGTCGGCGGCGGTGTAGCAGCGCAGCACCGGCGCGTGGAACGCGACGCCGGCCGAGGCCTTCACGACCAGCGGGTCGAGCGAAGCCACACCGCGCCGCGGCACGACGATCCCGGAGATCCCGGCGGCGGTGGCGGTGCGCAGGATCATGCCGACGTTCGCCGGGGTGGTGATCCCGTCGAGCAGCAGCACGCTCGACAGCGAGCCGTCCGCGATGGCGTCGGAGAGGCGGCGCATGCGTGGCGCTACCACGTCGGCGAGCACGCCCTGGTCCTGCTTTCCGTTGCCCGCCAACACCTTCACCCGGTGCGCGCTGGCCCGCTCGACCCGCACCGAGCGCGCCGTCGCGGCGTCGAGGATCTCCCGCGCGGCCGTGCCGCGGGCGTTGTCGGCCAGGACGATCTTGTCCACCCGCAGCTCGCGATCGGCCAGCGCCTCGAGCACGGGCTTGCGGCCGAACACGGTCACGAACCGGTCCTTGGGCGAGGGAGCGTCCACGGGTGGAGCATTCCACGTCGGCGGGCGCGCGGTGTGCCAGGATCTAACCCTGCCCGGAGCACAGGGAATGGGAGTGCGGTGAGGGTCTACATTCCGGCAACGGTGACCATGTTGCGCGCGTTGAACGCCAAGGGCGAGGTCGCCGCCGTGGGCGACACCGCGTTCGCGCTGACCCCCGCGCTGCGTGAGTCGTACGCGACGGGGACGGCGGAGGAGCTCGAGTACGCCGCGATGACGGAGGCCGCGCGCGCGTCGCTGCGGCTGCTGGCCGGCGAGCTGGCCGACGACGCGGAGGGCACGCTGCCCCGCCGCGCGGTGATCTCGGCGGACATCGAGGACGCGATGCTGCGGCCGGACCTGGACCACGCCGTGGTCCGCCTGGCCGGCTCGGTGCCGGTGACGCTGGTGGCCGCCGTGCACCTGGACACGGAGGAAGCGGAACCGGCGGTGCGCGCGGCGGCGGAGGTGATCGACGCGGCCGACCTGGGTGACTCGGACGCCGAGTTCACCTTGGGCGACGCGGAGGACCACGAGCTGGCCTGGTACACGACCGACGAGCTGCCGTTCCTGCTGGAGCTGCTGTAGTTCCTTCGGCCGGCCTCCGGCCCCCGATTTCGGGCGTACCGGCCACCACCGACTGTCCCGGCCACCCGCCACTGTCACCTGTGGACGACTCCGGATTCGCGGGGCCCCTGTTTTCCAGCCTTTTGGCGGGCACTGACATTTTCGGGTGAGCGCAGGTGGCCTGTGGATACCGCGCCGCCCGCTTGGTTGTCCACAGCTCCGCTTGTGTGCGCCGAAAATGTCGGTGCCCTTGACTAGACTGGATTTCGGGGGCCGACGGCCGCGTTCCGCACAATTGCGTGGTCCCGAACCAGAGCAAGGAGCGGGTTGAGCTGCTGATTGTCGGAAGGCGCATCGTCGTCCGGGAGCCAGCCTGGTTGCCGACAATTCGGACCGCAGCGCGCTGGGATGCGGTCCGCCGGATGTGACCTGCGAGCCCGGTGAGCTCATGACCACGCTGGCCAGCTCAAACCAGGAGCGGTCTGGATGTGACCTGCCAGAGTTGTCGGGCCTCCGGCCCCCGGAATCCAGCCTACTTCTGAGCGCCGACAATTCTGCCGGAGTGAGCGTGGTCTGTGGACAACTGGCAGAGTTGTGGATAACCGCCCCGGGGTCCCCCGATTTCCAGTCTACCCGGCAGGGCTGACGGTTTGGCGAGTTCGGGGTTGGGCTGTGGATAAATGGGGTCGCGTGTGTGGCCTCCGGCCCCCGGGATCAAGCTTACGCTTGGGGGCTGACAATTCCGGAGGTGTGGACCGGAGGCTGGGGACAGGTCATGCGTCCAGCACGATTTTGCCGCTCGTCTTTCCCTCCACCAGGAGGCGGAGGGCCGTCGAGGCCTCTGTCAGCGGGAGGCGCTTGGCGATCGACGGCGTGATGGTGCCGGCTTCCACCAGCTTGAAGATCTCCGTCAGAGCTGTTGTGAAGGCGGCGCCGGACTTGACGTAGTAGAACGTCGCCCGGCGACCCCGCGCTCGGCCCAGCAGGCGCGCCAGCCACCACGTCCCCAGGCGGCGGATCGTGCCGAAGTACGGCTTCAGCCAGTGGCCGTCGTCGCGGAGGGTGGACGCGGAGCCGTAGTTGATCAGGATGCCGTTGTCCGCCAGGACCGAGTACGAGTCCGGCAGGCTCTGTCCGCCCACGTGGTCGAACACCGCAGCCACGCCGCCAGGCGCCAGGGCGCGTACCGCCGCCGGCACGGAGCCCGCTCGGTAGTCGATCGGCTCGGCGCCCAGGGATCGGACCAGGTCGTGCTTCGACTCGGACGCCGTGCCCAGGACTCGGGCGCCGGCGCGGACCGCGAGCTGGACCAGCAGCGTGCCCACCCCACCGGACGCGCCGTGCACCAGCACCGTCTGCCCAGGCCGCACGCGCGCGACGTCGTGCACCAGCTGGTACGCCGTCACACCGTTCATCACCACCGCCGCGGCCACGCCCGAATCCAGCTCCGCGGGCACGGGTACCACCGAGCGAGCCGGCACCACGACGTGCGTCCGCCACGCGCCGGTCCGGGTCATGGCCGCCACCCGCTGGCCCACCCGCACCCCGGTGACACCGGCACCCACCGCCGACACCTCGCCGACCAGGTCGTAGCCCGGCACGAACGGGAACCGCGGCTGCATCGGGTACCGCCGGCGCAGCATCTGCACCTCCGCGAAGCTCACGCCGCTCGCCAGAACCCGCACCCGGACCTCGCCCTTCCCGGGCTGCGGGCCGTCGCCGGACGTCACCTGCAGCATCTCCGGGCCGCCTTCGCCGGTAAGCATGATCTCCATGTGAGCACCTTTCACTCGAGTTAGAGCATCTAACAAACATTAGAAGCTGTTAGGCTGCCGAGTGTCAAGGAGGCGTGACATGGACCGCAGGCAGCAGTACCGCGAGCAGACCCGCCAGGAGGCCAAGCGGATCGCGCTCGAACAGCTGGCCGAGCACGGCACCGCCGGCATCTCGGTCAACGCGATCGGCAAGCGGATGGGCGTCACCGGCCCCGCCCTCTACCGCTACTTCGCCAACCGCGACGCGCTGCTCACCGAGCTCATCGCGGACGGCTACCACGACCTGGCCGACACCATCGAGGCCGCGATCGCCACGACCAGAACCGGCCGGCTCCGCGCCGCCGCCACCGCCATGCGCGACTGGGCCACCGCCGCCCCACACCGGTACCTGCTGCTCTTCGGCACCCCGGTCCCCGGCTACGAAGCCCCGGCGCACACCCTCGACGCCGCGCGCCGGTCCATGGCCGCGCTGCTGTCGGCGGCCGGCCCCGACACCGGCAAGCCCCGCCGCTCGACGCTGCACCGCCAGCTCGCCGCGTGGGGTGAGCGCACGGACCTCGGCGACCTCACCCCGCGACAGCTGCACTGGGGCATGACCGTCTGGACGCGCCTGCACGGCGTCATCAGCCTGGAGGTCGCCGGCCAGCTCACGCTCAGCGGGATCGATCCCGAACTGCTGCTGCGCGCCGAGGTCGACCAACTGGCGGCCTGGTGGACGCCCGACTCGTGACAGGATGGCGACAGCCGCCGGTCACGAGCCGGCCCGACAGAAACAAGGAGGCGAGCCACCACATGGACGCCCTAACGTCCGTGCCCGAGCCGGTCAACGAGCCCGTCCGCTCCTACGCGCCGGGCAGCCCCGAGCGCGAGTCGCTGCGGCGCCGGATCGCCGAGCTGGAGGGCGAGCGCCACGAGCTGACCATGACCGTCGGCGGCGAGCAGCGCATGGCCGGCGGCGACGCGATCGACGTGGTCCAGCCGCACGACCACGCGCACGTGCTCGGCGTCTCCGCCCAGGCCACCGCCAAGGACGTGACCGACGCCGTCAGCGCCGCCAAGCTCGCCGCCCCCGCGTGGCGCGAGCTGCCCTTCGACGAGCGCGCCGCGATCATCCTGCGTGCCGCCGACCTGCTGGCCGGCCCGTGGCGGGACACCCTCAACGCCGCGACGATGCTCGGCCAGTCCAAGTCAGCGCAGCAGGCCGAGATCGACTCCGCCTGCGAGCTCATCGACTTCTGGCGGTTCAACGTCGGCTACGCGCGCCGCATCCTCGCCGAGCAGCCCGGCTCGAGCCCCGGCACCTGGAACCGCTTCGACCACCGGCCGCTGGACGGCTTCGTCACCGCGATCACCCCGTTCAACTTCACCGCGATCGCCGGCAACCTGCCGACCGCGCCCGCGTTGATGGGCAACACGGTCGTCTGGAAGCCCTCGCCCACCCAGCAGCTCGCCGCGTTCCACACGATGCGCATGCTCGAGGCCGCCGGCCTGCCGCCCGGTGTGATCAACATGGTCACCGGCGACGGCGCCGCGGTCAGCGAGGTCGCGCTGGCCGACCCCGACTTCGCCGGCCTGCACTTCACCGGCTCCACCAAGACGTTCAGGTACCTGTGGCGCACGATGGGGGAACGGCTCGACACCTATCGGTCCTACCCGCGGATCGTCGGCGAGACCGGCGGCAAGGACTTCGTCGTCGCGCACCGGTCGGCCGACGCGGCCGCCGTCGCGACCGGGCTCGTCCGCGGCGCGTTCGAGTACCAGGGCCAGAAGTGCTCGGCCGCCTCGCGCGCCTACATCTCCCGCTCGCTGTGGGAGTCCGGGCTGCGCGAGCAGCTGGCCGACACGACGAAGTCCCTGTCGTTCGGCGATGTCACCGACTTCGGTCACTTCGGCGGCGCGGTGATCGACAGCCGGGCGTTCGCCAAGCACAAGGGCGTGCTGGAGATGGCCGCGAGCAACACCACGCTCGAGGTGCTGGCCGGCGGCAGCGCCGACGACTCGGTCGGCTACTTCGTCCAGCCCACGGTCCTGCTCGGCACCGACCCGATGAACGACGTGTTCACCACCGAGTGGTTCGGTCCGATCCTGGCGGTCCACGTCTTCGACGACTCCGACTACGCCAAGGTCCTCGAGCTCGTCGACGGCTCGACCCCGTACGCGCTGACCGGCGCGGTGTTCGCCACCGACCGCGCGGCGGTCGAGGAGGCCCACCGCGCGCTGCGGTTCGCGGCCGGCAACTTCTACGTCAACGACAAGCCGACGGGCGCCGTCGTCGGCCAGCAGCCCTTCGGCGGCAGCCGCGGCTCGGGCACCAACGACAAGGCCGGCTCGATCTACAACCTGCAGCGCTGGGTGAGCCCGCGGTCGGTCAAGGAGACGTTCGTCCCGGCGACCGACCACACCTACCCGCACATGGGCTGAGCAGCTGTCGGGTCCGGCCGCGGCCGGACC
>NZ_JBOHGA010000073.1:0-27857 GCF_050699915.1 Actinophytocola sp.
AGGAGTCTTTTAATCCGGATTTGCATGATCGGGTGTATGCGACGTTCAAGTCGTTGTGTGAGGAGACCGTGACCGCGGTCGATTCGTATTATGAGACGTTGAACGAGTTCTTGGGTGAGTATGAGAACGAGTTCCAGGCTGCGGGTGCGGCTCCGCCGCCGGGGACTGGCACTCCGCCTCCTGGCTCGACCACCCCGCCTCCTGGTTCGACGACACCCCCGCCTTCCAGCAGCACTCCGCCGCCGTCGTCCAGCACGCCACCGCCGTCGTCGAGTACGCCTCCGTCCAGTACTCCGCCGGCCTCTACTCCGTCGCCCGCCGCGCCCTCGATGCCGGGGACACCCGGCGGACCGTCGGCGGACACCCCGGGTTCGCCGTCCGGGCCCGGATCGCCCGGCTCGCCGGCGACGCCCGACGTGCCGACTCCCGGCCAGACGCTCCCGGCCGGTCAGGACCCGGGTGGTCAGACCCCGGGCGGACCAGGCGGCCAGACACCGGGCGGGCCGGGCAGCCAGACACCGGGCGGCCAGGACCCGGGCCAGGGAACCGGCGACGTGCCGCCCGGCACCACGCCCACCACGCCGGGCGAGGAGGAGACCGTCACCATCGACGACGGTGAGCGCTCCATCTCGGTCACCAGCCCGGACGGGCAGGGCCAGGTCAAGGTCACCGTCGACGACGGCAGCGGCGAGCCCCAGACCTACACGCTCGACTTCGGCGAAGGCGGCGGCTCCGGCGGCGGCGAAGGCACCGGCGCCGGTGCTCCGGGCGGCTCGCCCACCGGCGGCACGGCGGACGGTGAGCCCGGGTTCGGCCCGGACGGCAGCCAGGCGCCGGGCGCGGACCAGCCGATCCAGGCCGACGAGGACGGCAAGTGCGTCATCCAGGACGGCGACCTCACCATCACCGCCGAGCGGCCCGAGGGCTCGACCGACACGGTCAAGGTCACCGTCGACGACGGCACCGGCGAGCCGACCACCTACAACCTGGACTACTCCGGCGAAGAGGGCGCGCAGAGCGGCCAGCCGGGTCAGACGGGCGGCGGGCCAGGCGGGCCGTCCGAGGCTCAGGCCATGTACAGCCAGCTCGACGACCGCCTCGACGGGGTCATCGAGGACCTGGACACCCAGCAGCAGAGCGAGGGCCCGGTGCCGGCCGGCGGCGGCCCAGTACCTGTCGACGGGGGCCCGGTGCCGGCCGACCAGGGCCAGGGACCGGGTGAGGGGCCGGGCGGCCAGTACGCCGAGCCGGCCTACGCGGCCACCAGCGCACAGGCCAGCCTCTCCGACGGCGGCTCGTTCGCCGGCGGCGGGTCGGACGGCAGCGCCGCCGACCACGTGGGCTCGTTCTTCGGCAGCCAGCCGGACAGCGGCCCGGCGGACCACGTCGGCTCGTTCTTCGGCGAGTCGGACTCGGGTCAGTACGTCGCGACCCCGGCCACCGGTCCCGGCGAGGCCGACCTGGCCTCCGCGGCCGAGGGTGACAACGGCTCGGGCGCCGCCGGTCAACAGCACTCCGGCGGCGGCATGGCCGGGATGCCGATGATGGGTGGCGGCGCCGGTGGCGGGGGCGGCGACCAGGACCGCGGCGCCGCTCAGTGGCGCACCACCGGCGACCTATTCGACATGGACATCGACACCCAGCTGCGCAGTACCTTCGGCGAGGGGCGCTAGCCCGATGGAGATGACGCGATGAGTGCTTCGGAGAAGGCGGCCAAGGCCCGGGCCCGGATGGAGCAGGTCCGCCGCGAGATGACCGAGCGGCGCGCGATGCGGGTCCGCAACGGCCGCGCCATCCAGGACAAGGCGCGGGAGAGCCTGCTCCGGCAGGGCCCGGTCGCGGCCCAGGTCGCCAAGCACATGGGTGAGCTCGGCCGCCGTCACCGGGCCGCCGGTGGTTGGGCGACCGAGAAGACCGAGCGGGACAAGGACTACATCCTGGGCATCGGCGCTGACGAGGACGAGCAGAAGCCGGCCTTCGCCTACCGCTCCGCTCCCCGCCCGCAGGGTGGCCAGGCGCCCGGCGGCATCGGCGCGATCGAGGACGAGGAGGTCGAGGTCGAGCAGCCGCCGCCCACGCCGCCCGCGCCCGAGGCTCCGGCCGCCCGGCACGTCCGCCGTCCGGCACCTGCCTCGTTCGACGACGAGGACGACTACTCCAACCAGTCCTCGTGGATGCGGAACCAGTGATGCACGCCGTCGTCGCCGAGCGTGCCGTGGAGATCAAGGCCGTCGTCTGCCGCGTGCTGGAGGCCGACGAGGACCGGCTCGGCTCGGCCGACCATTTCGTCGAGGACCTCGGCGCGGACTCCATGAAGCTGATCGAGCTGCTGGCCAACCTCGAGATCGAGTTCGACGTCGAGATCGACCCGGCCGAGTTCGAGAACCTGGTCAGCCTCGACGGCGTCTACGGCGTGCTGAGCGCGGCACTGGATCACTGATGACACGGGTCGCGGTCACCGGACTCGGGGTGGTGTCGAGCATCGGCACCGGCGCCGCCGAGTTCGCCCGCGGCCTGCGGGAGGGGCGCAGCGGCGCCCGCCCGATCGGCGCGTTCGACACCGAGGGCTTCGCGCACGACGTGGGCTGCGAGGTCGTCGGCTTCGACCCGACAGGCTGGCTCGACCGGCCGGAGCGGCTGCCGCGGGCCGGACAGTTCGCCGTGGCCGCCGCGACGATGGCGACCCGCGACGCCGGCCTCGACCTCGCCGGCGCCCGCGCCCTCGTGTCGATCGGTACCACCGACGGCGGCTCGGACCGCGGCGAGCTGATCGCCGAGGCCGTCGTGCGCGGCACCGAGGTGACCGCCGCCGAGGCCGGCAGGGTGCCCGCCGCGCTGCTGTCCGTCGGGGTCGCCCGCGAGCTCGGTCTGTCCACTGTGGAGGCTTCGACGATCGCGACGGCCTGCGCGGCGGGCAACTACGCGATCGGCGACGGGTACGACGCGGTGGCGACCGGCGATGTGGACGTGGCGCTGTGCGGCGGCGCGGATGCCATGTGCCGCATGACGTTCACCGGCTTCTACCGCCTCGGCGCGGTCGACCCGCGCGCCTGCCGGCCGTTCGACGTGGACCGGCAGGGCATCCTCACCGGCGAGGGCGCGGGCGTGCTCGTCCTCGAGCCGCTCGAGGCGGCCACGCGGCGGGGCGCGCGGATCTACGCCGAGGTGCTCGGCTACGGGCTCAACTGCGACGCCGGCCACCCGGTCGCGCCGGACCGCGACTCGGTCGGCCGGTGCATGCGGCTCGCGCTGGACGACGCCGGCGTCGCGCCCGGGGACGTCGACCTCATCTCCGCGCACGGCACCGGCACGAAGGCCAACGACGCCACCGAGTGCGGCGCCATCCGGGACGTGTTCGGGACGCGGCCGCCGCGCACCGTGTCGGTGAAGTCCATGCTGGGCCACACGATGGGCGCCGCGAGCGCGCTGTCGGCGGTCGCCTGCTCGCTCGCCATCGCCGAGGAGTTCATCCCGCCCACGATCAACCACACCGAGACCGACCCGGAGTGCGGCATCGACTGCGTGCCCAACGAGTCCGTGCCGGCGCGGCTGAACGTCGTGCAGAACAACGCGCTCGCCTTCGGGGGCAACAACTCCGTCGTGCTGTTCGGACGGAACTGAACATGGCGACGGTGATCTCCGCATGGTCGGCGACCTCGCCGTTCGGCTACGGCGCCGGCCCGTTCGCCGACGGCGTCCGGGCCGGCCGGTCCGCACCGGCGGCGGCACGCTCCGACGACTGGTTCCCCGAGCTGGACACCGCGCACGTCGTACCCGATTTCGACATCGTGGACCAGTTGGGGCGCAAGGGAACCGGCTCGATGGACCGGACGACCGCGCTCGCGGTGAGCACGCTCGGCCGGCTGCGCAAGGACGAGGCCGGCACGGTCGAGCCAGACGAGCGCACCGGCGTGGTGCTCGGCACGACCAGCGGCAGCACGCAGACCCAGTTCGCGTTCACCGGCGACTCGCTGACCCGCCGCAAGCCGTACTTCGTGAACCCGGCGATGATGCCGTTCGCGCTGATGAACTCGGCGGCCGCGCAGTGCGCCAGCTGGCACGGGCTGACCGGTCCGAACACGACGATCGCCGCGGGCCGGTGCTCCGGCATCGCCACGTTGCGCTACGCGGACCGCCTGCTGCGCACCGGGCGGGCGAGCGGCGTGTTCGCGGGCGCCGCCGAGGAGCACGGCGGGGCCCGAACGCTGCTGGAACGCCGTGTCGGCGGCACCGCGCCGCTCGGCGAGGGCTGCGTGGTGCTGTTCCTGGAGCCGGCCGAGGGGAACCGATCGGCGCTCGCGGAGGTCGTAGCGTTGGACACCCGGCTGGCCGTGGATGGGGAGCCACGGGACGCGCTGGCCGCGTGTCTGCGCCGGGTCCTGGCCGGCGTGGCGCCGCGTGAGGTGTGGGGGGTGGCGCTGTCCGGCCGGGATTCGGCCACGGCCGCCATCGAGCGCGAGGCCGTGGACGAGACGTTGGGACGGGAGGTCGAGCGGGTGGTCGTGCCGACGGAGCTGATCGGCGACACCGGCGCGGCGACCGGCTCCTTCCAGCTCGCCGCGCTGCTGGCGCTCGGCGAGGGTGAACGTGGCCGGCTGGCCGTGGCGACCGCCGTGGACCGGGACGGCATGGTCGGTTGTGTGGTGGTTCGCCTGCTCGGCGGATCGGGGAAAGCGACGCAGGTTAGGGGTAGTAGCCGATGAGCAGGTCGTGGGACGAGGTCCAGACGCTTCTGGATGATCCGTTTGTGGATGCGGATACGAAGGAGCACCTGATCGCGGCGTATATCAAGGAGAATGTGGAGGGGTATCCCTTCATTGAAGAGGATGATCTGCCTGCTGATGTGCGGGAGTATTACGATCAGTATCCGACGCGTGATGGTGATTTTGATCAGGGTTCGTTGGATGAGGTTGCTGGTCGTGCTGAGGCTGAGTCGCGTCGTGAGGGTTATCGGGCTGGTCAGACGCAGGATGCGGTTGATGAGAATACGACCGAGTTGGATGGGTTGTCTGCGCCGCAGTCTGGTGAGGGGCGTTCTTCTGGTGCGGTGGAGTCTTCGGATGAGGTTTTGGAGTTGGGTCGTCCGGGGTTGAAGGTTTTTTCGGAGTTTATTCCGGTTAATGATGTGGTGCCGCAGGGTTCGTTGGGGCAGTTCGATCGGATCTCGATGGATGAGGTCAATCGGATGTATGACGAGCAGCTGGGTGTGTCGTTCAAGAAGTTTTTGGATGATGCTGATCGGTTGCGGGTGGCGCAGGAGCGGTTGTCGGAGTTGAACACCTCGACGGAGACGGAGTTGAACACTCTGTATCGGTCGTGGACGGGTGATGCGGCGAATGCGTCGTATCAGTTTTATTCGGAGAAGATCGGGCCGAATGCGGCGGAGTTGTTGGGTTTTCTGTCGGAGGGTCCGGGGATGATCGACACGTTGGTGTCGGATGTGTTTGATGCGGTGAAGGCGAAGGCTGATGAGGTGTTGGCGTTGTATTCGCCGACGTTGGGGAGTGCGACGCCGCAGATCGCGATGAAGGTTGTGGAGTTGGCGAATGACGCCAGTGATCGGGATAAGATCCTGGAGGTGGCGTCGTGGGTGGATTCGGTGTGTGGGTCGGATATTGAGAATACGATTCGTGATGATGATTGTGGGTTGAACGACGAGAACAAGCGTTATGTGCAGGATGAGTGTATTAAGTGGATTCAGGAGTCTTTTAATCCGGATTTGCATGATCGGGTGTATGCGACGTTCAAGTCGTTGTGTGAGGAGACCGTGACCGCGGTCGATTCGTATTATGAGACGTTGAACGAGTTCTTGGGTGAGTATGAGAATGAGTTCCAGGCTGCGGGTGCGGCTCCGCCGCCGGGGACCGGCACGCCACCCCCGGGTGCGACCCCGCCCCCGGGTTCGACCACCCCGCCACCCTCGTCCGCCACCCCACCGCCCGGCTCGGGCTCGCCGTCGGGCACGACCCCGTCCGGCTCGCCGCCCGTGAGCACCCCGCCGTCGAGCACTCCGGGCGGTCCCGGCAGCAGCCCGGGCATGGTCCCGACGCCGGCCCCGCCCACGCCGCCGGAGATCCCGACGCCGGGGTCGAGCACCGGACCGAACGGCACGACCACGCCGTCGTTCGCCAACCCCGGCGGGGTGCCCGGGTCGAGCACCCCGGGCGGTCCCGGCGACCCGAGCGTCCCGGGTGCCACCCCCGGCTCGCCCGGCGTGCCGGGAGTACCGCTGCCCGGCTCGAGCATCCCGGGCGCCACTCCGGGTGCCGGCAATGGCGCCGCGCCCAAGGAAGTGACGATCAAGGACGGGAACCGGACGATCACGATCGGCCAGCCCGACGCGCAGGGGCGCAGCAAGGTCACCGTCGACGACGGCCAGGGCGAGCCTTCGGAGTACGTCGTCGACTTCACCGACGACCCCGGTGAGCAGCCGGAGGAGGGCGTTATTCGGGCGGAGAACGGCAAGGCCGTGATCCAGGACGGGGACGCTGCGATCACGCTGGAGCAGGTGCCCGGACCGACCGACCGGCTGAAGATGACCGTGGACGACGGCACGCCGGAGACCTACGACGTGGACTTCGGGCCGGACTCGCAGGTGCCGGGCGTGCCCGACATCCCCGGCTCGGCGCGCCCGTCGCTGCCGGACGTGCCGACGCCGGCGAGCATGGGCGGCGACTTCGACGGCGGCGGTGGTGGAGCCGGTGCCGGTGGCGGCGGCTCCTACGGCGGCGGTGCGACCCCCGGCACGTCCGCCGGCACTCCGCAGCCGGGCGCCATGGTGGGTGCGGGCAGCCCGGACTCGACGGGCGCGGACCGCGCCGCGGCGGCGTCCGCCGCAGGTGCGGGCGGCGGTCCCGGCGGTTCGGGCTCCGGTCAGCAGGGTGCGGTGGGCGGCATGCCGATGGGCGGCATGGGCGCGGGCAACCAGGGCGGCGACCAGACTCGCCAGAGCAAGTGGCGCACGACGGGGCAGCTCTTCGACGAGCAGGACCCGGCGGCCAACTTCAGCGGCGTGGTGGGCCGGGACCCGGTGGAGAGCAAGCCGACGCCCAAGCGCTGAGGGTCAGCGGACGAGCTCGTCCTCTTCGCGCTCGATCACGGCGCCCTTCAGGTCCTCGGCCAGCAGGGGGCGGTACTTCGCCGTCTCCGTCAGGTGGGTGAGGAAGAACGCGGTCAGCAGGATCTTCGCCAGCCGCTGCGTGCCGTGTTCCGACTTGCCCGGCAACACCAGGTTCGACCAGTGCCGGCCCTCGGTGAAGCCCAGGTGGTTCGCCTTCGGCAGCAGCCGCAGCTGTGCCTCGCCGCCCCAGTTCGACGCGATCAGGCCGGCGTGGCCCACGGTCGGCGCGACGAGGTCCCGGCCCGCCGCCAGGTGCAGCCCCGGCATCCGGCACCGGCTCGCCGCGTCCGTGGAGAACGGCTTCGTCTGCGTGGCCGCCATGGTCGCCACCGCCGCCACCCGCGAGTCCGCCGCGGCCGCCAGTACCGCGCAGCCACCGCCCACGGAGTGCCCCGCGAGGCCGAGCGCGCCCGGGTCGACGCTGATCTCACCGTCGCCGAGCCGCACGCCGACGCACACGTCCAGCGCCGTGGTCAGGTCCGCGGCGAACAGCCGGTGCGACGCGAGCGGCCCGCGCTGGGTCGCCGGCGCGGCCACCACGAACCCCCAGGAGGCCAGGTGCCGCAGCAGGCCGGCGTACCGCTCCGGCGGCTGCAGCCACCCGTGCCCGAACGCGATCGCCGGCAGCCCGCGTCCGGCGGTCGGGGTGAACACGACCCCCGGCAGGCCCACGAGCGCGAGGTCTCCGCGCAGCACCCGGTGGGGTCCCCGGTGGGACAGCTCCTCGGCGAGGTGCTTCGCCTTGTTCGCCATGGTCGTTGACCCTATCGAGGTCGAGGGCCGACGGCCCTACCGACGTCCAACGGGGTGCTGGTTACCCTCTGACGGGTGTGCGGAATCGTGGGATATGTAGGGCATCGCCCGGCGCTCGACGTTGTGCTCGACGGGTTGCGACGGCTGGAGTACCGCGGGTACGACTCCGCCGGCGTGGCCGTACTGGCCGAGCAGGGCCTGGCCGTGGAACGCAAGGCCGGCCGCCTGGCCAACCTGGAGGACCGGTTGGCGCAGGTCGGCCGCGACTCGTTCGCCGGCACCGCGGGCATGGGCCACACCCGGTGGGCCACGCACGGCCCGCCGGTCGACAAGAACTCGCACCCCCACCGGGACGCCACCGAGCGGGTCGCCGTGGTGCACAACGGCATCATCGAGAACTTCGCCTCGCTGCGCGCCGAGCTGGAGGCCGGCGGTGTGGAGTTCGCGAGCGACACCGACACCGAGACGGTCGCGCACCTCGTCTCGCAGGCGTACGACAGCGGGGAGACCGCCGGTGACCTGCAGGCCAGCGTGCGTGCCGTGTGCCGTCGGCTGGACGGCGCGTTCACCCTGGTCATCACGCACGTCGACCAGCCGGACCTGATCGTCGCGGCACGCCGGTCCTCGCCGCTGGTGGTGGGCATCGGCAGCGGTGAGACGTTCGTCGCATCCGACGTCGCGGCCTTCATCGAGCACACCCGCGACGCCGTCGAGCTCGGCCAGGACCAGGTCGTCACGATCACCCGCGACGGCTACCACGTCACCGACTTCCACGGGGAGGACGCGCCGACCCGCCCGTTCCACGTGGACTGGGACCTCTCAGCCGCCGAGAAGGGCGGCTACGAGTACTTCATGCTCAAGGAGATCGAGGAGCAGCCGGCCGCGCTCGCCGACACCCTGCGCGGGCACTTCACGAACGGCCGGATCGTCCTCGACGAGCAGCGGCTGTCCGACCAGGACCTGCGCGACGTGGACAAGGTGTTCGTCGTGGCCTGCGGCTCGGCCTACCACTCCGGCCTGGTCGCCAAGTACGCCATCGAGCACTGGTGTCGGCTGCCGGTCGAGGTCGAGCTGGCCTCGGAGTTCCGCTACCGCGACCCGGTGCTCGACCGGGACACCCTGGTCGTGGCGGTGTCGCAGTCCGGCGAGACCGCCGACACGCTCGAGGCCGTGCGGCACGCGCGTGAGCAGAAGGCCCGCGTGCTCGCGGTCTGCAACACCAACGGCGCACAGATCCCGCGCGAGTCGGACGCGGTGCTCTACACCCACGCCGGCCCGGAGATCGGGGTCGCGTCGACCAAGGCGTTCCTCGCCCAGATCGCCGCCAACTACCTCGTCGGCCTGGCGCTCGCGCAGGCCCGCGGCACCAAGTACCCCGACGAGGTCGCGCGCGAGTTCAGCGAGCTGGCCGCCATGCCGGACGCGGTGGCCCGGGTGCTCGGCACCGTGGACAAGGTCCGCTCGCTCGGCCGGTCGCTGGCCGAGGCGAAGGCCGTGCTGTTCCTCGGCCGGCACGTCGGCTACCCGGTGGCGCTCGAGGGTGCGCTCAAGCTCAAGGAGCTCGCGTACATGCACGCCGAGGGCTTCGCTGCCGGCGAGCTCAAGCACGGGCCGATCGCGCTGATCGAGGACGACCTGCCGGTCGTCGTCGTGATGCCGTCGCCGAAGGGGCGGGCGGTGCTGCACGCGAAGCTGCTGTCGAACATCTCGGAGATCCAGGCCAGAGGCGCCCGCACGATCGTCATCGCCGAGGAGGGCGACGAGACGGTGCGGCCGTTCGCGAACGAGCTCGTCGAGGTGCCGGCCGTGCCGACGCTGCTGCAGCCGCTGGTGTCGACCGTGCCGCTGCAGGTGCTGGCCGCCGAGATCGCCCGCGCCCGCGGGTACGACGTGGACAAGCCGCGAAACCTGGCCAAGTCGGTGACGGTGGAGTAGCCGCCGTGCTGGGCGTGTGGTCGACCGAGCAGGTCAAGGCCGCCGAGGACGAGTTGCTCGCGCGGACCCCTTCCGGGGCCTTGATGCGCCGGGCCGCGTTCGGCGTCGCCGTGCGGGCCGTGGCCATGCTGCGGTCGCAGACCGGCGGGGTCGCCGGCCGGCGGGTCGCGTTGCTGGTGGGCGCCGGCAACAACGGCGGCGACGCCCTGTGGGCCGGCTACTTCCTGCGCCGCCGCGGGGTCGGCGTGACGGCCCTGCTGCTCGCACCCGACAAGGCACACCCGGCCGGCCTCGACGCGCTGCGCCGGGCCGGCGGCCGGGTGCTGACCGCCGACTCGCTCACTCCGCCCGTGGCCGCCGCGCTCGGCGCCGCCGACCTGGTGGTCGACGGGATCGTCGGGCTGTCCGCGCGCGGTCCGCTGCGACCGGCCGCGGCGTCGTTGGTCGAGGCGGTCGACGCGCCGGTCCTCGCGGTCGACCTGCCGAGTGGCGTCGACCCGAACACCGGCGCCACCCACGGTCCGGCCGTGCACGCCGACGCGACCGTGACCTTCGGCGCGCGCAAGCCGGTGCACGTGCTGGCGGAGGGTGCGGTCCGGTCCGGCGTGGTGCACCTGGTGGACATCGGTCTCGGTCCGTGGCTCGACGAGCCCGCGTTCTCCGTGCTGGAGCCGCGCGAGGTGGGCGAGCTGTGGCGGGTGCCCGGGCCGGACGACGACAAGTACAGCCAGGGCGTGACCGGCGTGGCGGCCGGCTCCGCGACCTACCCGGGGGCGGCGGTGCTCGCGACCGGGGCGGCGGTGCTCGCGACGTCCGGGATGGTCCGCTACGCCGGCTGGGCGGCCGACGACGTCCGGGCGCGGTGGCCGGAGGCCGTGGCGACCGGCTCGGTCGAGGACGCGGGCCGGGTGCAGGCGTGGATCGTCGGGCCGGGGCTGGGCACCGGCCAGACCGGTCGCGACGTGCTGGCCGAGGTGCTCGCCGACGGCGTGCCGACCTGCGTGGACGCGGACGGGATCACGCTGCTCGCCGGCGACCCGACGCTGTGGGACAGCCGCGAGCCGGACGCGCCCGTGGTGCTGACCCCGCACGACCGCGAGTTCGCCCGGATCGCCGAGCCGCTGGGCATCGAGCTCGGCGACGACCGGCCCGCGGCCGCGCGGGCGCTGGCCCGCCGGCTGGACTGCGTGGTGCTGCTGAAGGGTCACACCACGGTGATCGCCGACCAGGACGGACGGGCGCTGGTGAACCCGGCGGCGTCGGCGTGGCTCGCGACGGCCGGGTCCGGCGACGTGCTGTCCGGCCTGATCGGGGCGGCGCTGGCGACCGAGCTGGATCCGCTGCTCGCCGCGGGCTGCGCGGCGTGGGTGCACGAGCGCGCGGGCATGCTCGCCGCGGCGGGCGCCCCGGCCCCGGCGTCGGCGATCCTGGCCGCCGTCCCGGACGCGGTCCGTGCCGCGAGGGCGGCCCGCTGACCCGCTGTGCGAGCATGGAAACCGTCATGGCTGCTTCTTCACCTCCTCGGGCCGAGGCGATCGTCGACCTCGACGCCCTGCGCCACAACGTCACGCTGCTCGCCGATCGGGCGGCCGCGTCCGGCGCCGCGACCATGGCCGTGGTCAAGGCCGACGGCTACGGCCACGGTGCGCTGCCCGTAGCCCGGGCCGCGCTGGAGGCCGGCGCCACCTGGCTCGGCTCCTGCTCCCTCGCCGAGGCGCTCGCTCTGCGCGGCGCCGGCATCAGCGGGCCCATCCTGAGCTGGCTCGAGGTCGCCGGCGAGGACTTCGCCCCGGCCGTCGCGGCGAACGTCGACCTCACCGCGTCCAGCGTCCGCGAGCTCGGCCACATCCTCGGCGCCGGCCAGCGCGCCGGCCGTACCCCGCGCGTGCACCTCAAGATCGACACCGGGCTGTCCCGCAACGGCTGCCCCGCCGCCGAGTGGCCGGACCTCGTCGAGGTGGCGGCCAAGGCCCAGGCGGACGGGCATGCCGAGATCGTCGCCGTGTGGTCCCACCTGGCCTGCGCGGACGAGCCCGGCCACCCGTCGGTCGACCTGCAGGCCGGGCGGTTCCAGCAGGCGTACGAGGTGAGCACCGCGGCCGGGCTGAAGCCCTTGCGCCACCTCGCGAACTCGGCCGCGACACTGAACCGGCCGGACCTGCATTTCGACCTCGTCCGCGTCGGCATCGCCATGTACGGGCTGAACCCGTTGCCGCACCCGGAGGATCTCGTCCCGGCGATGACGTTCCGGTCGTCGGTGGCGCTGACCAAGCGGATCGAGGCCGGCGAGTCCGTCTCGTATGGACAGACGTGGACCGCCGGGCGCGACACCAACCTCGCCCTCGTACCGGTCGGCTACGCGGACGGCGTCCCGCGACTGCTGTCCGGGCGGCTTTCCGTGTGGCTCGCCGGCCGGCGCCGCCCGGTCGTCGGCCGGGTGTGCATGGACCAGCTCGTCGTCGATTGCGAGGACGACCTCGTGCCAGTAGGCGAGGAGGTCGTCCTGTTCGGCACCGGCGAGCGCGGCGAGCCGACCGCCACCGAGTGGGCGGACACGCTCGGCACCATCGACTACGAGATCGTCACGGGCATGTACCGGCCGCGCGTCACCCGCACCTACCGAGGCCAGCGGTGACGGTGTCCCGGAAGGTCGGCACCATCATCGGTGGCGCGATCGGCGTCGCGGCCGCCGGCACCGCGATCGCCGTCGGCGTCGCGGCACGCCGACGTGCCCATGACCCGGACGACCCGTACGTGGACGAGCCGCTCGGCAAGCTGCGCCCGGACCGCACGTACTCGGTGATCACCGACGACGGCATCGAGCTGTCCGTCGAGGAGGTCGACCCCGTCGTCGGCGGCAAGCCCGAGGTCACCGTCGTGTTCGTGCACGGCTTCGCCCTGTCCCGGCGCAGCTGGCACTTCCAGCGACGCGCGCTCGCGCAGCTCACCGAGCCGCGGGTGCGACAGGTCTACTACGACCACCGCAGCCACGGCGAGTCCGGTCGCGCCAGCGAGGCGTCCAGCACGATCGACCAGCTCGGCCTCGACCTCGGCGAGGTCATCGACAAGGCCGGCATCGAGGGCCCGACCGTCCTCGTCGGACACTCGATGGGCGGCATGACGATCATGGCCCTCGCCGAGCAGCGGCCGGAGCTGTTCGCCGAGCAGGTGTGCGGGGTCGCCCTGATCGGCACCTCGGCGGGCGAGGTCGGCAAGAGCGGCTTGCCGCGCCCGCTGCTGTCCCGGTACAACCCGCTCACCCGAAGCATCGGCGCCCTCGCGGACTGGCAGCCCGGCCTCGTGGAGCTGGTCCGCGCCGCCGGCGGTCAGCTGACCCGCCGCGCGTTGCGGTCGCTCGCCTTCGGCTCGCGCGACATCAGTCCGTCCCTCGTGGACTTCCTGCTGGAGCTGCTGGACGACACTCCCGTGCGCGTGCTCGCGGACTTCATCGACACGCTCGGCACGCACAACCGCTACGCCGCGCTCGCCGGCCTCAAGCACGCGCACGTGCTGGTGCTCAGCGGCGACGCCGACCGCATGACCGCGTTCAGCCACTCCGAGCGGATCGCGGTCGAGCTGCCGGACGCCGAGCTGGTCCGCGTGCGCGGCGGCGGGCACATGGTCATGTTCGAGCAGCCGGAGCTCGTCAACGACTACCTGGTGCTGCTGCTCCAGCAGTGCGCCTACGGCCGGGACTCGGGCCGGCGCCGGTGGTGGCGCCGGTGACGACCGTGGAGCTGGTCGAGGAGTCCGACACGCTGCGGTTCGGCCGCCGCCTCGGGTCCGTGCTGGAGGCGGGTGACCTCGTGCTCCTCGCCGGCCCGCTCGGCGCCGGGAAGACCGTGCTGGCGCGTGGCATCGCCGAGGGGCTCGGGGTGAGCGGCCGGGTCAGCTCGCCGACGTTCATCATCGCCCGCGAGCACCGGCCCGCCCCTTCCGGGCGCGGCATCCCGCTCGTGCACGTCGACGCGTACCGCCTCGGTGGCGACCTGGCCCAACTCGACGATCTCGACCTGGACACCTCGCTGGTGGAGGCCGCGGTCGTGATCGAGTGGGGCGAGGGCGCCGGCGAGCGCCTGTCCGCCGATCACCTGCTGATCCGCCTGGAGCGCCGCGAGGACGACGCCCGTCTCGCGACCGTCGTTCCCCACGGGAGCTGGTCGGACCGCCCGCTTGGACCGGACCGGTAGATCATCGAAGCTGGACGGCTGCGATGGTCGTGTCGACTTGGCGGGAGGCTGGGTCAGCGCCACCGGGTCCGCGTACGCCGCTCCGCTCAGCCGGCCGCCGCCAGCAGGCTGCCGATCCGCGCGATCGCGTTGGTCCGATGTGGTCGGCACCCGAGGCTCGCGTCGTGGTCGGGCGGGAGGTCGGCTGGCGGCCGGGTGCAAGGTGGATCTTGGTGCTCAGTCCGGGGCGGGCATGCCTACTCTGAACCTGTCCAATGTGGACAGCAGGGTGTCCGGTCGCTGTCGGCTCGGCAGGTGGTCCACGATCGCCGTCGCGATGCCGACCGCCTCCGCGCCGCCGTCGGTCTCCGCGCTGTCACCGATCATCAGCGCGTCGGCCGGCGCGACCCCGATCCGCTGGCAGGTCACCAGGAAGATCTTCGCGTCCGGTTTCATCACTCCTTCCACATAGGACAAGACGTACTCGTCGACCAGGTCGGCCATGCCATGGCGGCGGAACACCGCTCGGATGTCCCAGGGGATGTTGCTGACCACGCCGACCGGGACTCCCGCCGCGCGACACCGCCGCAGCGCCGCGGCGGTGTCCGGATAGGGCCGCCACGAGTCGGGCGCGAGCATCCGGTCGTAGGTCGCCTCGGCCTCGGCGGGTGTCAACCCGAGGCGGGCCGCGGCGAGCGAGGCCAGGTAGACACGGCGGTGCAGGTCGGGATCGAGGTCGCGGCGCGCCCAGTCGCGCGCCAACTCGTCCGGCAGATGGTCGCCGACGAGCGTGGGCGCGGTCAGCACGCCGATCAGCTCCTCGCTCCACCCCGGATCGGGCTCGAGCCGGAAGAGCGTGCCGGAGAAGTCGAACAGGACGCCACGGATCATGCGGCCACGCTACGTCTTTCGACGCGGGCAGGTACCGGGGACTGATGTCTGTCGCAGTGGTCATGACACCAACGTAGAGACGGACACGGACGGCGGGAGCGATGTCGGCCGTGGCTGTGGACAACTTCGCGAGTTGTGGACAACTCGGAAACGGCATTGAGAATTGTCAGAGGCACCAGGCATCGTGGGGTCCATGCAAGCGGTGATCTTCGACTGGGGTGGCACGCTCACCCCCTGGCGTCCCGTCGACTTTCGAGCTGCCTGGCGCTGCTACGCGGACGTGCTGCATCCCGGTGACGGGGAGCAGGCGCTCCAGGTCGCGGCGGCCATCCTCGCCGCCGAGCAGGCGGCGTGGCGGCTCGCACGCGACGAGCACCGGGCCTTCACCATCGCCCAGGTGCTCGCCACCGCGCGGGCGCCCGAGCACGACGGTGGCTTCGCGGCCTACCGCACCTTCTGGGACCAGGCGACCCACACCGACCCCGAGGTCGCCCCGCTCGTGAACTCCTTACGCGACAAGGGTTTACGCGTCGGCATCCTCTCCTCGACCCCGTGGCCCGCCGCGTGGCACGAGGAGGTGCTCGCGCGCGACGGCGTGCTCGACTTGTTCCACGCGCGCGTGTGGAGCAGTGACCTCGAGTACACCAAGCCCCACGAGGCCGCCTTCCGCGCGGCCATGGCGGCCGTGGGCGTCGACGATCCGGCCGAGTGCGTCTACGTCGGCGACCGGCCCTACGACGACATCAGCGGTGCCAAGGCGGTGGGCATGCGCGCGGTGTTCGTGCCGCACAGCGAGATCCCGGCCGAACAGCAGGTGCCCGTGGACGTCCAGCCCGACGCCGTCATCCAGCGGCTCGCCGAGCTCGAGGAGGTGGTCGACCGCTGGCTCGCCTGACCAGGCCGTAGGCTTGACGGTCGTGCTGGTTCTCGCAGTCGACACCGCGACGCCCGCGGTCACCGCCGGCGTCGTCCTGGTGGACACCGATGTCGACCCGACGCGCCTGGAGATGCTCGCCGAGTGCGTCACCGTCGACGCGAAGGCGCACGGTGAGCTGCTGACGCCGCACGTCCTCGCCGCGCTCGACGCCGCCGGGCGGCGCCTGGCCGACGTCGACGCGATCGTCTGCGGCGCCGGGCCGGGGCCGTTCACGGGGTTGCGCGCCGGGATGGCCACCGCGGCCGCGCTGGGCCACGCCCTGGACGTGCCGGTGCACCCGGTGTGCACGCTCGACGCGATCGCGTCCGCGGTCGCCGGGCACGGGCCGCTCCTGGTCACCACCGACGCGCGCCGCAAGGAGCTCTACTGGGCCACCTACGACGAGGACGGCACACGCACCGCGGGCCCGGCGGTCGACAAGCCGGCTGACATCCCACAACTGGACAGGCGCGCGGGCGCGACGATCTACGCCGACGTCCTGTCGATGCCGCACACCGGCCACGAGTACCCGACGCCGGCCGGCCTGGTGCGGGCCGCGGACCTCACCCGGCCACCGCGGCCGTTCACCCCGCTGTACCTGCGCCGGCCCGACGCCACCGAGCCGGGCGCGCGGAAACGGGTGACCACGCCATGACCGACGCGGCCATGACGGTGCGCCTGGCGCCGCTGGACTACGCGGACCTGCCGCGCTGCGCGGAGCTGGAGCGGATCCTGTTCGCGGGCGACGACCCGTGGAGCGAGAGCACGCTGCGCGCCGAGCTCGACCACGGCCACCAGTACTTCGGGGCCTATGTGGAGGGCGCCGGGCTGGTCGGCTACGCGGGCATCTCGGTCGTCGGCAGCGCGCGCGACGCCGAGGCCAGCGTGCACACGATCGGCGTCGACTCCGCGTGGCAGGGACGGGGCATCGGCAAGATGCTGCTGCGCGCGCTGCTCGCGGTCGCCGACGAGTTCACCGCGCCGGTGTACCTCGAGGTGCGCACCGACAACGTCGCGGCCATCGCGCTGTACCAGGCGCACGGCTTCGACCGCATCGGACTGCGGCGGCGGTACTACCAGCCCTCGGGCGCCGACGCGTACACGATGGCGCGCCCCGCAAAAGCACGCGAGACGGCAGGGAAGGACGGGACGCCTTGACGATCGTCCTGGGCATCGAGAGCTCGTGCGACGAGACCGGCGTCGGCATCGTCCGGCTGCACACCGACGGCACGATCGAGCTGCTCGCCGACGAGGTCGCCTCCAGCGTCGACCAGCACGCGCGGTTCGGCGGTGTCGTGCCGGAGGTCGCCAGCCGCGCACACCTCGAGGCCATGGTGCCGATCATGAGGCGCGCGGTGGCGTCGGCCGACATCGAGCTGTCCGATGTGGACGCCATCGCCGTCACCTGCGGACCGGGCCTGGCCGGTGCGTTGCTCGTCGGCGTCTCGGCCGCGAAGGCCTACGCCGCCGCGCTGAACGTGCCGCTCTACGGCGTCAACCACCTGCCGGGCCACGTCGCCGCGGACACGCTGCAGCACGGGTTGCTGCCCTCGCCGTGCCTCGCGCTGCTCGTGTCCGGCGGACACACCCAGCTGCTGCAGGTCGACGAGCTCGCCGGCAAGATCACCGAGATCGGCTCGACCATCGACGACGCCGCCGGCGAGGCCTACGACAAGGTCGCGCGCATCATCGGCCTGCCTTACCCGGGTGGCCCGCCCATCGACAAGGCCGCCCGCCGCGGCAACCCCGACGCGATCCGCTTCCCGCGCGGGCTCACCGGCCCGCGCGACGCGAAGTACGACTTCTCCTTCTCCGGCCTGAAGACCGCCGTCGCGCGGTGGGTCGAGAACCGCGAGAAGGACCGCCGCGCGATCCCGGTCGACGACGTCGCCGCGTCGTTCCAGGAGGCGGTCGCCGACGTGCTCACCGCGAAGGCCGTGCGTGCCGCGTCCGATTTGGGCATCGGCACCATGGTCATCTCCGGCGGGGTCGCCGCCAACTCCCGACTGTCCAGTCTCGCCGCACAGCGCTGCGAGGAAGCCGGCCTCCGGCTGCGCGTGCCCCGGCCTCGGCTGTGCACGGACAACGGAGCGATGATCGCGGCGCTCGGTGCCCACCTCGTCGCTGCGGGTGTTCGTCCGTCCTCTTTGGAGCTGTCGGCCGATCCTGCGCTCCCGGTGGGCACCGTGTCGGTATGAGACGGACGGCACCTACCCCGTACCCTCATCCGGGTGAATATCGCGGTGACCGGGACCAGCGGTTGGCTGGGTAGCGCGCTGATCGAGCACCTGCGCGCCCAAGGTCACCAAGTGACACGACTGGTGCAGCGCCGGCCGGACGCCGACGACGAGGTGCTCTGGTACCCCGAGCTCGACACCGCCGGGCTGGCCGGCGTGCAGGCCGTCGTGCACCTGGTCGGCGAGCGGGTCTACGGAAAGTGGACGGAGCACCACCGCGAGGCCATCCGCGAGTCCCGCGTCGGCGGCACCCAAGTGCTCGCCGACGGGCTCGCGAAGATGGAGGACGGCCCGCGGACCCTGCTCTGCGCGTCCGCGATCGGCTACTTCGGCGACCGCGGCGACGAGGTGCTGACCGAGACCAGCCCGCCCGGCAAGGGCTTCCTCGCCTCCGTGCACCGCGAGGCCGAGGAGGCCGCCGACATCGCCGACCGCGCCGGGCTGCGGGTCGCGCACCTGCGGTTCGGCATCGTCCAGTCCACCGAGGGTGGTGCCCTCGCGTGGCTGCTGCCCCAGTTCCGCCGCGGGCTCGGCATCCGCGCCGGCGCCGGCCACCAGTACGTCAGCTGGGTGTCGCTGCCGGACGTCGTCCGCGCGATCGACCACGTGCTCACCACCCCGACGCTCGCCGGCCCGGTCAACGTCGTCGCGCCGCATCCGGTGACCAACCGCGAGTACGCCGACATCCTCGCCAAGGTCCTCGGCCGACCGCGGTTCCTGGCCCTGACCAGGGGCTTGACCAGGCGGATGTTCGGCACGGACGTCGCGGACGAGATCGTGCTCGCGAGTGTGCGGGCGGTCCCCGAGCAGCTGCTGCGCACCGGGTTCACGTTCCGCCACCCCAGCCTCGAGGCGGCCCTCCGCGAACTGTTGGACTGACTATTACTTGCGGTAACATGTACTAATGGCAGAACACGACGAGGACGGCTACGAGGGCCAGGCCACCCTTCGCGTCGAGGACACCGAGCTGACCGTCGACGTGGTCCTGGCCGGCAACTTCGAGCCGATCGACGGCAAGTACCACTGGTACGGCCGCATTCGGGCCAACCCCGAGCTCGCCGAGCTGATCGGCGCGCGCAAGGCCGCCGGCTCGATCCGCACCCCGCACGGCGAGGCGGACGGCCGGCTCGCCGACCTGGACCCCTGGGGGAGGTACCGGATCACCGGAACCGGCCGCCCGCCGTTCCCCGTCCCCACGACGCTCGAGGAGCTAGGGCAGTACTGACGGCCGCACGTCGACGTCCGCCGCGTCGACGAACATCGCGCGGTGGCCGAACTGGATCTGCACGTACTTGGTCTTGCCGCGCACGACCGTGTGGTTCGTCGCGGCGTAGGTCACCGCCCAGTAGTACTCCGAGCCGGTGACCAGCCCGACCGAGTACTTCTGCCCGGCCGGCAGCGAGTACTGCAGCGGCGTGACCGCCTGCACCGGTACGTGCGCCGGGTACGCGGCGGCCTCCGGGTAGGCCCGGCCGTACACCGGGATGCTCGCCCGGCCCGGCTTCGGCGTGACCACGAGCCCGGCCGACCACAGCGCGGCCGGCTGGCGCTTCGGGTTGTGGAACCAGCCCTTCTGGCCCAGGTA
This sequence comes from Actinophytocola sp., assembly GCF_050699915.1. Classification (GTDB taxonomy): domain Bacteria; phylum Actinomycetota; class Actinomycetes; order Mycobacteriales; family Pseudonocardiaceae; genus Actinophytocola. The sequence goes on from NZ_JBOHGA010000073.1 coordinate 19,607, forward strand.
CCAGATCGCCGTCCAGTCACCCCGGCGGTCGGCGATCGCGTACCGCTGCCCGGTCTCCACCCGGCTCGAGTGGTCGGAGATGTGCATCGTGCCCGGGCTGCCGTCCGGGTGCAGGCCGACGTCGGTGAGCAGCGGTGCGTCCGCGCGCGGCGCGGTGTGCAGGATGACCGAGCCGGACCCGCGCGGCGGGCACGGCTCGCCTGCGGCCTCGCAGCCGGTGAACGCCGGCTTGTTCTTGTCGAAGTCCGGCCTGATCGTCACCATGCCGCCCCGCGCGGTGCCGGTGCCGCGGAACGGCGCGCCCAGCAGGTCGAAGTAGTGCGCCCAGTCCCAGTAGGGGCCCGGGTCCCAGTGCATGCCGCCGACGGTCGACGGGATCGTGCCGGGCACGTTGTCGTGGCCGAGGATGTGGGCGCGGTCCATCGGGATGTCGTACTTGGCGGCGAGGTAGCGGACCAGCTTGGCGGAGCTGCGGTACATCGCCTCGGTGTACCAGCTGCCGTCGGCCGCGAAGCCCTCGTGTTCGAGGCCGATCGACTTCGAGTTGACGTACCAGTTGCCGGCCTGCCAGGCGACGTCCTTGTGCTTGACGTGCTGCGCGACGTGGCCGTCGGCGGAGCGCAGACTGTACTGCCAGCTCACGTACGTCGGGTCCTGCACCAGGTCGAGCGTGGTGTCCCAGGTGGCCTCGGTGTCGTGGATGATGATGTAGTCGATCTTCTGGCTGTGTGGCCGGTCGGCGAGGTCGTGGTTGCCGTAGCCGCCCTCGAACTCCTCGTACGGCGCCGGGATCCACTCGCAGCCCAGCCCGCGCGGGCATTCGGTCTCGTCGTCGTTCGCCTGCCGCACGCCGAGCTGGTCGACGCTCGGCCGCAGGTTCGGCTGCGCGGCGAGGCGGACGTGCTGGCCGTCGTCGGTGACCCGGGCCGCGCCTTGTTTGATGGTGGCGAACACCTCGTCGGCGAAGTTCGCGGCGGTCGCGGCCTCGGTCGCGCCGCTGTAGCGGGCCACCGCGCCGTACCAGTCGGCCGGCTTGTCACTGTGGACGCCGAGGTCGCGCTGGTGCGCGGCGAGCAGGGCCGCGCCGCCGCGGATGTTCTGGGTGGGGTCGGCGCGCAGCGCCTCCTGGTCGACGCCGGTCAGCTCGGCCGCGCGGGCGGCGGTGCGCAGGCTCGGGGCGGAGAGGTCGGGCGCGCCGGCCTCGGGGTGCAGGGCCGGGCGGGCGGTGTCGCCGCGTGGGTCCTCGGTGCCGCGGTCGTGATGGGTGCCGCCGGTGTCGACCGCGGTCACGTCGGTGAGGTGCATGGGGCCGAAGCCGGCCGCGGTGCTGGGCGCGCCGGCGTTGGTGTTCCACCGGGACTCCAGGTAGGAGACGCCGAGCAGCACGCTCTCCGGCACGCCGAACTCGACGGCCGCGGCGGCGTAGGCCTGCTGCCGGGTGGCGGGGGTTTCCTCCGCACTCGCGGTGGTCATGCCAAGGACGAGGCTGGCGGCGAGCACACTCGCGCTGACGACGGTGCGCTTCGACGACCGGAACATCACGCCTCCAGGAGACGGGCGACTGGGGACCGGGGTAACTCTGATCCCGGCAGCGCTGGAGGTCAATCCTTTGCCGCCGATCGGCCTACCTCGTGACTGTCTGACCTGCTCGGAAACCGGTACTGGGTGATCCTGTCCAGCACCAGGGGCTTCGCTCGGGCCTGCTGGAGGGGTCGCGGCCGCACTACATGATCGGAACGCAGGTGCGTGGCGATGCAGTCAAGACTGTCGCCCGGCCTGAGCCCGCAAAGAATGGCCACCTCATCCGGTCCGCCGACGGTCCAGCCGAGCTCATCGAGGCTGCACAACATGCCGTGTGACCGTTCGCCGCGGTACTTTCGGTTTCGCATCTTCTTCGTCCGCGGAACTGTCAAACCGTTCAACGCCGTTACTCGTGCTCCGGGCGGCGCCACTGGGACCAACTCCGCTGGTCGCACCTTGTACCTGCCCCCGAAGACGATCTGAACGGGCTTGCCGTTGCCAAGGTCGACGCGGGCCAACCAGATTCTCTCTCCGTTGGGATGTGCGCCTGTGTGCAACACTCTGCCGACGATGGCGTCAGAGTCGACAACAAGCACGGGGCAATGTAGTGGTTGCGACATCGGCCGCGCACCCGCTGGCCGTGAATTGGCCCATTTCATTTACACCCGCGAACCGGCGGCGTTCCACAGTGTGTCAAAGGCTCCGCAGGCTCGGAGGGTGTGGTCGGGCGACATGATCATGTCCGCGTTGGACTCGTCGTTGGGCCTGTTGAGGTAGCCAAGCCAGGTGCCGCTGAGCAGGAACTTCCCGAACTGGTTGAACAAGGCCGGTTCGGCGATTGCCAGGCTGCTGACGTCGAGTCGATAAAGCCCGGCGCCGCCCATGACCGGCAGCACGGTCTTCCTGAAGGAGCAGTTCTCGTTCAGCCGATCGCCGCCAACGACTGCGGCCACCATGTCCCTGAATCGGGTGACTGCCTCAGCGCGGCCGCCGAGCTCCCCGGCCAACAGGAAGCGGTACTTGCAACCCTTGGTCAGATTTGACGTCACAACTTGAAAGAACTGACCGGCAGCAGCATCTCCGTCAGCCGTGTCGATGATGTTCGGTCTCAGATCCGTCGCGACGATGTCTGCTTGTCGGCAGAAGCGCTCCACTCGGAGGACTTCGTCCTGTTCGATGAGCCCCTCTAGGCCGGCCGTTCGGGACTCCGCGAGCTCGCGCGCCACCGCGTCGACCCGGTCGGTGAGTACGCGTCCGATGCGGGCGAGAAGGTCCGAGTGCCGGCTGGCGCGGGTTTGCACGTCCGTCAACGCGTGCTCGATGTACTTGGCAAGCGGGCCGTGATCTGCCGGCGCACCGCCGACCTCGCCGTAGACGAGGTAGTCCAGGCTGACCCCGAAGAAGTCCGCGAGCGCAACCAGCTTCTGGAAGCTCGGCCGGGTATGACCGCGGGTGTACTGGGACAGCGCCGCGGCGGTGATGCCCACGGCTTCAAGAATCGCCTGACGATTGCGACTATATCCGCCCCTTTCGATCAAGCTGTTGAGCATTTCCTCAAGCTTAACGTCTCGACTATTCACCTTGACGCTCCTCGGTCGGTATCGCCCGACCAGGACTCAGCCGGGTCTAAATTTGAGTACTACTTTCGTGTCGTCAAGTCATGCTATAACACGCAGCTGTTCCGGGAAGTGCAGCTTGACAGAGTGGTAAACTCTTGGGTGAGGTCTTGTCATGAGCGTCCATTGTGGGCGCAGAGATCAACCGATCAGACAATGTCGTGGTGATCGAGGCGGTGATGCGCATGTCGATCTTCGGATTTGGGGCTCCGAAAGGCGCTGTCGAAGAGGTCTCTCAGTCGGGTCTTGATGGATTTAGGACTCGGACAGCCGTTTCCGACCGTGGTGGACTCTGCCGGGTCTTCGTGTCCTATTCACACGTCGACGAGGCCGAACGGGTAAGGCTCGACATCCATCTCGCGCCGCTGGCGCGGGAAGGGCTCATCGACCTGTGGTGCAACCGGGCGATCGCGCCCGGGTCGGACTGGCAGCGGGACATCGGGGACGAGCTCGCGAACGCCGACATCGTCATTCTGCTCGTGACCGCGGATTTCATCGCATCCGTCTTCTGTTTCGAGAAGGAGTTGGCGGAGGCACTGCGACGACATCACGCGGACGGCGTCAGTATTCTTCCGGTGCTCGTCAAGCCGGTCGATTTCACGCACATGCCGTTCGCCCAGTTTCAGGCGTTGCCGCGGGACCTGCGGCCGATCAGTACCTGGGACAACGCGGACGCCGGTTGGCTCGAAGTCGCGCTCGGCGTCCGCGAGCTCGTCGAGGACATCTATCGGTCGCGCACGATATTTCCAAGCCAGCGGACCGGTCCGGATCGGGAGGCCGACACAACTCTGCTCGGGCGGCAGCTCAACGAATATTACGGCGCGAGCAGTTGTGTGGTGGACGGTCCACTTGCCGAGGACCGCGCGATCGAATGGATACCGCTCGACGAGGATTCCACGGCGATGCGGTTCGACAATCTCGTGCCGATAAGCGGCCGGTATTGGAACCGGTCACTCCGGTTCGCCGGCGGCGCACTGCAGAGACCGACCTTCCGGTTCGGCATCGACCTGATCGCGGCGAACGTCTTTCACAGCGCACGGCGGCATTTCCACGCCGGGGCTCCAGCGCTGGCCTTCGGGTGTGCGCGGCTCGGCGACGCGCTCGCGGTTCACTATCCCTATCTGTTCGAGACGCACGAGGGCGACGACTGGGCGTTCCTCACGCAGAGCCTGTTCTACCTTCCGTACCGCATGAACCGGGCGCTGCTGGAGGCCACGCTGCTGCGCGTGCGGCACCGCCTCGACACCACGGACCGCTGCCCGAACGGTGCGCGTGCCGGGCTGTTGCTCGCGATCGCGAACCTGTACCAGGACGCCGGCGAATGGGTCAGAGCCGAGGAACTGTACGACCGGCTGCTCGAAACGAGGCCAGCTCTTTCCTTGCAGGCCGACACAGTTCGGCGACGCGCGTTGGGACGCCTTCTCGGCGGCGCGAGCCACGACACGATGGACCGGGATTTCCGGTCCATCGTCGGATATAGGACAAATACGGATCTCTCCGTCTCGCTGGCGATCTGCCAAGGCTGGTGGCAGCTCGCGCGCGGGCGGCCCGAGCGGTGCCTGCGCGAGCTGGAGCCCTACGACTTCGACGAGGAGGCGCCCATTCCCGCACCGATGTACAGCCCGCACAACGCGATCGAGCTCAAGCTCACCCAGGCGGCCGCGCTCGACACGCTCGGGCTCAGCTGCGGGTCGCAGGTGCGGTTCGTGCGCCAGCACGCGCAGGTCCGGCTACGGCCTGTCTTTACCGACCACGTCGCGCCGCGCGTGCTCGGTGCGCGGTTCGACGACGTCGTCGAGCAACTGAGGGACGGTCAGGAGTTCGCGCCGGCCATGCTCGACTCGACGGCCGCCGCCCTGCTCGCGACCCGCGGCACGAACCTGACGGGGCGGCCGATCTGGGTCGACTGAAAGTCCGTTGTCTGCCAGGTCCGGCGGCGGTCATGATCGTGTCCATGACTCCGCCGGACGGCCGCGCCGGCATCGACGCCGGCCTCGTGCGCCGCCTCGTCGCCGCGCAGTTCCCGCGGTGGCGCGACCTGCCGGTGACCCCGGTGGCCGTCGATGGATGGGACAACCGGACCTACCGGCTGGGCGAGGACAAGTCGGTGCGGCTGCCGACCGCGGCGGGCTACGTCCCCGCCGTGGCGAAGGAGAACCGGTGGCTGCCCCGGCTGGCGCTGTCGCTGCCGGTCGACGTGCCGCGGGTACTCGGCGAAGGGGTGCCGGGCGAGGGCTATCCGTACCCGTGGTCGGTGCGCGGCTGGCTGCCCGGCAAGGTCGCCGACCATGCGCACATCGATGACTTGCCGCGCTTCGCGGTCGACGTGGCGGAGTTCCTGCTGGCGCTGCAGCGTTGCGACGCGACCGGCGGCCCGGTCGCCGGTCTGCACAGCTGGTACCGCGGCGCGTCACCGGCGCACTACGACGAGGAGACCCGGCGCTGCCTGACCGCGCTCGACGGGCGGGTCGACACCGCCGCCGCCGCCACGGTGTGGGATGCCGCACTGGCGGCGGAGTGGCGCGGCGACCCGGTCTGGTTCCACGGCGACGTGGCCGCCGGCAACCTCCTGGTCCGGGACGGCAAGCTGAGCGCGGTGATCGACTTCGGCACCTCTGGAGTCGGCGACCCGGCCTGCGACCTGGTCCTCACCTGGACGATGCTCACCGGCGACAGCCGGGCGGAGTTTCGGCGAGCCGTCGCCCAGGACGAGGGCACGTGGGTGCGAGCCCGGGGCTGGGCCCTGTGGAAGTCACTGCTCACCCTGGCGAACTGCATCGACACCGACCCGGACCTGGCCGCCCTCAACAGGCGGTTGATCGACGAAGTCGTCACCGACCACGCCCGGTCCGCCTAGCGACCACTCGCCGCCTGCGTTACGTACTGTGTGCACCAGCAGGACCGCGGAGACCGCGGGGACCCTCGTTGCACCGTTAGCAGTCGCGTGGGTAGAGTGCCAACCGTACGGCACCGACACCGCCCCGACACCCGCGACGGCGGGGTGGCAGGAGCCGCCAAGCAAGACAGGTAACTGCCAACGCAATCGAGTCGACCCGTGGAGGTCACCGCGGTGAGCGTGAACATCAAGCCGCTCGAGGACAAGATCGTTGTCCAGGCGAGCGAGGCCGAGGCCACGACGGCGTCTGGCCTCGTGATCCCGGACACGGCCAAGGAGAAGCCTCAGGAGGGCAAGGTGCTGGCCGTCGGGCCGGGCCGGATCGACGACAACGGCAACCGCGTCCCGCTGGACGTGAGTGTCGGCGACGTCGTCATCTACTCCAAGTACGGCGGCACCGAGGTGAAGTACAACGGTGAGGACTACCTCATCCTCTCCGCCCGTGACGTGCTGGCTGTCGTCAACTGAGGCATAGCGAAGTCAACGCACGCCCCGGCGGCCCTGTGGGGCTGCCGGGGCGCTGTGTTCCAGAAAGGTAGGACATGCCCAAGGAGATCAGCTTCGACGAGGACGCTCGTCGGGCGCTCGAACGCGGGGTGAACAAGCTCGCCGACGCGGTCCGCGTGTCGCTCGGCCCGCGCGGTCGGCACGTCGTGCTGGCCAAGAAGTTCGGTGGCCCGACGGTCACCAACGACGGCGTCACCATCGCGCGGGAGATCGAGCTGGAGGACCCGTTCGAGAACCTCGGCGCCCAGTTCGCGAAGAACGTCGCCACCAAGACCAACGACGTCGCCGGTGACGGCACCACCACCGCCACCGTGCTCGCGCAGGCCATGGTCCGCATCGGCATGCGCAACGTCGCGGCCGGCGCCAACCCGGCCGCGCTCGGCGCCGGCATCCAGCTCGCCGCCGACACCGTCGTGGCGGCGCTGAAGGACAAGGCCACGCCGGTCAAGGGCCGCGACCACATCGCCCAGGTCGGCACCGTCGCCTCCCGGGACGCGTCGATCGGCGCGCTGCTCGGCGAGGCCATCGAGAAGGTCGGCGAGGACGGTGTGATCACCGTGGAGGAGTCCTCCACGCTGGCCACCGAGCTCGTCATCACCGAGGGCGTGCAGTTCGACAAGGGCTACATCTCCGGCTACTTCGCCACCGACCCGGAGGCGCAGGAGGCGGTGCTGGAGAACGCCTACATCCTGCTGCACCGCGAGAAGATCTCTTCGCTCAACGACCTGCTGCCGATCCTCGAGAAGGTCGCCCAGGCCGCCAAGCCGGTGCTGATCCTCGCCGAGGACATCGACGGCGAGGCGTTGTCGACCCTGGTCGTGAACTCGGTGCGCAAGACGATCCGCGCCGTCGCGGTGAAGGCCCCCTTCTTCGGCGACCGGCGCAAGGCGTTCCTCGACGACCTCGGCATCGTCACCGGCGCGACCGTCGTGTCCACCGACGTGGGCATGAAGCTGTCGGAGGCCGACCTCGACGTGCTGGGCACCGCCCGCCGCGTGGTCGTCACCAAGGACGAGACGACGATCATCGAGGGCGGCGGCGCCAAGGCCGACGTCACGGCGCGCGCCGAGCAGATCCGCAAGGAGATCGAGGCCACCGACTCCGACTGGGACCGGGAGAAGCTGCAGGAACGGCTCGCGAAGCTGTCCGGTGGCGTCGCCGTGATCAAGGTCGGGGCGGCCACCGAGACCGAGCTGGCCGAGCGCAAGCACCGCATCGAGGACGCGGTCGCCGCGACCAAGGCCGCGGTCGAGGAGGGCATCGTGCCCGGCGGCGGCTCGTCGCTCGTGCACGTCGGCCGCGACCTCGACAAGCTGGCGGCGACGCTGTCCGGTGACGAGGCGACCGGCGTGAAGATCGTGCGGGCCGCGCTGGAGGCACCGCTGATCTGGATCGCCGCCAACGCCGGGCTCGAGGGCGTGGTCGTCGCATCCAAGGTGCGCGAGCAGAAGTGGGGCCACGGCTTCAACGCGTCGACGCTGACCTACGGCGACCTGGTCGCCGACGGTGTCGTCGACCCGGTGAAGGTCACCCGCTCGGCGGTCACCAACGCGGCGTCGATCGCACGGATGGTGCTCACCACCGAGGCATCGATCGTGGAGAAGAAGGAAGAGGAGCCCGAGGGTGCCGGTCATGGCCACGGCCATGGGCACGGACACGGTCCGGGCTACTGACCTTCATACAGACGCGAACGCCGCGCCCGGCCTCGGCC
>NZ_JBOHGA010000074.1:0-27801 GCF_050699915.1 Actinophytocola sp.
CCGTGCGTGCGCGCGTTGCGCGAGGCCGCGCGCCGTCGCGACCCGGACGACTACGCGGTGGCGCACAAGCGGTTGGAGCGCCTGCACGAGGTGCGCCGGCTGGTGTTGCGGCGCGACGCGCTGGCCGCGCGGGTGCCGTCGCGGCTGCGCACCGCGGTCGAGGCCAGTCCCGTCGAGTCCACTTGGGACGACCGACTCGCGTCGTTCGCCGACGCGTGGGCGTGGGCGGCGGCCGGCGCTTGGGTGCTGGACCAGGGCGCGGCGGACGTCAACGCGCTGCAGGCGGAGATCGGGCTGACCGAGCAGCGGATCCGCGGTGAGGTCGAGCAGCTGGCGGCGACGCGGGCGTGGGGCCACGCGGTGTCGCCGGACCGGCTGACCGGGCAGGCGCGGGCGAACCTGGAGCACTACGCGTACCTGGTGCGGCGGCTGGGCAAGGGCACCGGCCGGTACGCGCCGCAGCGGCGGGTCGAGGTGCGCCAGGCGATGGACCGCTGCCGGCCGGCCGTGCCGGTGTGGATCATGCCGGTCTACCGGATCGCGGAACAGCTGCAGATCCGGCGCGACATGTTCGACGTGGTGATCGTCGACGAGGCGTCACAGGCCGGCCTGGAGGCGACGTTCCTGCAGTACCTGGCGCCGCGGATGGTCGTGATCGGCGACGACAAGCAGGTCTCGCCGTCCGCGGTCGGGGTGGACCAGCAGCAGCTGCGCGACCTCGCCGGCCAGTACCTGGCCGACGATCCGTACCGGTCCGCGTGGCAGGACCCGCAACGCAGCCTCTTCGACGAGGCGAAGATGCGCTTCCGCGGGCTGCTGACGCTGACCGAACACCGGCGGTGCGTGCCGGAGATCATCGCGTTCTCGAACCGAGTCGCCTACGAGCCGGACGGGATCCGGCTGGTGCCGGTGCGCCAGTACGGCGCCGACCGGCTGGAGCCGGTTCGTCCCGTGTACCTGCCGGACGGGCACGTGGTGGGCACGACGAACAAGGTCAACCCGGTCGAGGTCGAGGCCATCGTCGAGCAGCTGGAGAAGTGCGTCGCGGACCCGCGCTACGACGACCTGACGTTCGGCGTGATCTCGCTGTTGGGCAGCGCGCAGGCGAAGGCGATCGAGCGGCGGCTGCTGGAGCGGATCGCGCCGGAGGACTGGGCGGCGCGGCGGATCCAGTGCGGCGACTCGGCGGACTTCCAGGGTGCCGAGCGCGACGTGATGTTCCTGTCGATGGTGGCGGCGGGGCCGGCGCAGGTGCCGCTGACGCGGGAGCTGTTCGTGCAGCGGTACAACGTGGCGGCGTCGCGGGCGCGGGACCAGATGTGGCTGTTCCACTCGATCCCGCCCGGCTCGCTCGACAACGCCGAGGACATGCGGTTCCAGCTGCTCGACCACTGCTACGGGGTGGTGTCGGCGCCGTCGTCGGCGTACCTGACGCTGCCGAGCCCGCCGGACACGCTCGTGGAGCCGTTCGACTCGCTGTTCACCCAGCACGTGGCGAACGAGCTCGTGTCGCTCGGGTACTCGGTGGTGCCGCGGTATCCGGTCGACTCGGTGCTGCTGGACCTGGTGGTCGTCGGCGCGAGGTCGCGGCTGGCCATCCTGTGCGAGGGCGACGAGTGGCGCGGCGCGGCGGCGTACGAGCGTGACCTGGCCCGACAGCGTGACCTGGAGCGGTGCGGGTGGCGGTTCTTCCGGATCCGCGCGTCGTCGTTCTACGTGTCGCCGGAGGCGGTGCTGGACCGGTTGACGGCGACGCTGGGCCAGCTGGACATCCAGCCGCGGGCCCACCACTAGGGGGCGAACCCGGAATCCTCCCGGATTTGTACTGTTTGCCCTGGCAGATCGGGGTGTCGGGGGTGACTCTGGAGGTATGAGTCACGAGTTGAGCAGCGCGGACCTGCGGGCCATCGCACGCCTGGCCGACGACCCGGCGAGTCGCTACGAGCTGTCCGCGGAGGTCACGATCATCGTCCACGACCTGGACGCCCTCCGCGCAGCCGCACGCCGGGCCTTCGACCACGGCCGCTTCGCGAGCGAGGCGGACCGCGCCCGAGCCTGGGCCGCAATCGAGAACAACCCGACAGGCCTGATCTCCCAAGCGATCGACTTCGCCCGGCTGACGGAGGACATCCCCGGCATCCTCGGCCACACGGCGGACTGGAGAGTCAAGCCCGCCCAGCCCGCCTCCCCGGAATTTTGAGTGTTGGTTTACGTTCCGGCGAATGGTGCGGTTACGGGGTTGATCGTGGCCAAGTCGCGTCACGGTCCCCCGAGGTTGCGTTGATCGGTGCTCGACGCGGCGGGTCAGGAACGGCGGGTGCGGGACGGTAGGTCGGCCTCCACGTGGGCGGCGGCCTTCAGCAGTGGTGGCAGGAGGTCTCGGCGCATGGACTCCAGTGAGGTTCGGCTTGCGTGGGCCGAGACGTTCAGCGCCGCCACCACCTTGCCCGTTCGGTCGCGGATCGGGGCCGCCAGCGCGCGCAGGCCCTCCTCCAGCTCCTGGTTCACCAGCGCCCAACCCTGCGCGCGGACCTTCGCCACCTCGCCCCGCAACGCCGTCACCGACGTGACCGTCCGCGCGGTCAGCGGCGACAGCCGCACTGAGGACAGGTACGAACTCAGGTCCGGTTCCGGCAGGCCGGCCAGCAGCACCCGACCCATGGACGTCGCGTACGCGGGGAAGCGGGTGCCGACCGAGATCGAGACCGTCATGATGCGGCTCACCGGCACGCGGGCCACGTAGACGACGTCGTGACCGTCCAGCACGGACACCGACGACGACTCGTTCACCTCGCTGACCAGCGCCTCCAGGTGCGGCTCCGCGACCTCCGGCAGCGACAGGCTCGACAGGTACGCATACCCCAGCTCGAGCACCTTCGCGGTCAGCGAGAAGAACCGGCCGTCCGACCGGACGTACCCGAGCGACGCCAGCGTGAGCAGGAACCGCCGGGCGACGGCTCGCGTCAGGCCGGTCACCGCGGCCACCTCGCTCAGCGTCAGCTCCGAGTGCTCGTGGTCGAACGCGCGGATCACCGTCAACCCGCGCTCCAGCGACTGCACGAAGTCCGGCCCACGCCTCGCCACGCCACCCCCACTCAGCTACACACTGAAAAACACTGTCTCACGCTCACCCTGCAGCCGGATGTCGAACGTGTACCCGTCCGCGGCCGGCACCGCCACCAGCGTGCCACGCAACGGTTCCGGGACCGACGCCAGCACCGGATCGTCCACGTTGGACGGCTCGTCCGCCAGGTACACCCGGGTCACCACGCGGTCGAGCAGGCCACGTGCGAAGACCGACAGGTCGAGGTGCGGCGCCTGGCGCCGACCGTCCGCGGCGGGGACCGGGCCGGGCCGCACGGTCCGGACACCCCACCGGCCGTCGGCGTCGGTGGCGCAGCGGCCGAAGCCTCGGAAGCCCGACACCGCCCCGCGCGGGTCGTCCGGATGGTCGAACCGGCCGTCGGGCGAGGCCTGCCAGGTCTCGATCAGCGCGTCCGGCACCGGCTCGCCGGCTCCGTCGTACACGGTGCCGCGCAGCCAGAACGCGCCCGGCGCGTCCGCGGCCACCACGAACGGACCGTCCTCCCACGTCAGCGCGTGCGAGAAGAACGGGCCCACGGTCTGCGAGGGCGTGAGCTCCACTAGGCCTCCACCGGCGTCTGGTCCCGACCGCGCAGGAAGATGTCGAACCGGTACGCGAGCGCCCACTCCGGCACGGTCTCCGACAGGTCGAACGAGGAGACCATCCGGTGCCGGGCCGCGGCGGGGACCGCGTTGTAGATCGGGTCCTGACCGAACAGCGGGTCGCCCGGGAAGTACATCTGGGTCACCAGGCGCTGCACGAAGGCGCGGCCGAACAGCGAGAAGTGGATGTGCTGTGCCCGCCAGGCGTTCTCGTGGTTGCGCCACGGATAGGCGCCCGGCTTGAGCGTCACGAACCGGAAGCCGCCCGCGGAGTCGGTGACGCACCGGCCGACACCGGTGAAGTTCGGGTCCAGCGGCGCGGGATGCTGGTCGCGCACATGGGCGTACCGGCCGGCCGAGTTCGCCTGCCACAGCTCGACGAGCGTGTCCGGCACCGCGCGGCCGTCGCTGTCGAGGACCCGTCCGTGCACGATGATCCGCTCGCCCAACGGCTCGCCGTCGTGCTGTCTGGTGAGGTCCGCGTCCGACGGGAGCACCCGCCCCTCCCCCAGCGCCGGCCCGGTGATCTCGGTGAGCGAGTGGGCCAGCGGCAGTGGCTCGCGGCTCGGCGCGCGCAGCACGGTCGAGCCGTACTCCGGCGACCGCAGCGGCGGGTGCGTGCCGCCGGGGTCGCGCCGGTAGCCAACGAGATCCGTCATGTCCTGCTAGCCCTCCACGAGCCGGCGCAACACCGCCAGCTCCTCGTCCGTCGGCGGCTCGGTGACCGCCACCTCGTCGGCGACCGTGAGACCCCAGCCCGTCGCGGCGCGCACGTCGGAGACCGTCACCCCCGGGTGTACCCGGGTCAGCGTCAGCTCACGCGTGACCGGAGCCGGCTCGAGCACGCCGAGATCGGTGACCACGCGGACGGGACCACGACCGCGCAGGCCCAGCTTCTCCCGGTGGTCGTGGCCGTCGCCGTAGCCGACCGACGTGACGAAGTCGATCCGGTCCACGAAGGTCCGCGGCCCCTGCCGAACCATGAGGAACACCTCGCGGCAGGACGCGGCGATCTCCGGCGCGCCGCCGGACCCGGGCAGCCGCACCCGCGGGTGGGCGTAGTCGTCGCCGATGACCGTGGTGTTCAGGTTGCCGTAGCGATCCAGCTGGGCCGCGGACAGGAAGCCGACGTCGATCCGGCCGGGTTGGAGCCAGTAGTTGAACACCTCCGGCACGCTCACCACCGCGTCGGCGGTCTCCGCGAGCTCACCGTCCCCGATGGACAGTGGCAGCCGGGTCGGCTTGGCCCCGATCGCGCCGGACTCGTAGACCAGCACCAGGTCCGGCGCGTGCACCCGACGGGCCAGGTTGGCCGCGGTGGAGGGCAGCCCGATGCCGACGAAGCAGGACGTCCGGCCCGCCAGGGACCGCGCGGCCTCGACGACCATCATCTCTTCAGCCGTCCAGGTCATGGCTGCACCGGCTCGTAGATCGTCTCGTCCAGCCAGGCGGTGAACCGGTCGCGGTCGCGACTCACCGCGTCCCACGCCCGGTAGGCGCCGTTGTCCCGCTCGTAGTAGCCCTGCGCGTAGGACGGCCGCGCCCCGCCCGGCACCACCGCCACCGCCGACACCACCCAGGACGGCAGCACGACCGCGTCGGGCACCGGCTCCAGCGCGTCCACGAGCTCCTCGACCGTCACCAGCGACCGCCGCGCGGCCAGCACCGCCTCCTTCTGCACGCCGGCCAGGCCCCACAGCTGCACGTTGCCGCGCCGGTCCGCGCGCTGGGCGTGCACGACGGCCACGTCCGGCCGCAGCGCCGGCACCGCGGCCAGCTCCTCGCCGGTGAACGGGCAGGTGACCGTGCGGATGGTGTCGGTGTGCTTGGCGAGGTCGGTGCCCTGGTACCCGCGCAGCACGGCGAACGGCAGGCCCGACGCGCCGGCCACGTACCGGTTCGCCATTCCCGCGTGGCTGTGCTCCTCCAGCTCCAGCGGCGCGGGCCAACCGTTCTCCACCGCGTCCCGCAGGCGGTGCAGCGAACCGACGCCGGGGTTGCCGCCCCAGGCGAACACCAGCTTGCGCGCGCAGCCGGCGCCGATCAGCTGGTCGTACACGATGTCCGGGGTCATCCGGACGAGCGTCAAGTCGCGGCGGCGTTGCCGGATGATCTCCTGCGCCGCCCGCACGGGGATCAGGTGAGTGAAGCCCTCCAGCGCGACCGTGTCCCCGTCCCGGACGAGCTCGGCGATCCCGTCAGCCAGCTCCACGAGCTCCGCCACTCACACCTCCCGAGTCCGCAGGTGTACGCGATGCGAACAAACGTTCTCTTGTCGAACGATAGGTACTCCGGTCACCGCCCGTCAACGGTTGACGCTGCTCCGCTGTACATCTACGTTCGCGACGAGAACGAGTGTGCGATCGCCGAACAGCTGACGTCGATCCGGCCACCTGAGTACAGGGAGTCCCGCCGATGCGCCGACATCTCGCAGTTCTCCTCCTGTCGACCGCCCTTCTCGCCACCTCGTGCAGCGCGGAGGACGGCGAGGCGCTGGCACCGAGCCTGCGCCGGCCGGACCAGGTCACGGTCGGAGTCATCCCGATCCTCGACGTGGCACCGATCTACCTCGGGCAGCGGGAGGGCTTCTTCCTGGAGCGCGACATCAAGCTGAACCTCAAGTCGGAGGTGGGCGGCGCGGACGTCATCCTGGGAGTGATCTCCCAGAAGTACCAGATCGGCTTCAGCAACGTGACCTCCCTGCTGCTCGCGCAGTCGAACGGCGTGCCGGTCAAGATGGTGTCCAACGGCTGCAACTCCACCGGCACGGAGGGCGACTTCGCCGCGCTGATGGTCCGCGGGGACAGCCCGATCAAGTCACCGGTAGACCTCGAAGGCAAGACCGTCGCGACGAACACGCTCCAGAACATCGTGGACACGAGCGTGCGCGCGTCGGTGCGCAACGCCGGCGGCGACCCGAAGAAGGTCAAGTTCGCCGCGGTGCCGTTCCCCGAGATGCCGGCCGCGCTGCAGGAAGGCCAGGTGGACGCGGTGTTCGTGGTCGAGCCCTTCCAGCAGGCGGTGCTGGCCGACGGCGGCCGCAAGGTCGCCTCGAGCTACGTCGACACGGCGCCGAACCTGACCGTGGCCACCTACTTCACCGGACTGAAGCAGCAGGTCGACAACCCCGACCTGATCCGGCGGTTCGCCGACGCCATGGCGGAGTCGCTGGCCTACGCCGACTCCCACCCGGACGAGGCGCGGGCGATCATCAGCACCTACACCGAGATCGATCCGGCGGTCATCGACAAGCTGACGCTGCCCAAGTGGCCCGCGAAGGTGAACCGGGAGTCGATGCAGACCCTCGCCGACCTGGCGCTCGAGGACGGGCTCCTGAAGGAGCCTGCGTTCGTGGACGCCCTTTTCCCCTGATCGAGGGGCGCGCAGACTGAGCAGGCCAAGCAGGAAGGGCGGTGCGCGATGACGGCCGTGTTGGATCCCGGCACCTTCGCCGGCAGTGTCTACAGTGGAGGGTGGATTCCGGCACACGGCGGCATCGCGCCGATCGTGGCGCCGGCCACCGGCGCGGAGCTGGGCACGACCGGCGTCGCCGACGCGGACGACGTCGCGGAGGCGTGCTCCGCCGCGGCCACCGCGCAGCGGGACTGGGCGGCGGCGTCGTTCGCCGACCGCGCGGCGGTGCTGCGTCGCGCGGGCGCGCTGATCGAGGAGCACGCCGAGGAGCTGCGCGGCTGGGTCGTCCGGGAGACCGGCGCGATCACCGGGCTCGCCGCGTTCGCGGTCGGCGTGGCCGCGCAGGAGTGCTACGAGGCGGCGGCGCTCGCGTCCAGACCGCCGGGCGAGATCCTGCCCACGACCGAGCAGCGGTTGTCGCTGCTGCGCCGGGTGCCGGTGGGCGTGGTCGGCGTGATCTCTCCGTTCAACGTGCCGCTGATCCTGTCGACGCGTTCGGTCGCGCCGGCGCTCGCGCTGGGCAACGCCGTGGTGCTCAAGCCCGACCTGCGCACGCCGGTCAGCGGCGGCTTCGCCATCGCCCAGCTGCTCGCCCAGGCGGGCCTGCCCGACGGCGTGCTGCACGTGCTGCCGGGCGGCGCCGAGGCGGGCGGCGCGCTCGTCGAGGACCCGTACGTGCGGCTCGTCTCGTTCACCGGCTCCAGCCAGACCGGCCGCGCGGTCGCCGAGCTCGCCGCCCGCCACCTCAAGCGGGTGCACCTGGAGCTCGGCGGGAACTCGGCGCTGATCGTGCTGGACGACGCGGACATCGACCGCGCGGTGTCGGCCGCCGCGTGGGGGTCCTACCTGCACCAGGGCCAGATCTGCATGACCACCGGCCGGCACCTCGTGCACGAGGAGGTCGCCGACTCCTACGTGGAGGCGCTGGCCGCGCACGCGCAGGCGCTGCCGGTCGGCGACCCCACCGGCGAGGTGGCGCTCGGCCCGCTGATCGACGCGACCCAGCGGGACAAGGTGCACGAGCTCGTGACGTCCACAGTGGACGCGGGCGCCCGGCTCGCGGCCGGCGGCACCTACGAGGACCTGTTCTACCGGCCGACCGTCCTCGACCGCGTGCGCACCGACATGCCGGCCTACGCCAACGAGGTGTTCGGCCCGGTGGCGCCGATCGTCCGCTTCCGCTCCGTCGAGGAGGCGGTGCGACTCGCCGCGGACAGCACCTACGGGCTGGCGCTGTCGATCCTGACCGCGGACGCGATGCGCGGGCTGGCGCTGGCCGAGCAGATCCCGACCGGCATCGTCCACATCAACGACCAGACGGTGAACGACGAGGCGGTCGCGCCGTTCGGCGGCGTGCTCGACTCGGGCACCGGCGCGCGGTTCGGCGGCTCGGCGAACCTCGACGCGTTCACCGAGTCGCGGTGGATCACCTTGCGCGGCCAGATCCCGGAATACCCCTTCTAGGATGACGCGCACCCAGGTCGCGATCGTCGGCGCCGGACCGGCCGGCCTGCTGCTCGCGCACCTGCTGCACCTGCGCGGCATCGACTCGGTCGTGCTCGAGCGGCACACCCGGGCCTACGTCGAGGCGCGGATCCGGGCCGGCGTGCTCGAGCAGGGCAGCGTCGACCTGCTGACGAAGGTGGGCCTGGCCGACCGGCTGCACGCCGAACGGCTCGTGCACCACGGGCTGGAGCTGCTGTTCGACGACGTCGGCCACCACCTGCCGCTCACCGAGCTGACCGGCCGCGAGCTCACCATCTACGGCCAGCACGAGCTGGTGAAGGACCTGGTGGCGGCCCGGCTGGAGACCGGCCGGCCGCTGCTGTTCGAGGCGGCGGCGGTGGCGATCGAGGGCACCGGCACCGACTCCCCCGTGGTCCGCTACGTCCACAACGGACGGACCGAGGAGCTGCGCTGCGACGTGGTGGCCGGCTGCGACGGCTTCCACGGGGTGAGCCGGCCCGCGGTGCCGGCCGGGGTGCTGACGGAGTACTCCCACGAGTACCCGTACGCGTGGCTGGGCGTGCTGGCCGAGGTGCCGCCCTCGGCCGAGGAGCTGATCTACGCCTCGCACGACCGCGGGTTCGCGCTGCACAGCATGCGCTCCCCCACGCTGACCCGGCTGTACCTGCAGGTGGCGCCGGACGAACCGGTCGACGAGTGGCCCGACGAGCGGATCTGGGCCGAGCTGCGCACGCGGCTGGGCCGCACCGCCGGCTTCGACCTGCACGACGGGCCGATCGTGGACAAGGCGGTCACCGGACTGCGCAGCTTCGTCGTCGAGCCGATGCGCCACGGCCGGCTCTTCCTCGCCGGCGACGCCGCGCACATCGTGCCGGCCACCGGGGCGAAGGGCCTGAACCTCGCGGTCGTGGACGTGGCGGTGCTCGCGTCGGCTCTCGGCCGCTTCTTCGCCGACGGCGACGAGTCCGGCCTGGAGTCCTATTCGGACACGTGTGTGTCCCGGGTGTGGCGGGTACAGCACTTCTCGTGGTGGATGACCGCCATGCTGCACCGCGCGCCGGACGCGGACCCGTTCACCCGCCGGCTGCAGCTGTCCCAGCTGCGCTACCTGACCAGCTCGACCGCCGCGGCCACGTCGTTCGCCGAGAACTACGTCGGCCTGCCGTTCCCGGAAGGAGCCACATGACCACCAACGACCTTCCTCCGTTCCGCGCCGACCACGTCGGCAGCCTGCTGCGCCCGGCGAAGTTGCTGGCCGCACGGGAGGATCGCGCGGCCGGGCGGATCTCCCCCGAGGAGCTGCGCGCGGTCGAGGACGAGGCGGTCCGCGAGGTCGTGGCGATGCAGGCCGAGGTCGGCCTGCGCTCGGCGACCGACGGCGAGTTCCGGCGCACCTCGTGGCACATGGACTTCATCTACCGCCTCGGCGGCATCGGGCAGTCCGACGAGTCGATCAAGGTACGGTTCCGCAACGCGGACGGGCAGCTCGAGTTCAGCACCGCGGCGTTGCATGTGGACGGTCCGGTTCGGTTGCGGGAGACCATCTTCGCCGACGACTTCACGTTCCTGAGCTCCGTGGCCGGCGACGTGGTGGTCCCGAAGCTGACGATTCCGTCGCCGAGCATGGTCCACTACCGGGGCGGCCCGGCCGCGTTGGACCCGGCCGTCTACCCCGACGAGGACCTGTTCTGGGCGGACCTGTCCGAGGCCTACGCGCAGCAGGTCGGCGCTGTGGCCCAGCTGGGCTGCCGCTACCTGCAGCTCGACGACACGAGCCTGGCCTACCTGAACGACCCCGCGCAGCGGGCCGTGCTCGCCGCGCGCGGCGACGACGCCGAGCACCAGCACCTGCGCTACATCAAGCAGATCAACACCGCGCTCGCGGGCCGGCCGGACGGGCTGCGCGTGACGACCCACATGTGCCGAGGCAACTTCCGGTCCTCGTGGGCGGCGGAGGGCGGCTACGACTTCGTCGCGGAGGCACTGTTCTCCGAGCTCGCGGTGGACGGCTTCTTCCTGGAGTACGACGACGCGCGGTCCGGCTCGTTCGCGCCGCTGCGGTTCGTGCCGCCGGGCAAGCAGGTGGTGCTGGGCCTGATCACGACGAAGCGGGGCGAGCTGGAGTCGAAGGACGACATCAAGCGCCGCATCGACGAGGCGGCGAAGTACGTGCCGCTGGAGCAGCTGTGCCTGTCCCCGCAGTGCGGCTTCTCCTCGACCGTCGAGGGCAACACCCTCACCTACGACGAGCAGGTCGCCAAGCTCGCGCTGATCGTCGAGATCGCCGCCGAAGTCTGGGACTGAAACAACCGAACGGTCGTGCTATTCTACGATGGTGAGCAAGGGTGAGGCCACCCGGGAGACGATCCTGGACGCGGCCGGCGAGCTGGTCCGCACGGTCGGCTTCGCCGGCATGTCCATCGGCACGCTCGCGACCAGCACCCGGCTCTCCAAGAGCGGGCTGTACGCGCACTTCAAGTCCAAGGAGACGCTGCAGCTCGAGGTCCTCGAACACGCCAAGGCCCGGTTCCTGCACGAGGTCGTGATCCCGGCGGTCGCCGCCCCGCGCGGGGAGCCGCGGGTGCGGGCCATGTTCGAGAACAAGCTGCGCTGGAACTCCCAGCCCGGCGGCTGCATCTTCGTCGCAGCCGCGAGCGAGCTCGACGACCAGCCCGGCCCGGCGCGCGACCGGGTCGTGCGCGACCAGCGCGACTGGCTGGACTCGCTGGCCCAGGTGTTCGGCACCGGCATCACCGAAGGGCACTTCCGTGCCGACGCCGACCCGGAGCAGCTCGCCTTCGAGCTGGACGGCGTGATGCTCTCCTACCACCATTGCAAGCGCCTGCTCGGCGACGGGACCGCCGAGAGCCGCGCCCGCACGGCGTTCGAGTCCCTCCTGGCCCGCGCTCGGGCCTGACCCCACCTCTTCTCCTTCGGAAGGGCAGACATGTCGGCACAAAAAAGCACGATCGTTCGTTTCCTGACTGGTGCCCGCTTCGTGGCGACACGGACCGCGTTCGGCACCCTCGAGCGGGTCGCCCCCGCCGTCGGCGCTCGCTGGGCGGAACGACTCTGGCTGCGTATCCCGCCCTACCGCGGCAGACCCGCGGAGATGATCCCGCCCGGCCAGACGGTCGAGGTGTCGGTCGGCGGGCGCCGCGTGGTCAGCCACGCGTGGGGCAGCGGGCCGGTCGTGTACCTGGTGCACGGCTGGGGCGGCCACCGCGGCCAGCTGCGCGCCTACCTCCGCCCGCTGCTCGACGCCGGCTACCGGGTGGTCGCCTTCGACGCGCTCGGCCACGGCGACTCGGACCCCGGCGAGCTCGGGCCGGGACGCACGACGATCCCGGAGATGGCCGCCGCGCTCCGAGCGGTGGTGGCCGAACATGGCCCCGCGCACGCGATCATCGCGCACTCGCTGGGCGCCAACTCGACGTTCTACGCGCTGCGCCGCGGCGTGGCCGCGGGCCGGCTGGTGTTCCTGGCCCCGATGACCCAGCCGACGCCCTACACGGCGCTGTTCGCCGCGATGCTCGGCTTCGACAAGCGGATCCGCACTCGGATGATGGCGCGAGTGGAGCGTCGCGTGGGCGAGCCGTGGGCGGCGTTCGACATCCCGAGCCAGGTGGCCGACATCGTCGCGCCGCCGCTGCTCACCGTGCACGACCCGAACGACCGGGAGACGCGCTACGCGGACAGTGTGGCGCTGCGCAAGGCGTGGCCGGGGGCCGAGCTGGTGACGGTCAAGGACCTGGGCCACTGGCGGCTGCTGCGTGATCCGGCGACCGTGTCCCGCGCGGTCACGTTCGTCACCTCGGGTCCGGTCCGGCAGCGAGCCGCGAGCTGAGCCGGCGCGCGTTGCCGGCCCCGAAGTCCTCGGCGAGCCGCTCGGCGTCCCCACGGGTGATCGCCCCGTCGGCGAGCCACTCGTCGAGCAGGCGGCCGAGGTGGTGTCGCCATAGGACGGCGCCCACGTGGTGACGCTCGGGCAGGTCGCAGCCGTCGGAGGAGTAGAGCAGCGACTCGAACGGCGCGAGCTCGAGCGTCTCGGCGAGCACGGCCCCGGCCCGCTGCCCGGCGAACCCGAGCGTGAGCCCGAGGTCGACCCACACGTGGCCGAAGGCGTGCGCGAGGTAGGCGGCGTTGCGGTGGAAGGGCCAGCAGTGCAGGAGCACGACGTCGGCCGGGGTGGTGCGGACGAAGTCGGTGAGCAGCAACGGGTCGGCGTCGCGCAGGTGCAGGTCGGGGTCCCCGAACCCGGTGTGGAACTGCAGCGGCAGCCCGAGCTCGGCGGCGACGCGAGCCGCCTCGTGGACGAGCCAGGCGTGCAGGACGTGGTTGCGCAGCCGCGTGATACCCGACCGGAGCCAGTCGTCCGCCGCGGCGCGGACGGCCACGTGCGACGGCGGATCCGCGGGCAGTGCCAGCCCCGAGCGGTACGCGATGACCGACTTGAAGGCGACCGCGCTTCCCGCCCGCTCCCGCAGCCCGGCGCGGATGCCGTCGAGCAGGGCGACCGGCGTGTCGGCGCCCGAGGACGCGACCGACTCGGCGACCTGCTCGATCCGGACGACCTCGTGCCCGGTGCCGCCGCCCAGCTCCGCCAGCTCACCGGGGGTGGTGTCGCCGCCGTAGCCGGTGTCGACGAACCAGTCCGCCACCCCGGCGGCGCGCAGCAGCCGGGTCGCGGCCTCCCGCCAGCCGAGCTCGGTCCGGCGCGCCAGGTACTCCTCCGGGGTGGCGTGCGCGGGCAGGTCCAACACGGGCGCGCACCAGCGCCGCACGGCCAGGCCGAGCATCGAACGCCACGGGTCCCGCCCGCCCGGGTCGGGCGCCTCGGTCAGGCCCGCGGCGAAGTCCGCCGCCGGCAGGTCGCGGGCGAAGACGCCGTGGCAGTGCTGGTCGACGAGCCGCACGCCGTCGGTGGCGCTCACCAGCGGCGCCGGACCGCGTCCGCCAGGGCCGCGGTGTCCAGCTCCGCGCAACGCTTCGCCTCCGCGCGGCGGACCGTCACGATCGCGTCGTGCTGCTCGGGCCCCAGTGCCGCGGCGAGCACCGCGGACGAGGCGAGCGCGTCGGCGGCGGCCGCCGCGGTAGTCGGCAGGCGGTGGACGCCGGCCGCGTCCCGGGCGTCGTCGGCCAGCAGGGCCGGGTCGCCGGCGACGGGGTCCGGCAGGCGCAGCTCGTCCGCGACGCCGGCCAGGCCGGCCGCGATCACACAGCCCACGAGCAGGTACGGGTTCGCCGTCGCGTCGAAGCACTTGAGCTCGGCGTTCGCCGACTCCTCGGTGCCGGCGATCATCCGCAACGCCGTCTCCCGCGTCTCGTGGCCCCAGCACTGCCACACGCCGGCCCAGCGCGAGGGCTGCAGCCGCAGGAAGCTCGCCGGGTGGCCGGCGCCGATCGCCACCAGCGCGGGCAGCTCCCGCAGCACCCCGGCGAGGAACGCCGAGCCCGGCGGCCGCAGGTCCGCGAGCGTGTTGCCGTCGGCGTCGTGCACCGACAGGTGCAGGTGACCGCCCGAGCCGGCGCCGGCCGGGTCCACGGTCGGGGCGAACGTGGCGCGCCAGCCGTGCGCGAGGCTGCGCGACCGGACGGTGTGGCGGACCAGCACGGCGTCGTCGGCGGCCGCGACCGGGTCGCGCGGTGCCACCGACAGCTCGAGCTGCCCGGTCGCGTACTCCGGGTGGAACTGCTGGACCGCGAGTCCCTGCCGGGACAGGTCCGCCACCAGCGCGGCGGCGTACCCGGCGACCTGCTCCAGGCGGATCTGGCCGTACGCGGGCCCGTCGAACGCCGGCTCGAAGCCGGCCGCGGCGGCCGAGCCGACGATCCACTCGTGCTCGAACGCCATCAGCAGGGTGAGGCCCTGGCGCGCGGCGGCCGCCACCTGCCGATCGGCGAAGGCCCGCTGGCACGCGACGAACGGCTCCAGTGTCTTTGTCAGCTTGTTCGCCGGCGCCCACGCCCAGCCCGGCATGGCCGACAGCGCGACCGCCCGCGTCAGGTCCGGCACCAGCCGCAGGTCGCCGTCCGGGCCGCCGAGGTACTCGCCGGCCACCATGACGTCGTCGGACCCGAACGCCTCGAAGCACGGCGACACGCCGACCCCGTGCGCCACCGCGTCCTCGACCCGGTCCAGCGGCACGGTCTTCACCCGCGTGATGCCGGCATTATCCACAAAGGACAGCTCGAGCATGGTCACGCCGGCCGCGCGCAGCTCGTCGACCTCGGTGGTCATCGGCCCTCCTCGCGTCAGGGTGTGGGATCGCGTGGTGCCCAGCCGAGCTCCGCCTTCGCCTTGGCCAGGCTCATCGTACGTTCGGCGGCGTCGCCGCTGATGGCGTAGGCGTCGAAACCCTTGCCGCGGCGGGCGAGGGCCGCCTCGATGGCCGCGGCCACGTCCCGCGCCGACGTGGCGATCGCACGCTTCATCGCCGGACCGCCGCGCGGCCAGTCCTCGTCCGCGGTCGGGAAGCACAGGCGCAGGCAGACCGCGTCCATCCCCCACTCGACCGTCGCATTGCGACAGACCGCCTCGCCCAGGCGCTTGGCCAGCCCGTAGAAGTCGCTCGCGTCCGGCGGTGTCGTCTCGTCCGGGTAGCGGGCCAGCCGCTCGTCGACCGGCGCCTCCCGGTCCGGCGGCGGCTCCTTGCCGTCCAGCGGGTAGCGGTAGACGGACATGCTGCTCGTGTACACCGCGTGCCGAACGCCGGCCCGGTGCGCGCCGGTCAGCGTCGCGTACATGCCCGGCACGGCGACATCGAGATGCGCCCGCGCGGTGGCCGGGCTCCCCCAGTCCCGCACCGGACCCATCGCCATGAACACCAGCGAGTCGACGCCCTGCGCGAGCGCCGCGACAAGGTCCACGTCGTGCAGGTCGCCGGCGTGGTACTCCACATCGGACACCGGCGCGGCCGGTTCGACCAGGTCGAGCACCCGGATCCGGTGCATGGCCACGAGATGCGGCAACACCATCGACCCGACCAGACCGCAGCCGCCGACGACGAGCAGACGCATGCTGTTCCTCAGACCCTGACGTGCGCGTCCCGGCCGGCGCGCAACCCCACCACAGTGTGCACGGCCGCGAGCCCGGCGAGCACCGCCAGCGGCGCCCGCCAGCCGCCGGTCGCGTCGTGCAACGCGCCGATCGCCACCGGCCCGACCGCGGCGAACAGGTACCCGATCGACTGCCCCATCCCGGCCAGCGACGCCGACGAGCGCGGATCGGCCGCGCGCAGGCTGAAGAACGCGAGCGCGAGGAAGAACAGCGTGCCCGCGCCGACCCCGACGACGGTCGCCCACAGCAGCGACAGGCCGGGCGCGACCAGGAGCCCGAGATAGCCGAGCATCGCGAGCAACGCCCCGCCGGTGGCCACCGGTCGCTGGTCGCGCATCCGGGTGAGCACCAGCGGCACGACGCCGCTCATCACCACGCCGGCGATCTGGTACACGAACAGCATCCAGCCGGCATACTCCTCGCCGGCGCCGGTGCTGACCACGATCGACGGGAACCAGGCGAGCATCGTGTAGAAGCCGCACGCGGACAGCGCCATGAACGCCGAGACCTCCCACGCGAGCGGGGAGCGCCACGGCGCGCGCGGCTTGACGGTCTCGGGCTCCGGTGTCCGGTCGGGCCGGCGCAGCTGTGGCGTCCACACGGCGAGCGCGACCAGCGCCAGCCCGGCCCAGCACCCGAGCGAGGCACGCCAGCCGCCGGGCAGCACGCCGGCCAGCGGCACGGCAACGCCGGCCGCGGTGGACGCGATCACGCCGATCACCGCGGTGTAGACGCCGGTGACCGCGCTGATGTGGTCCGGGAAGTCCCGCTTGATCATGCTCGGCAGCAGCACGTTGGCGACCGCGATCGCGGCGCCCAGCAGCACCGTGCCGGCCCACAGCAGCCCGACCACCGGCAGCGAGCGCAGCACGATGCCGGCGATCAGCGCGACCAGGGCGAGCCAGAGCATCAGGTCGATGCCGAACCGCCGGGCCAGCCGGGGCACCTGCGGCGACACGGCGGAGAACGTGAGCAATGGCAGCGTCCCGATGAACCCGGCCTCGCTCGCGGTCAGGCCGATGTCCCGGCGGATCGTCTCCAGCAGCGGGCCGACGGACGTCAACGCGGCGCGCATGTTGGCGGCGATGAGCAGGAAGCCGACGACGAGCAGCACGCGACGGCCGAGCTGACGTTCCTTAGCAGTCCTCACGACCGTCACCCCGCCAAGGTCTCACACGCGCCGCGACCTCGGCAAATTCCACCCGTGTGGGTGACGTCAGACCCGTCTGCTGGAATGGCCGGGTGGCCTGGATTCAGTTGGAGAACGCAGTCAATGCCCGCGACGTCGGTGACCTGCCGACCGACAGCGGAGCCCGGACCGTGCCGCGGCGGCTGATCCGCACGGACAACCTGCAGGACCTCTCGCCCGCCGACATCACCCGACTGGTCGACGAGCTCGGGGTGACCACGGTGATCGACCTGCGCAGCACGAGCGAGGTGAAACAGGAGGGGCCGGGGCCGCTGACCGCCGTCGAGTCGGTCCGGCACGTGCACCTGTCCGTGCTCCCGGAGAGCCTCGGCATGACCGACGCCGCCGCCGACACGGCGGTCCACACGGCGGCCGAGGCGCTCGCGATCAACCGGCGGCGGGCGGCCGAGCGGGACGGGACCGAGCTGCTGCTCTCGTTCTACCTCGGCTACCTCGAGGACCGCCCGGAGAACGTCGTCGAGGCGCTGCGCGAGGTGGCGACGGCGCCCGGCGCGGCGCTGGTGCACTGCGCGGCGGGCAAGGACCGCACCGGCGTGGTCGTGGCGATGGCGCTGACCGTGGCGGGCGTGCCGCGCGACGTCGTCGTCGCGGACTACGTCGCCACCGGCGAGCGCATCGACCTCGTGCTGGACCGGCTGCGCAGCACGCCGACCTACGCCGAGGACATCGACCGGCTGCCGGCCGCCGAGCACAGCCCGCGGGAGGCGACCATGCAGGGCTTCCTGGCCCGGCTCGACGCCGACCACGGCGGTGTGCTGGGCTGGCTCGCCGCGCACGGGTTCGGCGCGGAGGATGTCAAGCGACTGCGCGACAAGCTGCTGGAGGTCTGATGGGACGGTCGGTGCTGATCACCGGGGGCACGGGCGGGCTCGGCTCGGCGGTCACGGCGGCGTTCCTGGACGCCGGCTGGCGCGCGGTGGTGCCGTGGATCGCGGAGCGCGAGCTGTCCCGGATGCCCGAGCGCGACGGGCTGGAGCTGGTCCAGGCCGACCTGTTCGACGTGGCCTCGGCGCGCGAGTGCGCGACCGTCGCCGCGTCCGATGTGGACAAACCGCTGCGCGCGGTGGTGAACCTGGTGGGCGGCTTCGCCGCGGGCGGCCGGGTGCACGAGACGCCGGTCGAGGAGTTCGAGGAGCAGCTGCGGCTCAACCTGCGCGCCACCTACCTGACCTGCCAGCACACGCTGCCGCACCTGACCGAGGCCGGCGGCGGGTCGATCGTGTGCATGTCGACCAGGGCGGCGCTGCACCCGTTCTCCGGGGCGGCCGGCTACATCGCCTCGAAGGCGGCGGTGTTGGCCCTGGTGGCGGCGCTGGACGCGGAGTACGCCGGCGACGGCGTGCGGGTCAACGCGGTCCTGCCGGGCGTGATCGACACCCCGGCCAACCGCCAGGCGATGCCCGACTCCAACCGCGCGGACTGGGTCGCCCCGGCCGACATCGCCCGCACGATCCTGTTCCTGTCCGGCGACGAGGCCTCCCCGATCAGCGGCGCGCAGATGCCGGTGCACCGCGCCTGACCTCGGACTAGCCGGTCACCGGCCGCCGCCCGAGGTAGGCGACGAACCTGTCGATCGCCGGCGCGTCCGCGTCGACCGGTGTCGGGGCGCCCATCATGCCCGGGCTGCGCAGGGTGTCCTCCCCGAGCCCGCGCGCCATCCTCAGCGCCGCCTCGGCGAGGTCGTCGGCCACACGGACCGGCTGGCCGGTCGCGACCGCCAGGTCCCAGCCGTGGCCGAGCACCTCCACGACGGTGTACTCGGTGATGCCGACCCCGGTGACCTCGCCGACGGGCAGCGCGAACGTGTCGTCCAGCCGCGGCGGCGTCCAGTTGCGCCGGACCACGGCCCGCGCCGCGCGGAAGGCGTCGACGTAGCCGGACTCCAGGCCGGGCCCCGTGACCTCGCGCGGATCCGTCGCGCCGCCGGCGGGCAGCGCGCCGTACCAGGCGAGGCCGTCGACGAGATGCGCGACCAGGCCGTCGACGGTGAACTCCGGGCACGGCGTCGCCGCGTCGCGGTGGTCCGCGCCGACTCCCGCCACGACGCCGTCCGCCCAGTCCAGGCAGCTGTCCAACACACTGAGCACGGTCATCCGGCGATCCTATGATCGATCGGGTGGCTGACAACGGAATCTTCGCCGAGCACGCCGACACCTACGCCCGCATGTCCGTACGGAGTCCGCCCAACACCCACTACGACCGGCCGGCGATCCTGCGCCTGGCCGGCGACCTCGCCGGCAAGCGGGTCCTGGAGCTCGGCTGCGCCGCCGGGGTGCTCACGGCCCAGCTGGTCGAGCGGGGCGCCGACGTGCTGGCGCTGGACCGGGAGCCCCGGCTCGTCGAGCTGGCCCGGGAGCGCATGGGCGACCGCGCCCGCGTCGAGGTGGCCGACCTCGAGCGCCCGCTCGACGTCGCGTCGGAGAGCGTCGACGTGGTCGTGGCGTCGCTGGTGCTGCACTTCCTCGCGGACTGGGCGCCGATCCTCGGTGAGCTGCGCCGCTGCCTGGCGCCCGGCGGCGCGCTCGTGTTCTCCGTGCACCACCCGATCACCGGCTGGCTCCTGTCCGACCGGACGGACTACCACCGCACCGAGCTCATCGACGAGGAGTGGGACTGGTCGGGCCAGCGGGTCACGGCGCGGATGTACCGCCGCCCGCTGTCGGCGATCTTCGGCGCGCTGCGCGCGGCGGGCTTCGCCATCGACGTGGTCGACGAGCCGCGGCCCACCCCGGATGCGGCCGTCGACCCGGACCTGTTCGAGATCCTCGAGACCAAGCCGGTGTTCCTGTTCGTGCGGGCGCTGCGCTCAGAGGTCGGCTAGCCGCGCGGCGATCGGGGCGCCCAACTCGTCGATCCACCGCGCCGGGGCGTCGCCGGGCGGCATGACGATCGCCGTGTCGAAGCCGAGCTTCGCGTAGGGCGTCATGTCCTCGGCGAAGCGGTCCGCCTCGGTCGGCCGGGTGGTGGCGAGGAGCGTCTTCTGGATCGTCGCGAAGTCCCGGCCGACGTCGTCGCAGTGGCCGCGCAGGACGTCCAGCTTGCGGCCGAGCTCCTCGGGCGAGGACGCGAACAGGTTGCACGCGTCGGCGTACTCGGCGACCAGCCGCAGGGTCTTGCGCTCCCCGCCCCCGCCGATGAGGATCGGCGGCTTGCCGATCGGCTGCGGCACGCACAGCGTCTCCGCCAGCTGGTAGTGCTTGCCCTCGAACGGACCGGTGTTCGCCGGGTCCCACATCTGCCGGCAGATCCGCAGCGTCTCCGCCAGCCGCTCGAACCGCTCCGCGACCGGCGGGAACGGCACGCCGAGGCCGCGGTGCTCACGCTCGTACCACGCCGCCCCGATGCCCAGCTCGCCCCGACCGCCGGACAACACGTCCACAGTGGACACGATCTTGGCGAGCAGGCCCGGGTGGCGGTAGCTGACGCCGGTGACGAGCAGGCCGAGCCGGGTCGTGGACGTGTGCGCGGCCAGGAACCCGAGCGTGGTGTAGCCCTCGAGCATCGGGTCGGTGGCCGGCAGGACGCGGTCCATCTGGAAGTAGTGGTCCATGACCGACAGGTGGGTCACGCCGGCGGCCTCGACCGCCTGGCCCACCCTGGCCAGCTCCGGCGCGATGCCGGGCGGGCCGTCGGGCACGGTGAACGCGGTGATGTGCACTCCGAGTCGCATGCCGCGAGCCTATGAGCTGGAGCGCGCTCCAGCTCAAGTCGAGAGTCTCGGGGTCCCTAAGGGAGAAATCAGGGGTTGGGCCGGATGCCCCCGCCACGACACCGACCCTAGGGTTGGCCCGTGGTGCTCATCGAGACGAAGGCGCTGGAAAAGCGCTACGACAACAAGGTGACCGCGTTGGCGGATCTCACGGTCGCCGTGGAGCCCGGGATCGTCGGGCTCGTGGGGGTGAACGGCGCCGGGAAGAGCACGTTGATCAAGCTCGCACTCGGCCTGCTGGTCCCGACCGGTGGTCAGATCCGGGTGCTGGGGCTCGACCCGCTCACCGACGGAGAGGCGGTGCGCGGGCGAGTCGGCTACATGCCGGAGCACGACTGCCTGCCGCCGGACGTGATCGCGGCCGAGTTCGTCACACACATGGCGCGGGTGAGCGGCCTGCCCAAGGCGATGGCCCGCGAGCGGGCGTCCGAGACGCTGCGGCACGTCGGGCTCTACGAGGAGCGGTACCGGCGCATCGGCGGCTACTCCACCGGCATGAAACAGCGGGTCAAGCTCGCGCAGGCGCTGGTGCACGACCCCGAGCTGCTGCTGCTCGACGAACCGACCAACGGCCTCGACCCGGAGGGCCGGCGCGCGATGCTCGATCTGGTCCACCGGATCGGGACCGAGTTCGGCATCTCGGTGGTCGTGTGCTCGCACCTGCTGGGTGAGATCGAGCGGATCTGCACCTCGCTGGTCGCGATCGACGCCGGCCGGCTACTGCGCTCGGCGTCGCTGTCGTCCATGACCCGGCAGTCCGACATGCTGATGGTCGAGATCGACGAGGACCCCGAGGCGCTGATGGCGATGCTGGTCGCGGCCGGGCTCGGCGTCCGGCGCAACGACCGGGCCCTGATGGTCCGGCTCGGTGCCGGCGACGACGCCGAGGACCGCGACGAGGGCGACGACGGGGCGACCTACGACCTCATCCGCGACGCGATCGCCGACCTCGACCTGTCGCTGCGCCGGCTCGAGCGCCACCGCCACCAGGTCGCCGACCTGTTCCGGGACATGCCCGCGGAGGCCGCCCATGTCTGAGCAGAACACCGGTGTCATCCACGACATCGGCTACCAACGCTACGAGGGCCCGCGCCTCGGCCGGGCCTACTCGTCCCGCTCGCTGTTCACGCACAGCGTGCGCGGCGCCTACGGCCTGGGCCGCAGCGCCTGGGCGAAGGTGCTGCCGTTCGGCCTGCTGTCGCTGGCCGGCATGGCCGCGCTCGTGCTCGTCGTGGTCAACACGCAGCTGCCGACGGAGGTCATCGACTACGTCGGCATCGCGTCCACGTTCACCTACGCGGCGACGGCGTTCGTCGCGGTGGTGGCGCCCGAGCTGGTGTCCACCGACCTGCGCGGCAACGTGCTGTCGCTGTACCTGTCCCGGCCGCTACGCCGCGCCGACTACGCGCTGACCAAGCTCGCGGCGCTCGCCGCGGCGACGTTCGTGATGCTCGGCGCGCCGATGCTGATTCTCTTCCTGGGCATGGCGTTCAGCACCGACGACGGGATCTCCGGGGTGTTCTCCGAGGCCGGCGGGTTGCTGGTCGGCCTGCTGGCGGCGGCCATCCACGCGACGGTGCTGGCGGCGATCGCGCTGCCGTTCGCGGCGCTGACCGGGCGGCGGGTGTTCGCGACCGGCATGATCGTCGCGGTCTCGCTGCTCACCGCCCCGGTGTCCGGCGCGCTGATGGCGTTCAGCACCGGCGACGCGGCCCACCTCGCCGGGCTCGTCAACCCGGTCAACCTGCTCAACGGCGTCGACCGGTGGCTGTTCGACGGCGGCGTGATCGACATCGGATCGTACGGGCCGGTGTACGGCCTGGTCGCCCTGGCCATCGTGCTCGTCGGCGCGGCATGCACCGTCTGGCGCTACCGGAAGGCAAAGGCATGACGCACGAGCCGAGCGGCTCCCAGCCGCACCCAAGGGGAACGGGACGCAACCCGGCCACAGACACGCACCTGACCGGCGCAGCGCCAACCCGACGCAACCACGCGGGTGAAATTCGGGGAGGCGGAACAGCATGACCGCCGTAGAACTTTCTGCCGTGTCGCGGTGGTACGGCAACGTGGTCGCCGTCAACGACGTGACGCTCACCATCGGGCCGGGACTCACCGGCCTGCTCGGCCCGAACGGGGCCGGCAAGACGACCGTGCTGCACCTGATGGCGGGGCTGCTCGCGCCGTCGCAGGGCAGCGTGCTCGTCGGCGGAGACCCGGCGTGGCGCAACCCGGCCATGTACAAGACGCTCGGGTTGGTCACCGAGCGGGAGAGCGTGCCGGGCTTCCTGTCCGCGTGGCAGTTCGTGCTCGCGTCCGCCCGCCTGCACAAGCTGCCCGCACCCGAGGACGCGGCGCGCCGGGCGCTCGAGATCGTCGAGATGACCGACGCGCAGGACCGGCGGATCGGCACGTACTCCAAGGGGATGCGCCAGCGGACCCGCGTGGCGGCCGCGCTCGTGCACGACCCGCGCGTGCTGCTGCTGGACGAGCCGTTCAACGGCATGGACCCGCGCCAGCGGCTGCACATGATGGAGCTGCTGCACCGGATGGCCGAGGAGGAGGGCCGGACGATCCTGTTCAGCTCGCACATCCTCGAGGAGGTCGAGCAGCTGTCCGGGACCGTGCAGGTGATCGTGGCCGGCCGACTCGCGGCGTCGGGCGACTACCGGCACATCCGGCGGCTGATGACCAACCGCCCGCACGAGTTCACCATCCAGTCCTCCGACGACCGGCGCCTGGCGACCGTCCTCATGGGACAGCAGTCGGTCACCGGGGTACGTGTGGAGGACGGCACGCTGCAGGTGCACGCGAACGACTACGGCACGTTCACCCGGGCGCTCGCCAAGCAGGCCAAGACGTCCGGCATCCGGCTCACGAGCGTGCGGCCGGCCGACGAGTCCCTCGAGAAGGTCTTCTCCTACCTGGTGGCGACATGAACCTGACGATCATCGGCATCACCCTGCGCGCCCTGCTGGGTCGGCGGCGGGTCCTGTTGCTGCTGCCCATGCCCCTCGTGCTGATCGGCCTGACGCTGATCGGCGTGTCCGCCGACGTGTCCGAGGCCGACTGGGGACCGACCGTGTTCGGCAACCTCGGGCTGAGCGTGATCCTGCCGCTGACCGCGCTGATCGTGGGCAGCAGCGTGCTGGGCCTGGAGATCGACGACGGCACGATCACCCACGTGTTGACGAAGCCGTTGCCGCGCAGCGAGATCGTGCTGTCGAAGCTGGTCGTGGCCTGGGTGGTCACCACGGTCGCCATCGGCGTGCCGCTGGCCGCGGCCGCGCTGATCGCCGGCTCGAGCACCCTCGCCGCGGGGATCGTGGTGGCCGCGGCGGTCGGGTCGCTGGCGTACTGCGCGCTGTTCCTGGCGCTGAGCGTGCTGTCGAAGCGGCCGGTCGCGGTGGGCTTGGTGTACATCATGCTGTGGGAGAACGTGCTGGTGAGCTTCGTGGACGGGGCGCGGGTGTTCAGCGTCCGCGAGCACGCCATGACGTTCGCCGACGCGGTGGGCGAGACGCCGTTCATCGACTCGTCGGTCTCGTTGGGCACGGCCATGGTGATGTCGGCCGTGTTCATCGTGGTCGGGACGGTCGGTGCCACGCAGCGCCTGCGCTCGTTCGCGCTGACGGGCGAGGCGAACTAGGCCTTGGCAAACTGGCGGGCAGCCGTGTCGATGGGAGGCCCGCCATGACGTTCGCCGCCAGGTTGCGTGCTCGCGAGCGCGTGCTCGGCTACTGGTGCGCACTGGACGCGCCGGTAGCGACCGAACGCATCGCGCGCCTGGGCTACGACTACGTGTGTCTGGACGGACAGCACGGCTACCTCGGCTACTCGGGCCTGTTGAGCGGCCTGCAGGCGATCGACGCGGCCGGCGGTTCGGTCGGCCTGGTCCGAGTAGAGGCCAACGACATCACCCCGATCGGCCGAGCCCTGGACGCCGGCGCGGTGGGCGTGATCGTCCCGCTGATCGAGACGCCGGCGGACGCCGCCGCAGCGGTGGCCTCCGTCCGCTACCCACCGGTGGGCAGGCGGTCGTTCGCGTCCAACCGCTCCGGCCTGCGACCGGCCGAGGCCAACGAACGCAACGTGGTAATCGCGATGATCGAGACTCCCACCGCGCTGTCCGAAGTAGACGCGATCTGCGCGACTCCCGGGCTGGATGGTGTCTATGTGGGCCCGTCGGACCTGAGCCTGGCGGTAGGCGGCGCGTACCCGATGGACCCGGCGGTATCGGAGAAGTTCGAATCGGCGGTCGCCCGAATCCGCGACGCGGCCAAGCAGGCCGGGATCGCAGCGGGAATCCACACCCCCGAAGGCGCCACAGCGGCCCGTCGCCTGGCAGAGGGCTACACGTTCGCCACCATCGCCTCAGACCTGAACCACCTGGAACAGGCAGCGCGGAACCACCTGGAATCCGCAAGAGGTTGATCGGGCCCAACGAAAGAGCGCCAACCCAAAGCACAGCAGTAAAAACCCGGGCGCTCCCAACCACAACACAAACGCAAGGGCGCCAAACCAGCGCAGCGAACAGCACAGAACCGCGCGCACCGGCCCCCGGCTCTCCCTCCCCCAAAATCCCGAGTCAGGCGACCCGCCGCCACCACCCGACATCGATCGAACCCTCGACCCCAACCGACTCCCCGGGCCGAGGCACAGCAACCCGAACATCAGACCCGGCAGCGGCCAACAACCGCTCCACGGGCTCGGACCAAGCGTGCGGTGCCAGGTTGAACGTCCCCCAATGAACCGGCACCAACAACCCGCCACCCACCGCCCGGTGAGTGGCCACGCCCTCCTCCGGAGTCATGTGGATGTCCGGCCAGTACGGGGAATAGGCGCCGATCTGGATGAACGTCACGTCGAAGGGCCCGTGTTCCTCGCCGATCTCGCGGTAGCCGTCGAAGTAGCCCGAGTCGCCCGTGTAGAAGATCCGGTGGTCACCGCCCGCCACCACCCACGACGCCCACAGCGTGCCGTTGCCGCCGGGGCGTAGGCGGCCCGAGAAGTGCCGCGCGGCGGTCGCCGTCAGGGTGAGGCCGTCCACCGTCGTCTGCTCGTTCCAGTCCAGCTCGGTGATGCGGGTCGCCGGGATCCGCCAGCGTTCCAGGTGCGCGCCGACGCCGAGCGGCACCACGAAGCGGGTCCGCGGCCACAGCTCGGCGATGCGCCGGATCGTCACCATGTCCAGGTGGTCGTAGTGATCGTGCGAGATGACGACCGCGTCGACCGGCGGCAGTTCCGCCAGCTCGACGGGCACCGGGTGCAGCCGGCGCGGACCGAGCACAGTGGACGGCGACACGCGCTCGCTCCACACCGGATCGAACAGCAGGCGGCGGCCGTCCAGCTCGACCAGGACCGTGGCGTGGCCCAGCCACGTCGCGCGCAACCCGTCCGCCGGCGGCGCCTCGAACGAGGGCACCACCAGCGGCACGGGCTGGGACGGCTTGCGCGTCTCCTTGCCCAACCACATGTCCCGCAGCACGCCCGGCCCACTGGACGGCGGCGCGATGCTCGCCGGCACCGTGTTGTGGAACTGGCCGTCCCGGAAGTGCGGCGACCGGCGCATCCGCGCCAGCCGCTCGCCCTCCGGTTTGCCGCCGATCGCGGCCGGCACCTGCCACCCCGCTCGCATGATCGCCGCCCCGGCGCCGACCGGCACCAGCAGCGCCGAGCGCCGCACCACGTCGTTGAGCCGCATGTCGTGTCCGTCCTCTCTCCTTGCCATCGATATTGCCTGGGATTTGCTGAGGACGGACTGAGAAGTCGGACTCAGGCCTTGCGACGACCGTAGAGAACCAGCACGGCACTCAGCAGGATGAGGTTCTTGACGACGAACTCACCCTCGGTCGTGAGCATCACCGGGTTGCCGTCCTGGAAGGTGACGTCCGGCTGGGTGACCAGGGCCAGGAACGTGCCGACCAGGTGCGCGAACAGCAGCGGCAGCACCACCCGCAGT
Organism: Actinophytocola sp.; assembly: GCF_050699915.1. GTDB lineage: Bacteria > Actinomycetota > Actinomycetes > Mycobacteriales > Pseudonocardiaceae > Actinophytocola. The sequence continues at coordinate 26,507 of NZ_JBOHGA010000074.1, forward strand.
CCGGTGTTGCACAGCAGTGCCAGGCCCAGCAGCACCTCGACGACGCCGAGGAACGGGACGAACCAGGACCCGGCCACGCCGGGTATCCAGTCGACCGTGCCGGCCACGAACTCGCCGACCGGTGTGTCGTTGGTGATCTTCAGGGCTCCGAACCAGAGGAACGTGATCGCGAGGCTCACCCGCAGCGCCGGCAGGCCGGCCCGTCTGGCGAAGGCGAGGAAGGCGTTCTCGGCGGCGGCCAGGGAGCGGGGCGCAGGGCGTGGCGCGGCGGCGGGACGGGGCTTCTCGGTCGTGGTGGTCATCTGTGGATCTCCTTTCGTCGAGGAGAATGTTCGCGTTCGGCAGGGGTCCGGCGCGTCCGTTGCGCGGCGACATTCGCGCTGCTCAACCGGGGTGAGCACGGCGCGGGCGGGCACGCCGCCGGGAGTAGGTGGACCTACCGGCGGCGGATTAGCATCGAGGGGTGACCCAGCCGCACTACCTGCCGGAGGACTGCTCGATCGCCCGCACGCTCGGGCTGGTCGGCGAGCGCTGGACGATGCTCGTACTCCGCGAGGCGTTCCGCGGTGTCCGCCGGTTCGACGACATCCGCGCGAACACCGGGGCGCCGCGGCAGGTCCTGAGCGCGCGGCTGTCCGTCCTCGTCGAGCACGGCGTGCTGCGCCGCGAGCCGTACCAGGTGCTCGGGCAGCGCGCCCGGCACGAGTACCGGTTGACGCGCAAGGGAATGGACCTCTATCCGGTGCTGGTGTCCCTCATGCGGTGGGGCGACCGCTACCTCGCCGACTCCGACGGCCCGCCGGTGGAGCTCACCCACGCCGGCTGCGGCGCGCCCGTCGACGTGACGCTGCGGTGCGCGGACGGCCACCTGCTCGACTCGGCCCGCGAGGTGCGGCCGGTAGAGCGCTAGCGCGTCGCGATCCCCTGCACCACGCCGAGTTCCAGCAGCTCCGCGGGGCGCAGCCGCAGCTGGCCCGCGAGCTCCGGAACCGACTCCGGGTCCCGCTTGAGGATCGCCGCCGCCAGCTCCGGGGCGATGACCGAGAAGTACGCGTCCGGCGCGATCCACAGCCGGTCCGGCGAGCACAGCGCCAGCGCGCCACCCGAGCCGCCCTCGCCGATCACCAGCGTCGTCACCGGCACCCGCGCGGCCGCGATCGTCGCGAACAGCTCCGCGATCGCCGGTCCCGCGCCGGCGAGCTCGGCGGCCGGGGACGCGGCCGCGCCGGGCGTGTCGACCAGCGTCAGCACCGGCAGCCCGAGCCGGTCGGCCAGCCGGACCAGCCGGCTCGCGG
>NZ_JBOHGA010000075.1:0-27607 GCF_050699915.1 Actinophytocola sp.
AGCGGTGCCGTCGCACACCGCGCGGCGCAGCTCCCCCACCAGGTCGGCGAGCACGAGCGCGCGGTTGGGGCCGAGCCGCACGGGACGGGCGGCCTCCTCGACGTCACCGCCGGCGATCTCGGACAGGAACCGCGACGGCTGCTCGTCCTCGCCGCGGATCGCGGACAGCAGCAGCGTGTGCCGCGCCCGGCTGGCGGCGACGAGCAGCAGCCGGCGCTCCTCGGCGAGCAGCGGCGCGGTGGCGGACAGCTCCACACCGTCTACTCCGGACAGCAGGTCGGTGAGCCGCTCCACGCCCAGCAGCGACCCGCGCAGCCGCAGGTCCGGCCAGGCGCCCTCCTGCACACCGAGCACGGCCACGACCGTCCACTCGCGACCGACGGCCGCATGCGCGGTGAGGACCGAGACGGCCTCGCCGCGCTGTGCGGACGGCGCGAGCGTGTCGCCCACGATCCGTTGCGCCGCAAGGTACTCGGCGAACCCGGTGACGCCCGCGCCGGGCAACCGGTCGGCGTAGCGCCCGGCCGCGTGGAACAGCCCGACGATCGCGTCGAGGTCGCGGTCGGCGTGCGCGCCGAGCGCGCCGCCGCGCCGGGACTGGGCGACCCAGCGGTCCTCGAGCCCGCTCTGCCGCCACACCAGCCACAGCACCTGCTCGACGCCGGCGTGCTCGGCGATGGCCCTCCGGGCGATGCGCAGCAGCGCGCCGACCCGGTGCACGCTCGCCGCCTCGTCCTCCGCGAGCGCGGTGAGCCGGTCGTCGTCGTCCGCGGCGTCGCGCAGCACCTCGACGAGCAGCTCGTCGCTGGGCCGGTCGGCGCCGCTCGCCAGCTCGAGGCGGCGCAGCGCGCGCCGCAGCCGGCGCAGCGCCAGCGGGTCGGCGCCGCCGAACTGGCAGGACAGCAACATCTCCGCGCGGGCGGGGTCGAGCAGGTACGGGTTGGCGGCGATACGCAGCAGCTCGAGGAACGGGCGCACGGCGGGCTGACGGGCCAGCGGCAGCTCGTCGGCGTCGGTGGTGACCGGGACGCCCGCGGAGGCGAGCGCGCGCTGCAGGATCGGCGCGGAGCGCTCGGCGGAGCGGACGAGCACGGCCATCTCCGACCAGGGCACGCCGTCGATGAGGTGCGCGCGGCGCAGCTGGTCGGCGGCCCACGCGGCCTCGGCGGCGTCGGTGGCGTGCAGACAGACGGCGACCCGGCCGTCGGGGCTGGGCGGTTCCTCGACATCGAGCGCCGGGCGTTGCGGCGCGACGCCCGGCAGCCGGGCGGCCAGGCGGGCGACGGCCTGGCGGACCGCGGGCGCGAGGCGGTGGCTCTCCCTCAGCACGATGGTGCCGCCGTCGGGCTGGGTGTCGGCGAGCAGGCGGGGATCCGCGCCGCGGAAGGAGAAGACGGCCTGGTCGGGGTCGCCGGCGAGGACGAACTCCTTGGCGGCGAAGCCGAGTCGGGCCAGCAGGCGGTACTGCAGCGGGTCGAGGTGCTGGGCGTCGTCGACGAGCAGGTAGCGGACCCGGTCCCGCTCGCTCGCGAGCAGCTCGGCGTCGGTCTCGAAGGCGAGCAGGGCGCTCGCGACGAGCTCGGCGGCGTCCAGGGCCGGCGCGCTCTCCTGTGCGGCCGCGCTGTCCGCCCCGGCGAGGAGCGTGACCTGCTCGTACTGGCGGGCGAACCGGCCGGCGGCGACCCACTCGTCGCGCTTGGCGTCCCGCCCGACCCTGATCAGGTCCTCGGGCCCGAGGCCGCGCTCGGCCGCCCGGAGCATGAGGTCGCGCAGCTCCTCGGCGAAGCCCGGCACGGACAGGGCGGGCCAGAGCCGGTCGGGCCAGTAGTGAGCCTCGTCCTCGACGTCGCCGGCGAGCAGCTCGCGGACCACGGCGTCCTGCTCGGGCCCGGAGAGCAGCCGCGGCCCGGGCACGTCGCGCATGGCGGCGTGCAGGCGCAGGACGGAGAAGGCGTAGGAGTGCACGGTGCGGACGAGGGGCTCGCGGACCGCGCGCATGTCCTCGGTGCTCAGCAGGCCGCTGACGGTCTCGCGGACGTGGGTGGCGGCGCGCCGGTTCGCGGTGATGACGAGCAGCTGGTCGGGATCGACGCCGCCGCGCCTGATGCGGTCCGCGGCGACCTCGGCGAGCAGGGTGGTCTTGCCGGTGCCGGGCCCGCCGAGGACGCGGACGAAGCCCTCGGCGCCGTCGAGGACGCGCTGGGCCGCGGCATCCCACCGGGAGGGCCGTCGGGGTGCCACGGGCCGGCGTACGAGCCGGGGAGCCGGCTGGCTCGCGGTCGTGACCACGCCGACGATGAAAACACGGCCCACCGACGTTGGCCGCACCGGCACGCCGTCATACTTGGCCGCGTGGACGAGGCACTGCACGAACGCGTCCGAGAGTTGATCGCGTCGATCCCGGCGGGCCGGGTGTCCACCTACGGCGACATCGCCGCCCTCGCCGGCGCTTCCACGCCCCGCCTGGTGGGCCGGATCCTCAACGAGGACGGGCATGACCTGCCCTGGCACCGCGTTCTGCGGGCCAACGGGACGCCGGCGCCGCACCTCGTGCGTGAGCAGCTCGAGCTCTTGCGGGGCGAGGGAGTGCTCGCGGACGGTCAGCGGATCAGGATGCGCGAGTACCGCTGGCGGCCCTGAGCTGAGGCCTGGCCGGTCGCTCCACGGGGGTCGGGGCCGTCGGCGGATTCGCGGGCGGCGACTCACGATTCGAGAGCGCCTTCGGCGTCGGCTTCGCCGGTTTCGCTGCGCGCGTTCGGGTTCGCCTCTCGCTCAGAGGTTCTCGTCCGCCCGGGTTCGGTGAGCCAGGTGCTCCGCGGGGATCTGCCCCAAGCGGCCCGCCTGGAAGTCCTCGAACGCGTCGACGATCTCCTGGCGCGTGTTCATCACGAACGGGCCGTACCGCGCCACCGGCTCGTTGATCGGCAGGCCGCCCAGCACCAGGATCTCCCAGCCGGTCGGGCTGTTCGCCGGCTGCGAGTCCGCCGCCTGCACGGTCAGGGCGTCGCCGGGGCCGAACACGGCCAGCTGGCCCTCCTCGAGCGGACGCCGTTCCTGGCCGGCCGTGCCGCGCCCGGACAGCACGTACGCCAGCGCGTTGTAGTCCGCCGGCCACGGCATCGCCAGCCGCGCGCCCGGGCTGACCGTCGCGTGCAGGTAGGTGATCGGGGTGTGCGTCACGCCCGGACCGTCGTGCCCGGCCAGCGAGCCGGCGATCACCCGGACCAGCGCACCGCCGTCGTCGCTCGACAGCAGGGTGGCGTCGTTCGCCTCGATGTCCTGGTAGCGGGGCGTCGTCATCTTCTTGGCGCGCGGCAGGTTCACCCACAGCTGCACGCCGTGGAAGAGACCTCCGCGAGCGACCATGTCCTGCGGCGGCACCTCGTTGTGCAGGATGCCGGCCCCGGCGGTCATCCACTGCGTCGCGCCGTCGGTGATGAGCCCGCCGCCGCCGATCGAGTCCGTGTGCTCGAACGCGCCGTCGATCATGTACGTCACAGTCTCGAAGCCGCGGTGCGGGTGCCACGGCGCGCCCTTCGCCTCGCCGGGCCCGTACTCGACGGCGCCCATGTGGTCCAGCAGCAGGAACGGGTCGGCCAGCGCCAGGTCGACGCCGGGGAACGGCCGGCGGACCTGGAAGCCCTCGCCCTCCAGGAACCGCTGCGAGGTGACCACCCGGCCGACGCCGCGCCACGCGGTGTCGGGCAGGGGCAGCTCGGGGAGACGGGACAAGGTCAGCGTGTCCGCGGTGATGGCCGGCATGACACCCTCCTCTGAGGTCAGGATGAGCCTACGCCGGAAACAAGGTAGTTGCACGCTCAATTATTCCCGGAGGACCGTGTTGAGCCTGGTGGTGCGGCATCTGGTGGGCACGTGGGTGGTGGGCTCGGCGACGACCGGCACGCTCGCGGTGCTCTTCACGCTCGACCGGGGCAGCCTGCCGGTCCAACCGGTGGACGAACTGCCGACCCTGTCCGTGCTCGGGGTCCTCGGCATGCTGGCCGCGCTGTTCGCCGCGCTCGGGCTGCTCGCCTGGGGCACGCTCGAGGTCACCTGGCTGCCGCCGACCGGCCGCGCGGGCGCGCTGTGGGTGCTGGTCGTCGGCGGCGGCGGGTTCGCCGGCTGGGGCTACGCTGCCGCGGCGACGTTCGCCGGCGACTACTCGCTCACGGCGCAGCTGGTCCTCGCCTACGTGCTGGGCGGCGTGCCGTTCGTGCTGATCGCCGCGCTGCTGCTGGAGTCCCGGCAGGCCAACGTCAACGCGCTCGTCATCACGGCGCTGGCGCTGGTCGTCGGCACGGCGATCATGGACGGGGACCCGCTGCGGGCGTGTGCCGAGCTGTTGTGGCGGGTGCTTGGGTCGAGCGTCACAGCTGTGTGATCTGGTGCGCGGCGCGCTCGAGGCCGCGCAGGGACTGCTCGGTCGAGTGCGGGTGCATGGCGTGCACGGCGAGGCGGAACAGCAGCGCGTGCAGCAGCGCCTGGGACCACTCGGGCAGGTGCGACCAGCGACGCAGGATGCCGTCGTCCGCGCCGCCCCAGGCGAGCGCGTCGACGACGACCACCGCGGCCGCCCACTCGGCGGGCCGGTGGTAGGCGGTGAAGTCGGTGATGCCGGGTGCGGCATCACCGTCGAAGAGGACGTTGCCGAACAGGTCGCCGTGCACGACCTGCGACTTGACGGTCAGCGGCTTGCGGGTGCCGGCGAGCACGTCGAAGAGCCGGCCGCCCTGTGCCGGGTCGAGGCGGGCCTCCTCGGCCGACTCGCCCCAGCCGGCCGCGACCCGGTCGGCCACCGCGAACACGTCGGTCCGGGCGGCGAGGAAGCGAGGCACGCGCAGGTCGGCGGTGGCCTTGTGCAACCGCAGCGACGCGGCGACGACCTCGTCGTAGCGCGGCTCGGGCCGGCCGTCGAGGTGGTGGAACGCCGCCCAGCCGCCGACCACCCAACGCCCGTCGCTGGCCCGCACCGGCCGCCCGATACGCAGCTCGGGTACGTGCAGGTCGCCGAGGGTCTGGGCGACCCAGGTCGCCTCGGCGGTGTTGGTGGCCGGTCGCAGCGCGAGCTCGCCACACCGCCACTGCGGCCCGGTGTCGAGGAGCTCGGGCTCGATCTCCTTGACACCGAAAGCCGCACGCACGTGCAGGGGCGGTGGGGACGCACTCACGATCCGGCACGCTACCGGCTTGGCTCCGCTCAGTAGGTCGGCAGGCTCGGGTCGACGTCCCTGGCCCAGCCGAGCACGCCGCCGCCGACGTGCACCGCGTCGCGGAAGCCGGCCTGGTGCAGCGCCGCCAGCGCCTCCGCGGACCGGCCGCCGGACTTGCAGTGCAACACGATCGGCTTGTCCTGCGGGAGCTCGGCCAGCGCCGCGCCCGAGAGGATCTTGTCCTTGGGGATCAGCACCGCACCGGGGATGTTGACGATCTCCCACTCGTGCTGCTCGCGGACGTCGATCAGCGCGAAGTCCTCGCCCCGTTCGAACTTGTCCTTCAGCTCGCGCGGGGTGATCGTGTGGCCGGCGGCGGCCTGCTGGGCGTCGTCGGACACGACACCGCAGAACGCGTCGTAGTCGATCAGACCCTCGATCGGCTTGGACTCCGGGTCCTTGCGGATGCGGATCGTCCGGTACGACATCTCCAGCGCGTCGTACACCATCAGGCGGCCGAGCAGCGGCTCGCCGATGCCGGTGAGCAGCTTGATCGCCTCGGTCACCATCACCGAGCCGATGGACGCGCACAGCACGCCCAGCACGCCGCCTTCGGCGCACGACGGGACCATGCCGGGCGGCGGCGGCTCGGGGTAGAGGTCGCGGTAGTTCAGGCCCTGGCCGTTCGGCGCGTCCTCCCAGAACACGCTCACCTGGCCCTCGAACCGGAAGATCGAGCCCCACACGTACGGCTTGCCGAGCAGCACGGCCGCGTCGTTGACCAGGTAACGGGTGGCGAAGTTGTCCGTCCCGTCCAGGATCAGGTCGTAGTCGCGGAAGATGTCCAGCGCGTTGTCGCTCGTCAGCTGCTCCTGGTGGAGGTTGACGGTGACGAACGGGTTGATCTCGGCCACCGACTCCTTGGCCGACAACGCCTTCGGCTTGCCCACGTCGGACTGGCCGTGGATCACCTGACGCTGCAGGTTGGACTCGTCCACGATGTCGAAGTCGACCACGCCGAGCGTGCCGACCCCGGCGGCGGCCAGGTACAGCAGCGCGGGGCTGCCGAGCCCACCGGCGCCGACCACCAGCACCTTGGCGTTCTTCAAGCGCTTCTGACCGTCGACCCCGACGTCCGGGATGATCAGATGCCGGCTGTAGCGGGCGACCTCTTCCTTGGTCAGCTCCTCTGCCGGTTCGACCAGCGGCGGCAAACTGCCTGCCATCGTTCCTCCTCGACGCGCGTTCCCGTGCACCCCAGTCTGCTCACCTCAACGCGTTCGTCCCACTCCGTCTTCCGCGGCTCTCACATGGCGGGACGGTCAGCGAGACGGCGTGCGGGACGGTCAGCGGGCCTGCGGGTTGGGCCACGGGTTGTACACGCAGGTCTTGCCGTCCGCCTCGACCGGGTCGTCGTAGCCGGCCCGGTTGTTGAGCTGGGCAACGTAGTCGTTGGCGACGCCGAACGACTGCTGCATCATCACCGGCGCGAGGTCGCCGTTCTTCGCGCAGCCCACGTGGCCGCGGCCGAACGCGTGGCCGATCTCGTGGTTGATCGCGTAGGTCCGGTAGTTGCCGAGGTCGCCGCCGAAGGCGACCGCGCCCCGCACCCACCGGGCGAGGTTGATCATCACGCGGCTCTCGTCCCGACGCCAGCAGGACGACTCGTACTTGATCGAGAAGCCGCAGAACTCCGGTTGGTGCACGGTGTCCGGAGTGGACAGACTGATCCGGATGTCCGGGTTCGCGGCGCGGGCGTCGACGCGCTGCACCGACACCTGGTTCGTGGAGGCCCAGCCGCGCGGGTCGGAGAGCGTGGTGTCCACGAGCGCGGCGAACGAGTCGTTGCCGCCGTAGGGAGCCAGGTCGATGCCCTGCTCGACCTCGATGGTGTAGGTGAACAGCTCGCCGCCGTTGCCGATGCGCTTGCTGCCGCCGGGCAGGATGTCCCACTGGCCCCGGCCGCCCTTCGCGAACGTGGCGCCCTTGGGCAGCTCGGCGGTCGGGATGTTGAGGTTCGGCGGCACCGCGGGCTCCTCGGTGACGCTCGGCTCCTTGTTCGCGTCGCCCGCCGGCCGCTCCCCCGCCTGGTCGGCGACCGCCGCCTGCTCGGTGCCGCCCTGGTTCTTCTCGTCGCCGTTGATCTGGACGAACGTCAGCACCGTGATCGCGATCAGCACGGGGATCGCGTAGATCCGCCAGCCGTACGTCGCCATGAAGCCCGACAGCCCACGCTTGCGCGGCCGGCGTCTGCGCTGGCCACGGCGCATGGGCTGCTCCGTGGGACGCCACGACGCGGCGAGAGGCTGCGCCGGGGGTCGGCGCGCCCCGGACCGGTAACGTTCCTGGGTCGCCCGCTTGGTCACGGGAACAAGGGTGCCACAGTTCGGCCAGTAACCTCACGGTCAGGTGACGATGTCACCATTCGTCGGCCCGTTCCCACATGCCGAGCACCGCGCGGGCTACGGTGCCCGGCCGCTCCATCTGCGCCACGTGCCCGGTGTTGGGCAGCACGAGCAGCCGGCCGCGGGGTAACAGCTGGGCCGTGCGCGGCGCCTTGCGCACGGTGACCAGCTTGTCCTTGGCGCCCCAGACCACCAGTGTCGGCACGGAGATCGTCGGCGCGATGCGCCACAGCGAGCGCGACCGCGGCACCAGCCAGGTCCGGAACAGGCCGATCGTGCTGCGCGCGAGCGCCGGGTTCGACCACACCAGCCGCTCGCGCTCACGGAACTCCTCGCCGGCCTCGCGGCGGCGGGACTCCGGGATCTTGTCCGGCTCGGCGAAGCACAGGCTCAGCAGGCGCATGACCCGCCGCTCCAAGTCCTCGCGGGCCATGCTGCGCCGGACCGGCGGGCCGACGACCGGCAGGTAGGCGACCGCGAGCCGCGGGTCGGACATGCGCGAGACGTACGGGCGCAGGTCAGGCATCGCGGGCGAGACGAGCGTGAGCGTCTTGACGAGCTCGGGATGCTCCGAGGCGACGCGCATGGTGATCGCGCCACCCATCGAGTTGCCGAACAGGTGCACGGGTCCCGCGTCCAGGCCGCGGATGAAGCGGGCCACGGTGTCGGCGTGGGCCGGTATCGAGTAGTCGAAGTGCCTTGGCGGCTCGCTGCGCCCGAACCCGGGCAGGTCCAGCGCGATGCCGGGGACGTGGGCGCTGAGCTGGCCGGCGAGGTCGGTCCAGTTGGTCGCCGAGCCGCCCAGCCCGTGCACGTAGACCGCGGTGGTGTCCGCGTCCGCGGGGCCGGGCGTGCGCCGCACGTGCAGGGTCACCCCGCCGGAGGTCTGGTCGACGCCGGGCCAGGGTGGGATCGACATGTCCACCGGCGGCAGCACGGCATCGGACAGCGGGACGTGGGTGAGCGGTGCTCGGGCCGCGGCGCTGATGCTCATCGCACCAGTATCCGTGACACCGCCGACCGTCGCGGCACAACGTTACCGATGAGTAAGACGAAGGGCGGCGCGCCTGGCTTACTTTTCTCGCCTCCCGACCAAGCCGCAGCCGTTAGCGGCCTTACTCGTTGCGTTACCGACGAGTAAGGTCATGAACGGCCCGCACGGGACGGTGACCCCGACCCGAAGGAGTGGACGCGTGGGAGGCGGCATGTCGGAGACAGCGACACAGACAGGGCAGAACGGGGCCCTGACCGGCCCGGCTCAGGCGGGCCGGGCGGCACGGTTGCCCCGCAACGCACGGCGCAAGCAGCTGCTCAACGCCGCGCAGGACGTGTTCGCCGCCAACGGCTATCACGCGGCCGCGATGGACGAGATCGCCGAGCGGGCCGGGGTGTCCAAGCCCGTGCTGTACCAACACTTCCCCGGCAAGCTCGAGCTGTACATGGCGCTGCTGGAGATGCACGTCGACGAGCTGATCGAGCGCGTGACGCACGCGATGGATTCGACGACGGACAACAAGATGCGCGTCCGGAACGCGGTGAGCGCGTACTTCGAGTTCGTGGACGGCGAGAGCCAGGCCTACCGGCTCGTGTTCGAGTCCGACCTGCGCGGCGAGCCGGCCGTGCAGGCGGCGATCGACCGCGGCACGGACGCCTGCGTGCGCGCCATCACGGCGACCATCACGGCCGACGCGGGTCTGGACGAGGAGCGGGCGTCGCTGCTCGCGGTGGGCCTGGTGGGCATCAGCCAGGTCGCGGCCCGCTCGTGGCTGTCCAACAACCGCTCGATGGCCAAGGACGAGGCCGTCGCGCTGATCTCGACACTCGCCTGGAAGGGCATCGGCGGCGGGTACCCGCTGCAGAATCCGTAGGTGGAGCTTGGGCGGCCGTCTTCACATTTTCTGGTGTTGGCGGCCGCAGCCGGCGCACCTGGACGTCCCGACTCGCCCGGACGTCCGGCAAGGCCACCGGCCGACAGGAGTAACGTTCGCAGGATGTCCGAGGACAGCACTGGGGACGCCAGACGCGACCGGTGGCGGTCGCATCGGGCGGCGCGGCGGGCCGAGTTCGTCGACGCCGCCATGCGGGCACTCGCCGAGCACGGGCCCGACGTCGGAATGGACCACATCGCCGCGGAGGCCGGGGTCACGAAACCCGTGCTGTACCGGCACTTCGCCGACAAGGCGGACCTGTTCGTCGCGCTCGGGCAGCGCGGTACGGAGATCCTCTTCGACCGGCTGATCCCCGCGATGAACAACGAGGAGGCGCCGGTCCCCCGCATCCGCAAGAGCCTCGACGCCTTCTTCTCGACCGTCGAGGAGCATCCGAACCTCTACCGCGTCCTCGTCCGCCGCTCGTTCGCCAAGGCCACCGTCGAGCAGGACATCGTCGCCGAGGACAAGGAGCTCATCGCCAACGCGCTGGCCGCCCTGCTCGGCGACTACCTGCGCGCGCTCGACATGGACTCCGGCGGCGCCGAGCCGTGGGGGCACGGGATCGTCGGCATGGTCCAGAACGTGAGCGAGTGGTGGCTGGAGCGGCGCACGATGACCCGGGACGCGGTCGTCGAGTACCTCACCCAGATCATCTGGTCCGCGATCGACGGCTTCACCCGCGCGAACGGGATCGTGCTCGACCCGAACAAGCCGCTCGAGGTCAACAAGGTAGTCAAGCTACGAGCCGACGACGCGAGCTGACCAACCCTCGGAACGGCCACGCCCCCGGAACGCAACCAACACTTCGAATTCCGGGGAGGCGGGCCGGCGGTCAGGTTACGAAGCCCACTCGGCGGCTGTCGGCCGTGCCGATCTCCACGTACGCCACCCGCGCGGAGGGCACCACGAAGCGCCGGCCCTTGTCGTCGACCAGGCTGAGCGTGCCGGCGGAGTCCTTCAGCGCGGCGTCGACGAGCGCCTCGATCTCGTCCTGCGACTGGCTCGAGTTGAGCACCAGCTCCCGCGCGGTGTCCGCGACTCCAACCTTGACCTCCACGCTGACCTCCGCCTTGTCCCTTACGTTGTCGGCACCAGGCTAGCCCAGGCCCAACGCACTCATCCGCCTGCCATGTGCCTGCTGCAACCGCCGGAACAGCGCCGCGATTCCCGCCAGGTCGCCCGTACCGCTGACGATCAGCTCAGCCAGCCCGTCCCGCTCGGCCACCACGTACTGCGCCTGCGTCAGCGCCTCGCCGAGCAGCCGCCGCCCCCACAGCGTGAGCCGGTCGCGCACGGTCCGGTCCCGCTCGATCGCCGCCCGGACCTCCCGCTCGGCGAACGCCGAGTGCCCGGTGTCGGCGAGCACCTCGACCACGAGCCGGCCCGTCTCCTCGTCGACCCAGTTCGCGATCTCGCGGTACAGGTCCGCCGCGAGCCCGTCGCCCACGTACGCCTTGACCAGCGACTCCAGCCAGGACCGCGGCGCGGTCGAGGCGTGCCAGGTGTCGAAGTGCCCGATGAAGGGCCGCATCGCGTCCTGCACGTCCACGTCGTGCTCGGCGAGGAAGCGCTCGATCCGGCTGTAGTGCCCCATCTCCGCGGCGGCCATCGCCGACAGCGCGGCGCGCCCGGCCAGCGTGGGAGCCGAGCGCGCGTCCTCGGAGAGCCGGTCGAACGCGGACAGCTCGCCGTAGGCCAACACGCCGAGCAGGTCCACGATCCCCGGGTCGATCGCACCGCCAGCGCCCACCTCTGCCGTCCCGCCCGGTGTCGGTTCGTTCGCTCCGCTGGCTCCACTCACAAGCCCAGAGACTATCCGGACCCCGGTCGCAGGTAGACTGGCCGGGACGCGAGCTCTCGAAGCCGCGTGCAGAGGGTGTGCGCGCCTCGCCGGTCCTCCCGCACCAGAAGGTGTGGTCGAGCGGCCCGTCCAGGGCGGAGCGCGCTGGACCAAGGGAGAGAAGCTCATCAACAACACATCCGAAGTGGACCCGGTGGTGCTGGAACACAGCGAGGCCGGCGTCCCTGAAACAGACACGTCTCATCCGCTCCAAGCAGGCGCTCCAGTCCGCGACGACTCCCCCACGTTCGCCGAATTCGGCGTTCACCCGGAGATCGTCAAGGCGCTTTCCGAGGCCGGCATCGAGCGAACCTTCGCGATCCAGGAGCTGACGCTGCCGCTGGCGCTCGCCGGCGAGGACGTCATCGGGCAGGCCCGCACCGGCACCGGCAAGACGCTGGGCTTCGGCGTGCCGCTCCTGCAGCGCATCACCACCCCCGGCGACGGCACCCCGCAGGTGCTCGTCGTCGTGCCGACCCGCGAGCTGTGCCTGCAGGTCACCCGGGACATGGCCGACGCGGGCAAGTACCTCGGCGCGCGGGTGCTGTCGATCTACGGCGGACGGCCGTACGAGCCGCAGATCGAGGCGCTGCGCAAGGGCGTCGACGTCGTGGTCGGCACCCCGGGCCGGCTGCTCGACCTCGCCGAACAGCGCCATCTGGTGCTGGGCAAGGTCGGCGCGCTCGTGCTCGACGAGGCTGACCGAATGCTCGACCTGGGCTTCCTGCCCGACATCGAGCGCATCCTGCGGATGGTTCCGGCGGAGCGGCACACGATGCTGTTCTCGGCCACCATGCCGGGACCGATCATCACGCTGGCCCGCACGTTCCTGAGCCAGCCGACGCATATCCGCGCCGAGGAACACGACGCCGGCGCGATCCACGAGCGCACCCGCCAGTTCGTCTACCGGGCGCACGCGCTCGACAAGATCGAGGTCGTCGCCCGCGCGCTGCAGGCCGAGGGCCGCGGCCTGACGATGGTCTTCAGCCGCACCAAGCGGACCGCCCAGAAGGTCGCCGACGATCTGGAGGAGCGCGGCTTCGCCGTCGCCGCCGTGCACGGCGACCTGGGCCAGGGCGCCCGCGAGCAGGCGCTGCGCGCGTTCCGCGCCGGCAAGGTCGACGTGCTGATCTCCACGGACGTGGCGGCCCGCGGCATCGACATCGACGGCGTCACGCACGTGATCAACTTCCAGTGCCCCGAGGACGACGGCATGTACGTGCACCGCATCGGGCGCACCGGCCGGGCCGGCCGCGAGGGCGTCGCGATCACGCTCGTCGACTGGGACGAGGAGCCGCGCTGGAAGCTGATCAGCGACACGCTCAGCCTGGACATCCCGGAGCCGGTGGAGACCTACTCGACCTCCGACCACCTCTTCGCCGACCTCGACATCCCGACGGGTTCGACGGGGCGGCTGCCACTGGCCAAGCGGACCCGCGCCGGCCTCGCCGCGGAGCCGGAGGAGGACCTCGGTGGCAAGGAACGCCGCGGTCGCGGCGGGCGCACCCGCGGCGGGGTCAAGAGCGGGGTCAAGCGCGGCGTGAAGAACGGTGTGAAGAACGGCGCGCAGCCCGAGAGCGATGGCGAGCGCACGAACGACGGCGAGTCCGGCGAGCGCAGGCCCCGGCGCCGCAAGCGCAGCCGGAGCGGCGAGAGCCAGCAGGCCGAGCCCGTGGCGGAGACGTCGGGCACCTCGCCGGCCAGCCGCACCGACAAGCCCGCCCGTCAGCGGCGCCGGCGCAGCCGGGGCGGCGTCGACACCGCGGACGAGACACCGAACGCGAGCGAAACAGCGCCTTCGGCAGACTGACGCCCCGTGACGCAGGACATCGGGGACGAGGACGTGCTCGACGGGGGCGCGGAACCGGCCGAGACGGAGCCGGTCGAGCGCTCCCGCTTCACCCGCCGGCGCGATGTCGTCGCCGTGGTGGTCATAGCCGCCGCGGCGCTGGTCGCCGGGATCCTCGTGTGGCAGTCCGGCGACATCCGCGCGACCTCGTCGACCACCTACGGCGGGCCGGCACCCTCGCCGGTGCAGCCGACGGCCTTCCCGCCCTCGCTCGGCGAGGCGTGGCGCGCGACGAGCACGGCCACGCCCGCACCGGTCGCGGTGGGGCCGGCCGTGCTCACCGGGAACGGCGGCGAGGTCGCCGGTCGCGACCCGATCAGCGGCGAGGTGCGCTGGCGCTACCGCCGCGACCTGCCGCTCTGCACGCTGGCCGCGGCGTGGTCGATGGGCATCGCGGTGTACGAGAAGTCGGCGAACCTCCTGCCGGAGGGCGACTCGCGCAAGTCCGGCGGCTGCAGCGAGGTGACCGCGCTCGACCCGGCCACCGGCAAGCGCGGCCGGCAGCCGCAGCCCGGCGAGGAGCGGGAGAAGCCCGACGGCGGCCAGCGCAACTCCGACGCGGAGCTGGACACGCGGCTGCTGTTCGACGGCAACTACGTGACCACCACCGGCGATCGGCTGCTGACGACGTGGCGCTCGGACCTCGTGCAGACCATGGAGTACGGCCAGGTGCCGGCCATGGTGAACCCGGAGAAGCAGCCGCGCACCGGCTGCGAGTACAAGACGACCGCGGTCGTGCAGGGCAAGATCGCGGTCGTCGAGGACTGCCCGGACGACGACGGCGACCGGCTCACCATCTACCGCGCGACCGGCGACAACGACTCGGAGAAGCCCCAGGTCGTGGCCAGCGTCGCGGTCGCCGAGGACACCCGGGTGGTCGCGATGACCGACCGGTGTCAGCTCAACCCCGCGGACGAGGAGGAGCTGCAGCAGTGCACGGCGGTCGTCGTGCCCGACCCGGCGCGACTGCTCGTGCTGAACGAGAAGGGCGAGCAGATCGCGAGCTACCCGCTGTCGCTGGGCCCGGGCGACCTCGACGAGCAGCCCGCCGATCACGTCGTGCCCACGACCCGCACGCCCGTCGCGGTCTACTGGTTCACCGGCTCCCGCACGATCGCGCTGTCCGCGGCCGACCTGAGTCCGCTGTGGACGGTCGAGGGCTCGCTTGGCCCGGGCACCATGTTCGCCGGTCAGATGCTGGTCCCGGTCACCGACGGGCTGCGCGTGCTGCGGCCCGCGAGTGGCGAGCCGGTCGGCACGCTGCCGGTGAACCGCGGTGACTACTCCGGGCAGGTAACGATGTCGACGCTCGGTCCCATGGTGTACGAGCAGCGTGGCGACACGCTGGTTGCGATGCGTTGAATATCACGCACTGTCACAGTTCACCCCCGCTCTACAGCGGATCGAGTCGCGGTGAGGCACACTCGAAGTCGTGAACAGGCCGCCGTCGCAGATCAGCCCCCATGGAGGTAGCCGGGTCGATCTGCCCGGCCGCTATGGTCCGATCGCGGCGTTGCACGCCCGCGCGGCCGCGACGGGCCACCCGCCGCCGACGGCGTTGCTGGTGCCCGGCTACACGGGGTCCAAGGAAGACTTCGTGCCGCTGCTGGACCCGATCGCGGCGGCGGGCCTTGACGCGATGGCGATCGACATGCCCGGCCAGTACGAGTCGGGCGGCCCGGACGACGAGGACGCGTACCTGCCGGCGACGCTGGGCATGGTGCTGGCCGAGCTCGTGGGCAAGCTCGCGGCCGAGGGCAACCAGGTGGTGCTGCTCGGGCATTCCTACGGCGGGCTGGTCGCCCGCGGCGCGGTGCTGGCCGGCGCGCCGGTGGCCGGCCTGACGCTGATGTGCTCGGGCCCCGGAGAGCTCCCGGACGGCCCGCGGCGGCAGACATTGGACCTGGGCGAGCCGGCGATGCGCGAGCACGGTATCGAGGCGGCGCAGCGGATGCGCGAGCAATTGGACGCGATGAACCCGCCGCGGCCCGGGAACACGCCGGAGCTGGTGGCGCTGATGCGGGAGCGGTTCGTGCGCTCGCAGCCGGCGGCGCTGCTGGGCAAGGCGCACGCGCTGCGCACCGAGCCGGACCTGGTCTCCTCGCTGGCGCGCACCCTGCACGTGGGCGGCATCCCGTGCCTGGTGACCTGCGGCGAAGGCGACGACGCCTGGTCGGTGTCCAGCCAGCGCGACATGGCGGACCGGCTGGACGCCGACTTCGCCGTGATTCCCGGCGCCTGCCACTCCCCGAACACGGAGAACCCGACGGAGCTGCTGGCCACGCTGCTCTCGACGTGGCGCTCCTGGCTGACCGCCTGACCCGTCACCGCCCCGGCGGCGAGCCCCGGTCGTTCGCCGAGCGGCAGCTGCCACGAGCGCCGCACACGCTGCGGCACTCGCCCGACCCCAAGACCTGCCCTGACACGCAGCCACCGCCATACACATCGATGCAGCGAACCCCGCGAATCCAGCGAACCCGCTCGACTACTACACGCTCTTACCCCACCCTCTCCGGGGGGCCACCCACGTCCAGCTTATCTGGTGTACGCGGGAAGAAGATCGACTTCGTCGGCGCTGTGGACAAGTTCGACGGTTGTGGACAACTCCGGCCCAGTGCTGGAGGGTCAGGACCACCACAGGAGCCACAGCGTCACGCCGGTGATCGCCACGACCCCGATCGCCGCCACGGTGGCCAGCAGGCCGGAGGTTCGGTCGGCGACCCGCTGCACGATCACGGCGAGCGCGGCCGCGCCCAGGTGACCGACCACCATCGGCGCGCCGGGGCCAGGCATGTCACGGATCCAGGAAAGCACCTGGAAGACGAGCACGACGATCGCGAGCACGGACAGACCCATCGCGAGCGCGCCGGCCAGCTCGCGGCCGAACCCACCCCGGGCACGCGAGGCGACGCCGACCGGCTCGGCGGCCAGTGCCACCGTCGTGTCTCCGGACGTCGCCAGGGGCACCGTGGGCGAGTTCATCGGTTCTGACACGTGGTCAACCCTTCACCTCGTCGGCACGAGCGAGCAACGCCCACGGCTCGGCCTGTGGACCGGCGGCCTGCCCTTCGGGGCAACTGCGCCGAAAGTCGCACCAGGCGCACTGCCGACCCACCTGTGGCGGAAACAGCACATCGGGGTCGCCACCCGCGTTGAGGGTATCCGTCGCGAGGTTGAACTCGTCGGCCGCCTCCTCCGCCCGCTCGCGATGCCTGGTCAGCGACTCCTCGGTGTGCTCCCACGCCGCGACCGTCCCGCTCGGCAGGTGATGCAGCTCCACCCGCCGGCACGGCCGGCGCAGCGTGCGCCGCGCGGCCAGCGCGTAGAGCGCGAGCGCCTGAGAGGAGCGGGCGTCGTCGGTGGTCAGCGCCGTGCGACCGGTCTTGTAGTCGACGATCACCAGCTCGCCGTCACGCTCGTCGATGCGGTCGACCCGGCCCTCGGCGACGATCGTGCCGATCGGGGCGGACACCCAGCGCTCGAGGCCGATCGGGTCGTCGGTCACGTCGACGTCCGCGACATAGTCGGCCACCCAGGTCGCCGCCTGGTCGCGGTAGGTCGCCGCCTGGATCGGGCCGGCGAAGCCCTCGTCGTTCCAGTGCTGGCCCACCATCGCGGCCGCGGCGGCGGGAGTGCGGCGGCGGACCGGCAGCTCGTAGAACGCCCGCAGCGCGTTGTGCACGACCGCGCCGAGTGTGCTGTGCGCGAACGCGCCCCCGCGCGGCGGCGTCGGCCGGTCGAGGTAGGCCATCCGGAACCGGCGCGGGCAGTCCATCCAGGTCGACAGGCGAGACGGCGTGACCTTGATGAGCTTGCGCGGCATCGCGTCGAACCCGAGTTGCACGCCATCAACCGTAGAGCAGCCCACCGACGCTCAGGCGCCGCCTACGAATCCACGCACCGAGTCGGCGATCAGCTGGACCGCGATCGCCGCGAGCAGCAGGCCCGCGATCTTGGCGAGCAGCGTGATGCCGCTGTCCTTGATCAGCCGGATCAGCGCGCCGGAGTAGCGCAGGCACAGCCACAGCACCAAGTGCACGGCCACGATCGCGAGCGCGAGCGCCACGTACGAGCCGGCGTTGCCCTCGGCCTGCCGGACGAACACGATCGTCGCCGCGATCGCGCCCGGGCCGGCCAGGAGCGGCGTGCCGAGCGGCACGAGCGCCACGTTGACGTCGTCGACCGCCTGCGGCTGGTTCGCGTCGCGGCCGGTCAGCAGGTCCAGCGCGATCAGCAGCAGGAGCAGTCCACCCGCGCCCTGCAGCGCCGGGATGCCGATGTGCAGGTACCGCAGGATCACCTCGCCGCCGACCGCGAACAGGCTGATCACGGCCAGGGACACCAGCACCGCCTGCCGGGCGGCGCGCAGCCGGGCGAGCCGCGGGCGGCGGCCGACGAGACTGAGGAAAACCGGGATCGTCCCGGGTGGATCCATGATCACCACGAGCGTGATCGTGACCTCGGCGAACAGCCGGGCATCGAACAGACTCACGAGCCCACGACGATCTCGACGCCGGTGGCCCGCTCGGCGATCGCGTCCAGCATCGCTGGTGCGGTCGTCTCCTGGCCGAGCCGCAGGACCTTGTTGGTGCCGTGGTAGTCGCTGGAGCCGGTGGCGATCAGCCCGAGGTCGTCGGCCAGACCGCGCAGCCGCGCCCGCGCCTCGTCGTCGTGGTCGGGGTGGTCGACCTCGACGCCGCCCAGGCCGAGGCCCGCCAGCTCCTTGATCACCTCGGCCGTGACCGTCGTGCCGCGGTGGTGGGCGAACGCGTGCGCGAGCACGGTCACCCCGCCCGCGCCGGCGATCGTCTCGATCGACGCCTCGACCGGCGAGCGCGAGCTGGGCACGTAGTAGCGCCCGCGGTCGTTGAGGAACCTCGCGAACGCTTCGTCCACAGTGGACACGAGGCCGGCCCGGACGAGCGCCATCGCGATGTGCGGCCGGCCCGCGGTCGAGTCCTCGGGCAGGCTGGCGAGCAGCTCGTCGGCGCTCACCGGGAACCCGTCGGCGGCCATCCGCTCGGCCATCGTCGCGAGCCGGGTCCGCCGCTGCGCCCGGGCCTCGGCGTGCTGGGCGACGACGGCCTCGGCTCGCGGGTCGTACAGGTAGGCCAGCAGGTGCACGGTGCAGTGCCCGCCGCGGCCGTCGGGGCTGCGGCAGGACAGCTCGGCGCCGCGCACCAGCCGGAGCCCGGGCGGCAGCGCGGCGACCGCCTCGACCCAGCCGGACGTGGTGTCGTGGTCGGTGATCGCCACCGCGTCGAGGTCGGCCGCCGCCGCGTTCGCGACGAGCTCGGCCGGGGTGTCGGTGCCGTCGGACGCGGTGGTGTGCGTGTGCAGGTCGATCCTCACGTGCCCATTGAACGTGAGTGGTCCGCTCAGCCCACCATCGGCTTGCGCTTGGCCAGGCGCTGCGCCTTGATCATCGAGAAGCGGGCCTTCTGCGCGTCCTTGTCGCCGAAGACCAGCTCGGAGATGGCGTCGTAGACCTGCTCGGCCTTGGGCAGGTAGGAGAGCCGGTTCAGCGCCTGGATCTGGCCCGCGGACTCGACGATCATCGTGCCGTAGCCGAGCAACCGGCCCATGATCGGCCGCTCGTAGGTGAGGTCGGTGACCTTGGTGATCGGCATCATCAGCACTTTCGTGGTGATGATGCCGGTCGTCATCATCATCCGTTGGTCCGTGACGACGATCCGTTCGACCCACCAGTTCAGCACCACGTAGGCGAACCGCAGGACCACGAACAGCGCCGCGTACCACAGGATGTTCTGCAGCAGCCACATCGACGGCGGCAGCAGGTACGAGATCATCACGGCGACCGCCAGCAGCGCGACCGCCTCGAAGACATCCCAAGCCAGGCACGCCCAGTGCAGGCGCACCCGGATGACTCTCCGCTCGGAGTCCAGCAGGTACTCGTCGGGATCGCGCGGTGCGAACATGGTTTGACGGTACTCGGATCAGGTCTGGAAGACTGAGCGAACGAACGTGATCACCGCTTCGGCGGCGTCCTTGAGCGTGTTGAGGATGGACGTCACGAGCGCCGCGGACTGGACTGGTTGGGTCACCAGGAAGAACACAATCAACGCCGCGCCGGAAATTATCAGAACCTTCTTGACATTCACCGCGAGCTACTCCGTGTCCCTTGCGTTCCGTGATCGTCGGTTGTTGAACAAAAACTCTGAAACACTTGTACCGCACGACGCCGGGCTACGGGAGGGTAGTCCCGCTCTTGGGGCAGAGCGGCGGTGTGATAGCGCGTTTTGGCTACGCTGTGTGCCCGTGACAGGTGCGCACGTTCCGATGATCAGGTGTGTGGGTGCCGTCGTGCATGACGCTGCGGGACGGTTGCTGCTGATCAAGCGCGGCCAGGCCCCTGGTGCCGGCCTGTGGTCGCTGCCCGGCGGTCGCGTCGAACCCGACGAATCGGACGCCGAGGCTGTGGTTCGGGAGCTGCGCGAGGAGACGGGACTCGAGGTGCGCGTCGGCGAGTTGGTCGGCCGGGTCGAGCGGCCGGCGCCGGCGGGGGTGTTCGAGATCTTCGACTACGCCGGCGTGGTGGTCGGCGGGTCGCTCCGGGCCGGCGACGACGCGGCTGAGGTGGGCTGGGTGGATCTGGCCGGGTTCGAGTCGCTCAGCGCGGCAGGCGAGCTGGTCGACCCGCTGGCGGCGACGCTGCGGGACTGGGACGCGCTGCCTCGGCGGTGAGGCCTGGCCTCCGGCCCCCGATCACCAGCCTACCGAGCAGCACCGACGATTCCGGCCGCCCGAATCGAGGCCTGTGGACAACTCCAGACTCGCGGGGGCCCCCGCTTTCCAGTCTAGAGAGCAACACCGACGATCCTGGCGCGCCGAGAGCGGGCCTGTGGACAGCCGGGCGGTGCGGGTCTGCCAGCGAGGGGTCAGCTCGCCAGCCACTCCATGCGTTCGCCGTGCCAGGCTGTTCTTGCCAGTGCGATCGCCTGGCGGCCGGCGTCGGTCCAGCGGACCAGGCCCAGCGTGCCGAAGGTCGGCTTCCTCTCCCCAGGCAGGAGGTCCGTGCGGTTCGGGAGCACCAGCTCCATCGCCGCCCGGTAGCCCTCCTGGCTAACCCACCACAGCGGGCGGGTCTGGGCCAGGGCGTCCAGCGCGGCCAGGAACTCCCGGCGACGCTCGTCGGTGAACAGCCACAGCACGTTGGCCGTCAGGACCACCAGCGGCACCTCGGCCGGGATGCGGGCGGCGACCGACGCCAGATCGGCCACCGCGTCACCGGTCACCAAGTCCGGGGGCGACTTGCGCTGGGCGGCCGCGGCCGCGCCGAACAGGCGCAGGCGCTCCGGCTGGTCCGGCCAGATGCACGCCTCCAGCCACGCGTACTGCTCCTCGTCGGTGAGGTCGACCGGCCGGCTGTCCAGCCCGATCTTGGCCGCCGTGGACAGGCGCTTCGGGATCGTGGGGAGCGTGGCGTCGGGGGCCAGTGCCAGCGCGCAGTGCAGACCGACCGTCGAACGGGCCGGGCCCGCGGCCAGCTGGCCGGCCTGCTGGGTCTGGTACCGGTACGCATAGGTGTCCATGCCCAGCAGCAACCCACCACTGGTGCCGACGTCGAGCAGCCCGATCGGCTTGCCCGCCTGCTTGGCCGCCAGCGCCACCGCCGGGTAGAGCAGGGCGGCCCGGCGCACCTCGTTGGTCTGTGTGACCCGAGTGGCGATCAGCTCGCGCACCCGCTCGGCCCGCTCCAGCACGAAAGTCCGGAACAGCGACCACGTGCCGGCGTCCGGCCCATAGGTACCGCCGAGCGAGGGGTAGTAGTTCGTCAGCTCGTGGAACGGCTCGGACTGGAGCACGCGCTGGACCGCGGCCAACAGCAACGTGGCGTCGGCGGCCGTCGAGTCGGTGGCGGTGAGCAGGCCGGCGATCTCGTCGTCATCCGCGGCGTGGCCGGCGAGATGGCTGTACAGCGGGGAGATCTCCGCCGCGGTTCTGTCCGCGAACCACCGCAGGCTTCGTTTGATCTCCTCCAGCGTCGCGGCGGCCATGGCGTCTAGTCTGCCCGAGGCTCCGGGCGCCCGGGCTGTTCGCCACCCCGGGCCTCGCCGTACGAGCGCATCGGCACCATCACCTTGCGGCGGAACACGCACACCACCGTGCCGTCCTGCTTGTAGCCGCGGGTCTCCACGTACACCACGCCACGGTCGTCCTTCGACCTCGACGGGGTCTTCTCCAGCACCTCGGTCTCGCCGTAGACGGTGTCGCCGTGGAAGGTCGGCTTCACGTGCCGCAGCGACTCGATCTCGAGGTTGGCTATCGCCTTGCCGGAGACGTCGGGCACGGACATGCCGAGCAGCAGCGAGTAGATGTAGTTGCCGACGACGACGTTCTTGCCGAAGTCCGTGGTGTTCTCGGCGTAGTTGGCGTCCAGGTGCAGCGGGTGGTGGTTCATCGTGAGCAGGCAGAACAGGTGGTCGTCGTACTCGGTGACGGTCTTGCCCGGCCAGTGCTTGTACACCGCGCCGACCTCGAACTCCTCGTAGTACCGGCCGAACTGCACAACCGACTCCGTCCCGGCCCGGACCGTCCGAACTCAGCGCAGTCTGCCAGGTGGAGTATCGTCAGCGACCGGTGTGTGAGTGACCCCGCACCTTCGACTCGAGGAGGTGAGGACGCGCGTGAGCGATCCGCATAACCCAGGCGGCGCGACTGGTAGCAGTACGACCCGCGTCCTCGCCGTGAGGGTTCGCCACTGAGGTAGGCCCGCGTTTCCGGCTGGACGCTCCGGCGCCGGAGAACTCTGGCGCGTCGTGACCGACGTCTCCGCTGGAGGACACACATGCCTGCCATCCCCTCGCTGGGCGGCCTGCGCGGGCGGCCCAACCGCCGTCAGGTCGCCGCCGTCAACGCCACGGAACTGACCGCGCACGTCATCGACTGTGCCGTCTACGTCGACGGCAAGCGCCTGCCCGGCGTCTGGTCGCACGCCGACGCGGTGACCGAGGTGCGCAAGCGGCGCGACGGCTTCGTCTGGATCGGCCTGTTCGAGCCGGACGAGGAAGAGATCCAGGGCGTGGCGGACACGTTCGGGCTGCACGAGCTGGCCGTCGAGGACGCGGTGAACGCGCACCAGCGACCCAAGCTGGACCGCTACGAGGACACCTTGTTCATGGTCCTCAAGACCGTCCGCTACATCGAGCACGAGTCCCCGACCACGGCCAACGAGATCGTCGAGACCGGCGAGATCATGGCGTTCCTCGGCAAGGACTTCATCGTCACCGTCCGGCACGGCAAGCACTCCAGCCTCGGCAAGCTGCGCGAGGAGCTGGAGTCCGAGCCGGACCGGCTGCGGGTCGGGCCGGCCGCGGTGCTGCACGCGATCGCCGACCGGGTGGTGGACTCCTACCTCGCGGTCAGCGAGTCCTTCGAGGGCGACATCGACGTCATCGAGGCCGGCGTGTTCGCACCGCGCAGCCCGATCGGCGCCGAGCAGATGTACCTGATGAAGCGGGAGATCCTGGAGCTGCGCCGGGCCGTGATGCCACTGGCGATCCCGCTGCGCCGGCTCGCCGAGGGCTACACGCCGCTCGTGCCCGAGCAGGTCCGCTCGTACTTCCGCGACGTCGACGACCACCTGACCACCGTGTCGGAGCGAGTGGCGAGCTTCGACGAGCTGCTGACCACACTGGTCGACGCCACGCTCGCGAAGATCTCGCTCCAGCAGAACACGGACATGCGCAAGATCACCGCGTGGGCCGCCATCATCGCGGTGCCGACCATGGGCGTCGGCGTCTACGGGATGAACTTCGACTACATGCCGGAGCTGCAGTGGCGCTTCGGCTACCCGTTGGTGATGGGCGTGATCATCTCCGCCTGCCTGATCCTCTACCGCATCTTCCGCCGGAACCGATGGCTGTAGCTGGCCAGCCCGCGCGGCTGTCCGGCGCCCAGCAGAGGTAACCCGCCCGCTGCCCTGTCGAGGGAGGTTCCACCATGACCCGGCTCGTCACCAACCCGCGCTTCTGGGCGCTCGCCTTCGTGCTCACCTGGCTCGCCCTCATCACCCTGCTCATCGCGATGGGACCGGCCGTGGCGCCGGACGCGGGCGGCGCCCCCTAGCCGTACTGGTCGGGGCGGCTCAGTCCTCGTCGCCGATCACCGGGGCCGACGCCTTCTCCGGCTTGCCGAAGATGTCCGCGGGGTCGGCGACCAGGCGGCTGCGCGACTTGTGGTCGCCGCCGCCGTCCTGGCCCATCCCGCCCATCATCCCGCCCATCGGCATCATGCCGGCGCCCATTCCCCGGCCACCCTGGGCAGGACCGCTGCCCGACGCCGCGGCGGCCGCGGTCCCGCCGGTGCCCTCCGGCCTCGCGCCGGGCGCCTGCTCGGTCGCGGACGTGTAGCCGCCCGGGGTCATGCCCGCCCCGCCGAGACCAGCGGCCGCGGCGCCACCGCCGCCGCCGAACCCGCCGGCACCGCCACCTCCGCCGCCGCCGATCCCGCCCGTACCGGACTTCGCCGTGTCGGTCTTCGGGTCCGCCGCGTCGGGCGTCTTCGTCTCGGGTGTCTTCGGCGACTCGAAGGACCAGTTCTCCTCCGGGAACGTGTGCGCCATCTTGATCTGCTTGAACGCCTCCGAGCCGTCGATGCCCTCGCACATCTGCACGAACGCCTCGAGCACCTGGCGCACCGCCTCGAACAGCTCCTTCGTCGGCCGGCGCATCACGTCCAGGTACAGCCGGGTGCGCTCGTCGCCCTGCACCGGCATCACCATCGCCTGGGACGCCGACTCCGCGGTCTCGGTCAGCACGCCGGCCAGCTGCTGGACGATCTCGCGGATCCCCTCCGCGGTGGTGTCCAGCATGTCGGCGAGCGCGAGCATCGCGTCGGACAGGTCCCGGCCGGCCAGGCCCGTCCGCTGCATGTAGTCGATGAACGAGTCGGCCGCCTCGCCGTCCCACGCCGCGTCCAGCTTCCCGAGCGGCTTGTCCAGCGCGTCGGTGACCTCGTTCGCGGCGTCGCCGACCAGGCGCCAGCGGTCCGCCTCGGCCTCCAGGTCGCTCCACCGGCCCACCACGGGCGCGAAGTACTCCTCGACCGGGTCCGGCACGCCCAGCTCGCGGGCGAGCCTCGACAGGTAGTCCAGGTGACCACCGTGCCGGTTCGCGACCTCCTGGCCGTCCGGGCCGCCGGGGCCGCCCTGACCTTCGCCGGAGCGACCGGGCGCGGGCGCCTGGCCGTCGGCGGACTCGACCGGCTGGTCCTGTGTGACGTACACGGCGCCTCCTAGCCCTGCTGCCGGTCGATGGTGGAGGCGGTCGCCTCGTCGGAGTCGACATACTTCGAGCTGACCTGCTGGAGGCCGTCGGACGCGGAGCCCAGTGCCTCGACCGCCCGGGTCAGCTGGTCGCGCAGCGTGCCGGCGACCGACGTGTACGCCTCGGTGACCCGCAGCGTGCGGCCGAGCTGGCCGAACGACTCGTCGGTCAGCGGGGCGGTGGCCATGGTCTGCACGCCCTCGCCCAGTGCGTCGGAGCTCTTCGCGGCGAGCTGGGCATAGCCGCCGACCCATTCGGCGTCGAACTTCATCCCGGTCACGGGCACACCTCTCGAGCAGACGGCAGGGGACGTCGGTGCTCCGACGATAAGCGAGCCGGCCGGGTTCCCCTACCGCCGGAAGTCGGGGCTAGCCACCGCCCGACTGTCCGCTGCCACCGTCCTCGTCCGGCGACTTGCTCGGATACTCGCCACCCTCGATGGGCACCCGGTCGTAGCTCTGCTCCACGTCCCGCCAGTCCAGTGACGACCCGTCCGGCAGCAGCCGCAGGATCGCGTCCGGCGCGGGCAGCGGGTTGTCCAGGCCGAGCGCGTCCGCAGTGGCCTGGTCCGGCACGCCGTACTTCACCCCGCGGTCGGAGACCAGCGTGATCGACCCGCTGGCGAAGTCCGCCTCCGACGTGGCCTGCCGAACCACCGCGCCCCGCCCCGGGGGCATGTAGAAGTGGTCGATCCGCAGGTTGCTCGAGCCCGGCGTGGAGATGTCGATCCAGGTCGGCTCGTCGCCCTCGATCGGGATGCCCGGCACCTGCTGGCCGACGTGCACGGACGTCCGCTCTGCCTTGCCGCCGTCGGTGGTCTGCCAGCCGAGGCACACCACCGGGTTCGTGTCCGGCCGCAGCACCTCGGTCTGCTGCTCGGGGAACGTCGAGTCGTCGATGAACGAAGGGTCGTCCTTGCGGCTGCGCACCCGGTCGCTGCCGGTGACGTCCTCGGGCGAGAGCCGCTCGACCTGGCCGCCGGTGATGTCGTCCTTGAACCGGATCAGGTCGCCGGTGGTCTTCTTGATCTGCTGGACGCCGTTGCGCAGCACGACGTAGAACTCCTCGGGCTGGCCGGTGCGCTGCACGCTGAACACCGAGCCGACGTCGAGACCATCGGGTGCGCGCCCGGCCGGCTGGTCACCGATACCGTTGATATCCGGCGCGGTGAGCTCCTCCTTCTCCGGGATGGCGTTGAGCAGGCCGGTGGTGATGACGCGGGCGTCATTCTCGTCGAGGTCCAGCGCCTCTTTGATTTCCGGCTGCTCCAGGTCGACCTTGGCGCGCACCGTGCTGTCGTTGGGGGCGTTGGCCGTGGACGGCGTCCGGTAGACGAGATACACCTCGTCGTCCGGCGACTTCACCAGCAGTGACGCGTCCCGGCTCAGCTCGTCCCCGCGGTCGCGCACGCCCGCGACGACGCTCGTCTCCACCTCGTTGTCGGCCGCCTCGTCGGGCACGTTCTCGTTGAGGACGTACTCGTCGCACACCGTCCACAGGGACTCGATGCGCTGGTCCTTGCTCGGCAGCAGCTCCGGCCCGTCGACGATGCCGACCTTGCGGGTGCGTGGGATCTGGTCGCGCAGCTCGTTGTCGTCGACGATCGTCGGCGCGGCGACCTCGGTAGTCCCACCGGTGCCAGGCCCGCCGGCGCCCGCGACCTGCTTGTCCTCGTCACCCTGGCTCTGGGCGTGCAGCAGCAGCCGCGCCGAGGCCAGGTTGAACACCGGGATCAGGCGCTTCTTCGGCTGGTTCATCAGCACGTAGACCTGGCCGGACGGCTTGCCGATGACGATGCCGTCCTCGGTCGGCACCTTCGGCTTCGGCTGCAGGATTCCCCAGATGAGGAAGCCCAGCAGGCCGAGCGCGGCCAGGCAGACACCGACGATCGTGGCTCTGCTGTGCGTGCGCATCGGGTCGTGCAGCATCACCGCGTCCTTGCGGACCAGCGCTGACTGCATCCGGCGCAGCACGAAGCGATACGCCTGAACCTGGGACTTGGTTGTCGGTGTCGATGGCATTCTCGCCTCTACAGCTCCCCGCTCGCGGTACCGTTCCGCAGGATAGACCCACGAGCCTCGGTTGCATGTTGGTTCTCCACAACCGGCACAATCGATCAGCCGGAAAAGCAGCATGAGGGGAAGATCGAGCGGATGTCGGTGAGCAACCCACCACGGCAGGGCAGGACGCCACCGCCGGGGCAGCCGCCGAGACCACCGGGCCGCGGTGGCGGTCCGGGTGGCGGCAGCGGCCCACGTCAGGGACCACCGGGGCCGGGCGGGCCCGGCGGACCTGGTGGTGGTCCCCCGAGTGGACCGGCGACGCCGCCGGGTGGCGAGCCGCGGCCGGCACAGCCGCCGCGGATGCCGGTGCAGGCGCGCCGTCGCACGAGCGGGGCGAGCCTCGGCTCGCTGCCGGTGGCGAACATCGTGGTGCTGGAGATCGCGTTCGCGATCGGCCTCGTGCTGCTCACCATCAACAACACGATGATCACGCTGTACATCGCGGGCGGCATCGTGTTCGTCGGCCTGCTGGTGGCGGCGATCCGCTGGCGTGGCCGCTGGTTCACCCAGTGGATCAAGCTGACGCTCAAGTACGCGTTCCGCCAGCACACCCGGGTCAGCCGGCCGACCACGCCGGTCACCATCGACAGCATCTCCGACAACGAGGGCACCCAGGTCACCGGCCCGGAGGACCCGCGGGTGAGCCTGCTTCGCCTCGCCGTGCCCGACCTCGTCGTGGCGCACGGCAACGACCACGAGCGGCGGCCGCTCGGCCTCGCCTGGCACGAGGGCACCTGGACCGCTGTGCTGCTGGTCGACCCGGCCCCCGCACTCGTCACGCAGGTCGGCGTCTCGCCGAACCTGCCGCTCGGCGCGCTCGCCCCGTGTCTCGAGGACCGCGGCGTGGTGCTCGACGCCATCCAGGTCATCTGGCACTGCTACCCCGGCAGCGCCGCGCTCCCCTCGAACTCCCCCGCGCTCGCCTCCTACATGGAGGTGCTCGGCCCGCTGCCCGCGGCCGCCCGGCGCACCACCTGGGTCGCGATCCGGCTGGACCCGCGTCGCTGCCCGGCCGCGGTGCGCGAGCGCGGCGGCGGTGTGCTCGGCGCGCACCGGGCGCTGATCGGCGCCCTGTCCCGGG
>NZ_JBOHGA010000076.1:0-27173 GCF_050699915.1 Actinophytocola sp.
GCGCACGGCCGGGGTGGCGAGCGCGGGTGCCCGCCGGCGTACGGCGGGCCCGAGGCGGCGCGGCTCCGCCACCGTCCAGGTGTCGCGGTCTTCTCGCACGATCCCGTGCCGGCGACGCAGCTCCGCCCAGAGGACGTCGGCCAGAACCGGTGCGGCGTCGGCGAAGGTGCGCTCGAGCCGGACGAAGCCGTACTGGTGAAAGTGGTCTCGCAACATGGGCTGCCTCTCGGGTTGGACCCTCGAGAGCGCAGCCGTCGACCCGCGCCGACTCGAAGGTCGGTCACGGGCGGGCAGGCGCACGCCCGAAGCCAGAGTAGCAACGCAAGCCCGCGAATTACCGCAGCGAACCGTGGCCGGCCCAAGTCGTACGAGCCGCGCGTGCGTGACGACCCGCGCGCACGCGCGCGCGTGCAGAAAGCCAGAAACGAAACGCCCCCACCCTCTCCGGGGGCACCCCGTCATCCAGTCTACCGGTGGACCCTGACGATCCGGGGTTTCAAGATCGACTTGTGGACAAGGTTGCCGGGTGTGGACAGTCAGCGTGCGGGCGCGGTGGTGCCGCGGATGACCAGGCTCGGGCGGAGCAGGTGGCGGGCCGGGGTTGTGTGGTCGCCGCGGACGCGTAGTACCAGGGCTTCCGCGGCCAGGCGGCCCATCTCCACTCGGGGCTGGTCGATCGTGGTCAGGGAGACGTGGCGCAGTGCCGCGAGCCAGGTGTTGTCGTAGCCCACCACCGACACCTCCGCCGGCACGGACAGGCCCGCCGCTTCCAGGGCCGAGATCGCGCCGACCGCGTTGAGGTCGTTCGCGGCGATCACCGCGGTGGGCGGGTCCTCGAGCAGCGACCGGATGGCCGACGCGCCCGCGGCCTCCGTGTACTCGCCGCGAACGACACGTGGCGCCAGGCCGTGGCGGCGCATCGCGTTGACGTAGCCCGTCCGGCGCGGCGCCGCCTGTGAACCGCCGCCGCCGTCGATGTGGACTATCTCGCGGTGGCCGAGCGACACCAGGTGGTCCACGGCCATCCCCGAGCCGGCCTGGCCGTCGTCGTTCACCGTGTCCACTGTGGACTGGCGGGACGAGCGGGAGACCAGGACCACCGGAGTGTGCGCGGCGGCGGCGGCGATCGCGCCCGCCGGCACGACCGGGCCCAGCAGCGCGAGACCGGCCGGCCGGAACGACAGCAGCCCGGTCAGCGCCTGGCGCTCCCGCGACGGCCGTCGTCCGCCGGTGTTGAACACCAGCTCGAAGCCCGCCTCCCGCGCGTACGCGTCGAGCCCGTCGACCACCTCGGCCCAGAACGGGTTGTGCAGGTCCGACACCATCACGCCCAGCACGTGCGACGTCCGCGAAGCCAGCGACCTGGCCATCGCGTGCGGCGAATAACCCAGCTCGTCGGCCGCCTTCAACACGGCCGCCCGCCGCGCCTCGCTCACCTTCGGCGAACCCCGCATGACCAGCGAGACCAGCGCGCGGGAAACGCCGGCCCGCGTGGCCACGTCCTCGATCGTCGGTCGCCCCAAGGCCCACGCTCCCTTGACACCCGTGTGACGGACATTACAGGATGGAGGCGTTAGAGCGCTCTAACGACGGACGGAAGCCAGCCATGCGCATCGGCGTCGCCGGGGTCGGCCGGATCGGGACCATGCACGCGGCGCACCTCGCCTCGCTGCCGGCGGTCGACGCGGTGCTGCTCTACGACCCGATCGACGGCCGCGCCGCCACGGCCGCGGCCACGCTGGACAAGGCCCGGCCGACGGACACCGCGGCCGGGCTGATCGAGCAGGCCGACGGCGTCCTCGTCGCCACCCCGACCGACACCCACCCGGCCCTCGTCCGCGCCTGCCTCGCCGCCGACACGCCCGTGCTCTGCGAGAAGCCGATCGCGGCCGACCTCGCCGAGATGACCCGCCTGGTCGACGAGATCGAAAAGGGCGGCACTCCCGTCCTGGTCGGCTTCCAGCGCCGCTTCGACCCCGCGGTCGTCGAGCTGCGCCGCCGGATCGCGACCGGCGAGCTCGGCCCGATCTACCACGTCCGCGCCACCGGCTTCGACGCCAACCCGCCCGACCTCGGCTACCTGCCCTCCTCCGGCGGCATCTTCCGCGACCTGCTCATCCACGACCTCGACGCGATCCCGTGGCTCGTCGGCGAACCGGTCACCGAGGTCTACGCGTCCGGCTCCGTCCTCGTCGACCGCGCATTCGCCGACGCCGACGACGTCGACAACGCCGTGGCGCTGCTGCGCTTCGCCGGCGGCGCGCACGCGGTCCTCGCCGGCGGCCGGCACGACCCGCTCGGCTACGACCACCGCATCGAGGTGCTGGGCGGCAAGAACTCCGTGGCCGTCGGGCTCGACCCGCGCACCCCGCTGACCTCCCTCGAACCCGACGGGCCGCAGGCCGGGCCGGACGCCTACCCCGGCTTCCCGGAGCGGTTCCGGCGCGCCTACCTCAACGAGATGCGGGTGTTCACCGACGTGGTCGCCGGCCGCGCGGAGAACCCGTCGCCCGCCCGCGACAGCCTGGTCAGCCTCCGGCTCGCCGAGGCCTGCGAGCGTTCGCGGCGCACGGGAGAGCCGGTCCGACTGGAAGGCGCCTCATGAGGATCGCCGCCGCGCCCATCTCTTGGGGCGTCTGCGAGGTGCCCGGCTGGGGCCGGGTGCTCGACCCCGCGACGGTGCTGGCCGAGATGGCCGCGCTGGGCATCACGGCCACCGAGCTCGGCCCGCCCGGCTACCTGCCGACCGAACCCGGACCGCTGTGCGAGTTGCTCGCCGGGCACGGGCTCGGCCTGGTCGGCGGGTTCCTCGCCGTCCCGCTGCACGACCCGGCCAGCAGGCAGGCCACGGTGGACGCGGCGGCGCGGAGCGCGGAGCTGCTCGCCGCCGGCGGGGCGGACGTCCTCGTGCTCGCGGCGGCCACCGGGCTCGACGGCTACGACGAACGTCCCGCGCTGACGCCGGACGAGTGGCGGACGCTGATCGAGACCGCCGAGCTGGTCCGCGACTGCGCCGCCCGGGCCGGGCTGCGCACCGTCCTGCACCCGCACGTCGGCACCCACGTCGAGACCAGCGCCGAGGTCGGGCGGTTCCTCGCCGACTCCGACCTTCCGCTCTGCATCGACACCGGCCATCTGCTGATCGGTGGCGTCGACCCCGTCGAGCTCGTGCGCGCCCACCCGGACCGGGTCGGCCACGTGCACCTCAAGGACGTCCGCGCCGACCTCGCCGACCAGGTGCGCGATGGGCGCACCGGCTACACCGAGGCGGTCGCGCGCGGGGTCTACGTGCCGCTCGGCGACGGCGACGTCGACCTGCCCGAGCTGCTGAAACTGTTGCGGGACAACGACTACGCCGGCTGGTACGTCCTCGAGCAGGACACCGCGCTCGCCGAGCACGACGGTGCCGACAACGCCGGCGCCGACCTACTGCCGCGGCGGGCTGCCGCGCGCAGCCTGGCCTTCCTGCAGTCCGTCCACTAAGGAGTGACAAGGATGTCTACTCGAGGGCGACGAACACCGCCGCTCCTGGCCGCCGCCCTGGCGGCGCTGGCGATGGTGCTCGCCGCGTGCACCGGGCCGTCCGCCGAGTCCGAGACCGCCCCGGGCGGAGGAGGGGGCGGTGCCGGCGAGTTCGACCCCGACGCGCCGCTCGAGTTCGCGGTGATCACCCACGGCACCGAGGGCGACGCGTTCTGGAGCGTGGTGAAGAACGGCGCCGAGGCGGCCAGCCGCGAGCTCGGCGTCGGCGTCACCTACGTCGCCAACGGCGACCCGGGCGCGCAGGCCAAGCTCATCGACAACGCGGTCGCGCAGGGCAAGACCGGGCTCGTCGTGTCGATGGCGAACCCGGACGCGCTGAAGGAGTCGATCGAGGCGGCGGTGGCCGCCGGCATCCCGGTCGTCACGATCAACTCCGGCGCCACCCAGAGCAAGGAGTTCGGCGCGATCGCCCACGTCGGCCAGGACGAGAAGATCGCCGGGCAGGCCGCGGGCGAGCGGTTCGCCGAGGCCGGCAAGAAGAAGATGCTCTGCGTCATCCACGAGGCCGGCAACTCCGGGCTGAACGAGCGGTGCGACGGCGCCCGCGAGGGCTTTGGCGGCGAGGTGGAGAACCTGCAGGTCGACATCAGCAACCCGACCGACATCGAGGCCCGGATCAAGGGCGCGCTGCAGACCAACCCCGACGTGGACGCGGTGCTGACGCTGTCCTCGCAGGTGGCCGACCGCGCGGTCACCGCCGCGCAGGGCGCCGGCTCGGACGCGCAGATCGCCACGTTCGACCTGAACACCGACGTGGTCGACGCGGTCCGCGACGGCAGCGTCCTGTTCGCCGTGGACCAGCAGCAGTACCAGCAGGGCTACCTGCCGATCATGATGCTGAAGCTGTACCGGCAGAACGGCAACACGCTGGGCGGCGGGCAGTCCGTGCTCACCGGCCCGGGGTTCGTCGACGAGTCCAATGCGGACCTGGTGCGTCCGTACACCGAACGCGGCACGCGCTGAGGAGCCCGACATGACTGTGACGACAACGGAACCCGCGGCGGTCGACGAACGGCTGTCCTCCTCGTCGCTGGTGAACCGGCTGGTGGTGCGGCCGGAGATCGGCTCGATGCTCGGCGCGCTGGTGGTGTTCGTCTTCTTCTCGATCGTCGCCGACAAGTTCCTGACCATGGGCGGGGTCGCGACCTGGCTCGACGACTCGGCGACGCTCGGGATCATGGCGGTCGCCGTGGCGATGCTGATGATCGGCGGCGAGTTCGACCTGTCGGCCGGCGTGATGACCGCGTCGACGGCGCTGGTCACGGCGATCTTCGCGACGCAGGTGGGGCTGAACGTGTGGCTCGCGCTGCTGCTGTCGCTGGTGTTCGCGCTCGGAGTGGGCGCGCTGAACGGCTGGCTCGTGGTGCGCACCGGGCTGCCGAGCTTCATCGTCACGCTAGGCACGTTCCTGGCGCTGCAGGGCCTGAACCTGGGCGTCACCCGGCTGATCACCGACTCGGTGCAGGTCGCGGGGATGCGCGGCGCGGACGGCTACGAGTCGGCCGGGTTCGTGTTCGCGTCCACGGTCGCCGTCGGGGACACGCCGTTCCAGATCTCCATCGTGTGGTGGCTGGGCTTCACCGCGGTCGCCGCGTGGCTGCTGATGCGGACGAAGTTCGGCAACTGGATCTTCGCGGTGGGCGGCGCGGCGCCGAGTGCGCGGGCGGTCGGCGTGCCGGTGGCACGCACGAAGATCCTGCTGTTCATGGGGACCGCGCTGGCCGGGTGGCTGGTGGGGTCGATCAACATCCTGCGGTTCACGACCGTGCAGGCCAACCAGGGCATCGGGCTGGAGTTCCAGTTCATCATCGCGGCGGTGATCGGCGGCTGCCTGCTCACCGGCGGGTTCGGCTCGGCGATCGGGGCCGCGATCGGCGCACTGATCTTCGGCATGGCCCGCCAGGGCATCGTGTTCGCGAACTGGAACAGCGACTGGTTCATGCTCTTCCTCGGCGTCATGCTGCTGGGCGCGGTGCTGGTGAACAACACGTTCCGGCGGCGAGCGGAAAGGGTCCGGCGATGACCGAAGCACAGACACCCCTGATCGAGGTCCAGGACATCGGCAAGAACTACGGCAGCGTGATCGCGTTGCGCGAGGTGTCCACTGTGGTCAACCCGGGCGAGGTCACCTGCGTGCTGGGTGACAACGGCGCCGGCAAGTCCACGCTGATCAAGATCCTCGCGGGCGTGCACCAGCACGATGCCGGGCGGTTCCTGGTGGGCGGCGCGGGCGTGCGGCTGTCCTCGCCGCGGCAGGCGCTCGACCACGGCATCGCGACGGTCTACCAGGACCTGGCCGTGGTGCCGCTGATGAGCGTGTGGCGCAACTTCTTCCTCGGTTCCGAGCCGACGCTCGGCGCCGGGCCGCTGCAGCGGCTGGACCGCCGCAAGGCCAAGGAGACCGCGCGCACGGCGCTGGCCGACATGGGCATCGACCTGCGCGACGTCGAGCAGCCGGTGGGCACGCTGTCCGGCGGCGAGCGGCAGTGCGTGGCGATCGCGCGGGCGGTCTACTTCGGCGCCAAGGTGCTGATCCTGGACGAGCCGACCGCGGCGCTGGGCGTCAAGCAGTCCGGCGTGGTGCTGCGCTACGTGGCACAGGCCCGCGACCGGGGGCTCGGCGTCGTGCTGATCACGCACAACCCGCACCACGCCTACCCGGTCGGCAACCGGTTCCTGATCCTCAAGCGCGGCCGCAGCCTCGGCTCGTCGGAGAAGTCGGAGATCACCGTCGAGGAGCTGACCCGCCAGATGGCCGGCGGCGCGGAGCTGGAGGCCCTGCAGCACGAGCTGCGGGAGGTTGCCTCTCCATGAGGTTGACGACCGCGCAGGCACTGGTCCGCTGGCTCGGCGCGCAACGCGGCGTGCTGCTGGACGGGACCGAGGTGCCGCTGTTCCCCGGCGTGTTCGCGATCTTCGGGCACGGCAACGTGCTCGGGCTCGGGACGGCGCTGTCGGAGGCGGACCTTCCGGTGTGGCGCGGTCACAACGAGCAGGGCATGGCGCTGGCGGCGGTGGGTTTCGCGAAGGCCACCCACCGCCGCCAGGTCGGCGTCGCCACGTCGTCGATCGGGCCGGGCGCGCTGAACATGGTCACCGCGGCCGGCGTCGCGCACGCCAACCGGCTGCCGCTGCTCCTGCTGCCCGGCGACACGTTCGTCAACCGCGCGCCGGACCCGGTGCTGCAGCAGGTCGAGCACTTCGGCGACGCGACGGCCACGGTCAACGACGCGTTCCGGGCGGTCAGCCGCTACTTCGACAGGATCGTCCGGCCCGAGCAGCTGGTCGCGACGCTGCCGCAGGTCGCGCGGGTGCTCACCGACCCGGCCGAGTGCGGGCCGGTCACGCTCGCGCTGCCGCAGGACGTGCAGGCGGAGGCGTTCGACTTCCCCGAGTCGCTGTTCGCGACGGTCGTGCACCGCGTGCCGCGGCCGCGGTCGGACCGGCACGCGCTGGGCCTCGTCGCGGACGCCGTGGCCGCGTCGCACCGGCCGCTGCTCGTGCTCGGCGGCGGCGTTCGGTACTCCGGCGCCACACACAGCGCGCTCGCGCTGGCCGAGCGACACGGCGTGCCGATCGTCGAGACCACCGCCGGCCGCACGCTGGTTCGCCACGACCACCCGCTGCACGCGGGACCGCTCGGCATCACCGGCTCGGCGTCGGCGAACGCGCTCGCCGCGTCGGCCGATCTCGTGCTCGCCGTCGGTACCCGGCTGCAGGACTTCACCACGGCGTCGTGGTCGGTCTTCGCGCCGGACGTGCGGCTCGTGACGATCAACGCCGCGCGGTTCGACGCCGTCAAGCACGGCGCGCTCGCGTTGGTCGCGGACGCCGACGAGGCGCTCGGCGAGCTCGCCGGCCTGCTCGACAGGTGGCGGGTGTCGGCGTCGTGGACGGAGCGGGCCGCCGCCGAGCGGTCCCGCTGGGACTCCTACGTCGACGGACTGCGGTCACCAGGCGCGGGGCTGCCGACCTACGCGCAGGTGGTCGGCGTGGTGAACGAGGAGAGCGACGCGGCCGACTACGTGATGACCGCGTCCGGCGGGCTGCCCGGCGAGCTGATCGGCGGCTGGCGCTCGGCCGGCGGCCCCGAGTCCGGGATGGACGTCGAGTACGGGTTCTCGTGCATGGGCTACGAGATCGCCGGCGCGTGGGGTGCGGCGATGGCTGTGTCGGCGGCACCGCGGTCCGGTGTGGTCACCACGCTGCTCGGGGACGGCTCGTACCTGATGCTGAACTCCGAGCTGTTCTCCGCGGCGTTCGCCGGGCACGGGTTCGTCGCGGTCGTGTGCGACAACGACGGGTACGCGGTGATCGACCGGCTACAGCGCGGCAACGGCGCACCGGGGTTCAACAACATGTACGCCGACGCGCGTTCGCTGCAGGCGCAACCGCCCCGAGTGGACTTCGCCTCGCACGCGGCGGCGCTCGGCTGTGCCGTGCTGTCCGTACCGGACCTCGGGGACCTGCGGTCGGCCTACCGGCAGGCGCGCGAGCACGCGCGAGCCGGCCGCGTGGCCGTCGTGGTGATCCACACGCACCCGTCATCGTGGACGGACGCGGGGGCGTGGTGGGAGGTCGGTGTGCCGGAGCACTCGGAGTACCCGGCAGTCACCGACGCCCGTCGGACCCTCGACAAGGCGAAGACGGACCAGGTGCGCTACCTGGGCCGTCCCTGAACCGGACGATCAACGACGGTAGTTGTCGTCCGTGTAGTCGTCCTCGTCGAAAGGGTCCTCACCGTTGCCGCTTGACGGCGGCTGGCTCGACAGCTCTCGTTGCAGAGCCTCGAAATCGGTGTGTTGAGTGCTGTATTTGAGCTCTCGGGCTACCTTGGTCTGCTTAGCCTTCGCCCGGCCGCGCCCCATGGCTCGACCCCCTCGCACAGTGACGGGGCGGCCGGGGGAATCGGCGGCCCCGCAAATCTCGACATATGGTTCCTACCAACTACCGTACCGTGCCGACGGGGTTCAGCGCGAAGGGGCACGGCGTCATTCGGCGCCTCGTTTTCATGATCGCCTTTCGCCCCGCGACGGCCCGTCCGGCCGTCCGTGACACGATGCCCCCGTGTCCCGACCGTTCGTGGCCTACCTCAGGGTGTACGAACCGCTGTCCGCGTTCGAGGACCAGGTGGCGAAGCGCCTGCGGGAGGGTCTCGAGCTGGGGCACATGGACTACGCGGCCGCGGGCGAGCGTGAGCGGGACATGTGGCTCAGATCACAGCTGTCCCAGCCGCCGACTCTGCTGCCCGGAGAGCTCGCGAACGGCGACCCGTCGCCGCGGGCACTGCGTGACGTCCTCGTCCTCGACCCGGTCGAGGTCCCCGTCGACCAGGCGACCGTCGGTCCCGGCCCGCTGGTGTGCCCGCTGGACGTGCGGGCGCGAGCGGCGGCGGCCCTGGTGGGTTTCCTGACGTCGGCGCACCCGGCGGTACGGGACGTCGCGCTCACCGCGTCGCTCGACGCGGTGCGGGAGAAGGCGGCGACGGTGCTGTCGGGCCTGCCGGGCGGGGCGGTGCACATCGTGTCGACGACGTGGACGGTGCCGTTGCCGTGGTTCACCTTGGTGGACCCCGCGCAGCGGCACATGGTGGTCGCGACCCGCGCCGACGCCCGCCGCCACGTGTGCTGGCGCGTGGCGATGTCCGACGCCCGCCGCCGGGTGGCGAAGGCGCACTCGCTGGCGGAGCGGGTGCTGGGAGACCAGGGCCCGACGAAGGTGCTGGAGGACACCGGGCGGTGGCTCGAGCACTTCCATCCGCACTCCGCGGTGGAGCTGGACTACGGCGGCCTGGTTCAGCTCCTGGACGACGAGGAGCTGGTGGCCGACACCTCGGCGGCGGACGTGAACGCGATCGTGGACGCGCTGGAACGCGAGGACGTCGAAGAGATAGCCACCCGCTTCGAACGCCTACGCGACTTCTGGGGCGACCTCGCCGTCCGGGAGCGCTTCAACTAGCCGCCGCTCCGTGGACCGCCGCCGGTGGCTCGCGGCGCCGGCCTTTCCGCCGCCGGGTTTCGCCGGATCCGTTGGCGCTGCTCGATTCCTGGCCGCGCCAGGCGTGGCGATGTCGGGTGCAGCCGACCGTGCGCGCAAGTTCGTCGATGCAGATCCGGCTCGCTGCTGTCGTGCCCAACACGCCGACTCCGCCAGTCCGGCCTGCTCAGTCCGCGCCCAGCCAACTACCCCCGCGCGCACACGCGCGTGCAGAACCAGACTCCCGAAAGCCCCCACCCTCTCCGGGGGCACCCCTCACGCCAGTCTACCGAGGATCACTGACGGAATGGCTGCTCGGCGGGGGCCTGTGGATAACTCAGAGGCGCGAGTGGCGCGTCAGTCCGGCGGGTCCTCGCCGCGTTCGGCGGCCAGCAGCTTGTCCACGGAGGCGCTGCCCGCGCGGTAGCGGCCGCCGATCTCGTCGTTCAGCAGGTCCACGACCCGCTGCACCTCGCGGCGGCGCTGGGACACCGACGCCTCCTCCGCCACGTACGTCCGCAAGGCCAGGTCCAGCCGCTCCGCCGGCAGCGAGCTCACGTCCGACAGATCGGCGTCCGACACCAGCGCCTCGACGTGCCGGCGGTGTGCCTCCGCCCGCGACGGCTCCAGCGGCTGATGCCGACCGGACCCTACGGGCGCCTGGCCGACCGCGTTGTCCGACAGGATCTCGACCAGCCGCTCGACCACCGAGCTCGAGCCGCCCTCCGCGCGCCGCTTCTGCTCCGCCCGCACGATGTCGATCCGCGCGTGCAGCAGCCGGCGCAGGTACGACAGGTCCGTCTCCTCCTGCGCGGCGTCGTCGCGTCGCGCGCGTACCTCGGCCAGCTCCAGCTGCTTCAGGTCGGCGACATAGTCCGGCGCGAGCACCCGGTCGATTCGCCTGCGGCCACCTGGTCGGACTTCGATCACGGCCCCATCCTCCGGTACACAGGGGTCCGCCGCCAACCCGGTAGGTGTCAGTTGCTTTGCGCAACGCCCAGTAGCGGCCGTACCTCGTCCACCGACAGGGGCGGGCGCTGCGCCAGCGACGCGAACTCCGCCGCCCGCGCCACCAGCTGCGCGTTGTCCCGCACCCGCTGCCCGCGCGCGAACGACACCGTGTCCTCCATGCCGACCCGCAGGTGCCCGCCCGCGGACAGCGACGCCAGCATGACCGGCAACGACGTCCGCCCGATCCCGGTCGCGGAGAACGTCGCCCCGGCCGGGATCGCCCGCAGCGCCGCGACCAGCGTCTCCGGGTCGCCCGGCATGCCGCCCGGCACGCCCATCACCAGGTCGACGTGCACGTGCTCGCCCGCCGGCAGGCCGTGCTGGTCCAGCAGCCGATGCAGGGTCGCGAGCTGGCCGAGGTCGAAGATCTCGTACTCCGGCACGATCCGCCGCTCGCGCATCCGTCCGTGCAGCTCGACGATGAACTCCCAGCGGTTCATGAACACGTCGTCGCCGAAGTTGACCGTGCCCATCGTGCAGGAGGCCGAGTCGGGCATCGCGTCGAGCACACGCAGGCGGTCGGCCTCCGGGTCGGTCACCGCACCGCCGGTCGACAGCTGGACCACGAGGTTCGTCTCCGCGCGCAGCGCCGCCACCGTCTCCTCGAGCCGCCGCAGGTCGAGCGTCGGCTTGGCGTCCGCGCCGCGGATGTGCACGTGGATCATCGCCGCGCCCGCCGCCTCGCAGGCCTTCGCCTCGGCGACCAGCTCCTCGAGCGTGACCGGCAGGTTCGGCACGTCCGGCTTCGCGTGCTCGGCGCCCGTCGGGGCGACGGTGATCAGGGTCCCTGTCATGGGCCCCGATGCTAGTCAGCCGCGCAGCCGCCGAGCAGCCTCGCGACCCAGCCCGGGCGTCGCCTCGGGCACGGAGTCGGGGTCGGGAGCCGCCTGCACGACCCGGTCATCGACGCCGACGAGCAGCTCCGCGTCGAGCGGCACGGAGTACTTCACCAGCGCGAGCGCGATCGGTCCGAGCTCATGGTGGCGCGCCACCGACCCGACCCGCCCCACGGTCCGCTCGCCGAGCACGACCGGGTCGCCGGTCTCCGGCAGCACCTCCGGCGAGCCGTCCAGGTGCAGCAGCAGCATCCGGCGCGGCGGCCGGCCCACGTTGTGCACCTTCGACACCGTCTCCTGCCCGCGGTAGCAGCCCTTCGCCACGTGCGCGGCGACGTGCACCCAGCCGACCTCGTGCGGGATCGTGCGGTCGTCGGTGT
Source organism: Actinophytocola sp. (assembly GCF_050699915.1). Taxonomy (GTDB): domain Bacteria; phylum Actinomycetota; class Actinomycetes; order Mycobacteriales; family Pseudonocardiaceae; genus Actinophytocola. The sequence continues at coordinate 11,747 of NZ_JBOHGA010000076.1, forward strand.
CCACGCCGAGCCGGGCCCGCACGGACTCGACCCGCAGCGCGTCGAACCCCCACGAGCCCATCGGCCGGGCGCCGGCCTCGGTGAGCCGCGTCCACCACTGCGCCTTCTCCGCGCGCGGCACCAGCAGGTCCACGGCGACGGCGCCGGGCCAGGGCATCCGCCGGACGAGCACGTCCGAGCCCGTTGCCACGGCGTAGGCGCCTTCGGGGAGCGGCAGTCCGGCGGTGGTCAGCAGGTCGGGCGTGTTCGGCCCGACGAGCGAGAGGACCGCGCGCTCGGCCGTCGCGTCCCGCGGGGTCACCTTGGACCAGAACACCATCGACTCGAGGTACTCCAACAGCGGGACCTTGCCGCCGCGCGCGCCGGTCGCCGTCGCCCCAGGTTCGGTGTCGAGCCAGACGGTGTCGCCGGCGTAGGCGAGGACCATGTGCGCGTCGACCCGGCCCAGACTGTCGAGCACGAGCGCCTCGGTGCCGGTGTCCGCCGGCAGCGCGCTGACGTGCTGGGAGATCACGAGGTGCAGCCAGGACAACCGCTCCTCGCCGGTGACCGCGATCAGCTCCCGGTGCGACCGGTCGACGATCGCGGCCGTGCGCGCGGCGGCCCGCTGCTCGGCGAAGGGGTCGCCGTAGTGCCACGCCACGCCCTGGTCCAGTGAGCCGTCGGGGGGCGGCACGGCGCCCGGCAGATCGAGTGTCACGAGGTCTCCCCGAGGCAGTTCCGGCAGGTGCCGGACAGTGCGAGATGGCTGACATCCAGTGCGAACCCGTAGCGGGCGCGCAGTGTTCCGCGCAGCTCCTCCATCTCTTCGCAGGGCGCCTCGATGACGTTGCCGCAGTGATGGCAGACGAGGTGGACGTGCCGGTGTTCGTGAACGGAGTAGTTGGGCGCGCCGTGGCCGAGGTGGGTGTGCCGGACGAGGCCGAGGCTCTCCAGCAGCTCGAGGGTGCGGTAGATCGTGGTGATGTTGACCGTCGGAGTGCTGACCTGGACCCGCTGGTGGACCTGCTCGGGGGTGGCGTGCTCGAGCTCGAGGAGGGCGTCGAGGACGAGCTGGCGCTGCGGGGTCATGCGCATGCCGCGGCGGTGCAGCGTCTCCCGGAGCTGGTCCCGCTCCATCTCGAGGTTGCGCGTCACGTCATGAATCGTAGGCGCGCGGCTGAGTAGGCTTCGCCTCATGCGGGTGCTCGCGATGCTGGACGGAACGTTGGCCGACCCCGAGGCGGCGCACATCCGGGTGGACGACCTGGGTCTGATGCGCGGCGACGGGATCTTCGAGACTGTGCTTGTCGTGGACGGCAAGCCGCGCGAGCTCGGGCCGCACCTCGACCGGCTCGCGCGCTCGGCGGCGATGCTGGAGCTGCCGGCGCCGGACCGGGCGGCCTGGGAGCGGTGCGTGGACGTCGTGCTTGGCGCGTGGCGCGAGCCGGGCGAGATGGCGCTGAAGCTCGTGTACACGCGGGGTCCGGAGTTCGGTGACGGCACGCCGACCGGGTTCGCGATGGGCCTGCCGATCGGGGAGAAGACGCTGCGCAACCGGGTGACCGGGGTGCGTGCGGTGACCCTCGACCGCGGGTACGACCCGGAGATCGTGGCGCGGGCGCCGTGGCTGCTGCTGGGCGCGAAGTCGTTGTCGTACGCGGTGAACATGGCGGCGCTGCGGTACGCGGAGGCGAACGACGCCGAGGAGGCGATCTTCCTCGCGGCGGACGGCTCGGTGCTGGAGGGCCCGACGTCGAACGTGATCATCGCGCAGGGCCACACGCTGCGCACGACCCCGCCGTCGAGCGGCATTCTGCGCGGGACGACGCAGGGCGCCCTGTTCCGGGCGGCGGAGCAGGCGGGCTGGGTGACGAAGGTGGAGCCGCTGACGCTGGCGGAGCTGCCGGAGGCGGACGGCCTGTTCCTGGCGTCGAGCGTCCGCAAGATCACCCGAGTGAACACGCTGGACGGCGTGAAGCTCCCGGACGTGACCGCCCTGCACACGGAGCTCAACGCCCTCTACGAGTCCGAGTACGCCTGACGCCCACGGCGAGCAGCGCCCCCGCGAAGTCGGACACAGCGCCACGAACCAGACCGCTCAGAGACCCCTCTGGATGGCAGCCCCCACCCTCTCCGGGGGCGGCCCCGGTTCCAATTCTACCGGTGGGGTCTGACGAAACGGCTGGTCGTGGCGGCTTGTGGACAACTTGCCCGGGCGAGTGGACCATTCGCCCGAAGAAGTCAGCCGCAGAGTCGCCCGGAGAAGTCAGCCGGCGATGCGGCGTAGGTACGCGGACGTGTGCGGCTGCAGGGGCTGGCCCATCATGGCGCGTTCCTCCACGTAGGCCAGGTCTCCGTTGTTGACCAGGCCGTACAGGCGCTTCGCCCCCGAGACGTCCTTCGCCGAGGACGTTCGCATCGTCACGTCCGTCGCCAGTTCCCACGAGGTCTGGGTGCGCGGCTCGCCGTAGAAGATCTCCACGATCCCCGTCGCGTGTGCCAGCAGCATCTCGATCGTCTCGTCGGGCTGCGGGCGCCACCAACCGACCTCGCGCGCCGCCGGGCGGATGACGTGACCATCGGCGTCCAGCAGCCACGCGCGGGACTCGTAGAACGCGAACGGCCGGCCGTCATGGGCGAACGTGATCTGCTGGCCGAAGTGCTTCGACTCGATCGTCGGATACACGACCTCGCCCTCGCCGCGCCACACGCCGATCAGCGGCAGCAGGGGCAGCAACGCGTCGTGAAGATCGGCACCGTCTCGCAGGTTCGCGGTGTCGTTCGGGATCGGCAAGTCCTCCCACCGCGGCAGGTTCCGTTCCCGCGTCGTGGCCGCCCGCTCGGCCGCCGCTCGCAGCGCCGCGTCGCCGCTGCCCGGAACCGGGTTCTCCTCGGTCACGAGTCCACCTCGACGGCGAGTAGCCGGCGCGCCAGCAGCAGAAGACAACCGGTACCGGCGAGCGCCGCGACGATCAACAGGGAGGTCCAGAGCAGTTCCACCCGGCGAGGATATGCGAACGCGGGACGGCCGAACCGCATGGCCGTCCCGCGTCCTGGTGAAAGGTCAGCCGACCGCCACGGCGACCGGGTGCAGCCCGGGACCGTCGGCGGTCACGCTCGTCTCGCCGTTGCCGCTGCGATGCAGGGCGCGCACGGTCCACCGGCCCGGCGCCGCGAAGAACCGGAAGTCACCGTCCTTTGAGGACACGACCTCCGCGGTGAACTCGCCGCTCGAGTCCAGCAGCCGCACGTACGCCCCGCCGAGCGGCGCGCCGTCCGCGGTCACCTTCCCGCCGAGCACGATCTCCTTCGCGAGATCGATGCCCGCCGGCAGCTCCGCGGTCTGCTCCGGCGCCGCGCATCCGTCACTCATGTCGTCTCCTCCTGGAGGGGGTCAGTGGGCGCCGGGGCCGATCTCGACGGGCACGCCGACCAGCGAGCCGTACTCCGTCCAGGACCCGTCGTAGTTCTTCACGTCCGAGTAGCCGAGCAGCTCGTGCAACGCGAACCAGGTGTGCGAGCTGCGCTCACCGATGCGGCAGTACGCGATGGTGGCCCTGGACTCGTCGATCCCGGCCTCCTTGTACAGCTCGCGCAGCTCGTCGGCGGACTTGAACGTCCCGTCCTCGTTCGCCGCCTTGCTCCACGGCACGTTGATCGCCGACGGGATGTGGCCGGCGCGCTGCGCCTGCTCCTGCGGCAGGTGAGCGGGCGCGAGCAGCTTGCCGGCGAACTCGTCGGGCGAGCGGACGTCGACGAGGTTCTTGGCGTTGATGGCTACGACGACCTCGTCGCGGAAGGCGCGGATCGAGGTGTCCTGCTCCTTGGCGGAGTAGCTGGTCTCCTCGCGGGTCACCGCGTCGGTCGACAGCGGGCGGCCGTCGAGCTCCCATTTCTTGCGGCCGCCGTCGAGCAGCTGCACCGCGTCGTGGCCGTACAGCTTGAAGTACCAGTAGGCGTACGCGGCGAACCAGTTGTTGTTGCCGCCGTACAGGACCACCTTGTCGGCGTTGCTGATTCCCTTGGCGGACAGCAGCTTCTCGAAGCCGGCCTGGTCCACGAAGTCGCGGCGCACCGGGTCCTGCAGCTCCGTCCTCCAGTCGAGCCGGACCGCACCGGGAATGTGTCCGCCGTCGTACGCGGACGTGTCCTCGTCCACCTCGACGAACACCACCCCGGCGGTCCCGAGGTTCTCTTCGGCCCACTCGGCCGTGACCAACACGTCTTCGCGGCTCATCGGAGCGCTCTCTCCTTCGTTGGGTTGAATCGGCGGATCAACAGGTAGGTCTCGCAGCCGAGGCAGAACGCGAACGCGGCGTTGAGGAACGCCGCGGCCAGCGCGAACGCGGTCGCCACCACGCCGAGACCCGGCACGCCGAGGGCGTAGCCGAGGGTGCCGACGACGGCGAACCCGAAGCCGACAGCCTGGGCGAAGCGCAGCGGGGCCTGGTCCTCGCGCTCCCCGGTCGGCGCCAGCCGCGGCGCGACCAGGCGCTTGTAGACCAGCGAGTACGGCGCGACGCGCAGACCGGCGAAGGCGCCGATCGCGAACACGACCGCCTGCGCGGCGAGCAGCGGCCACCACGAGGTCACCAGCACGCCCGCGAGGACGACCGTGGTGACCCAGGCGGCGAACCGCGGGCCTCGGGGATCGACGGGTGGCTGGGCGGACATGGACGACCTCCTGACTGGGGGCTGGGCAGCGGGAGAACCAGCACGGGTGGAGGCCGAGAGAGGCAGTCCGCCCGTCAGTCAGTTGCCAGACACAGACTCGAGTCGACGCGGCAGTAGTCGACCGCGCGACGCCTGGTCAGCAAGGTGTACACGTCCAGCACATTACCGGCGGCTCTCTCCTCCTGGGAGGTGCGTCCACTTCGTGAGACGGCCCGATCTGGTGATTTCCGCAGGTCAGGCGGTCGCGAGGTGCGGGCGCAGCGCCTCGATCAGTGCATGTCGCCGCGGGACACCGCCGATGCGCAGGAGCTCGGTGCCGCGCTCGTCGACCGCGAGCGTGGTCGGGGTGCGCAGCACGGAGAGCTCGCGAGCCAGGTCGGGCCGGTCGGTCACGTCGAGCTCGGCGTGGTGCAGGCCTTCGGTGCGCTCGGCCAGGTCGGACAGCAGCACGCGGGTGTGCCGGCACGGTGCGCAGAACGTGGTGGACAGCTGGACGAGCGTGACGCCGGCCGGGGCGAGCGCGCGGCGCACGTCCTCGGGCAGGTCACCGGCGCGGGCGTCGCGGACGCGGCCACCCCGGGCGCGCAAGGTGAGACCCAGCACGGTCGCCAACACGAGCGTGCCGATCACCACCAGCGCACCTGTCATCCACCACTCCCGCCGAGCACGACGTCGAAGGCCTTGCCCTCGACCGACAGTACGCCCGGTTCGACATTCACCGCCGTGGGTGTGACGGTGAAGGGCAGCTCGCCGGGGTCCAGGGTGACCGTGAGCATCTGCAGGATGCCGGCCTCGAACTGCTCGGGCAGCTCGCCGGAGCCGAGCACGCTGTTGTTCACCTCGAGCCGGGACGGGGTGAACTTCGCCTTCGCGTTCTCCACGAGCTCGATCAGCCCGTTGGCGCAGAAGTCGGTCTCCTCGCCGCCGATGTCGCCGGTGGCGCAGATCTTCGCGCCGGCCTTGGTGTCGTCGTCGTCCTCGAGTTCGTCGGCGCGCTCGGCGGCGGCCTGCTCCTCGTCCGTCCGGTCGTCGGGGTCGGACAGCGCCTCCGACTCGCTGATCGGGTCGATGGTGAGGTTCGAGATCGAGGAGATCAGCGGGTTCTCGTTCCGCTGGACCGCGCGGGCCACGTCGGAGGACCTGACGCGGACCTGGCCCTCGACCTGGTCGACCGCGACCTGCTTCAGCGAGCCGGACAGCAGGTCGCCGAGCGGCGCCTGCACGCCCATCAGGTCGACGTGCACCTCGAGGTCGCGCAGCGTGTCCTGGACCGGCACGCCCTTCGCGTCGATCGAGACGTGGCCGTACTCCCCGGAGATCGCCTGGACCAGGAAGGAGAAGCCCTGGACCTTGACCGAGGGGTCGTCGGTGAGGTGGAACTGCTCGCGGGCCCGCTTGGACACCTGGTACTCGAAGACCGCGGCGGCGCCGAAGTCGGCGGCGACCAGCAGCCCGATGACCACGAGGAGCGTGATGACGAGCCTGCGTGTCCGCCGTCGCCGCCTGGGCGGGGTGCGGGGTGCGGGGTGTTCCGTCATGGTCGTCATGCCGCCGTTCGCTCCGATTCGCTCGTTCCGTCCTCGCACAGGGCCGCCAGCCACGCCGCGCTCCGGTCGACCAGCGCCGGCGTCATCGCGGTCTCGGCATGCCGCGCTCGAGCCACAGTTCCGCGCGGCCGCCGGTGGCCCGCCGCAGGGCCAGCGGGTGGCCGACGCCCACGTAATGATCCCCGTCGCCGTGCCCGAGCGATAACGGGGTGGGTGCGATCCGGTGCGCGACCTCGACCGGGCTCGCCGGGATCTCGATCGGGGACGGGGCGACGCGCACCCGCAGCGCACGCATGGCGAGTCGCCCGTGCGGCGGCTCGGCCAGCCAGAACAGCCGGCCCGTCGCGTCGGTGTTCCGGGTCCACCAGCGGGCCGCCGCGCCGACCGCGCCGACGGAGTCCGGCCGGTGCTCGCCGGTGGCCGCGTGCAGGACCGCGACCGAGCCGCCCATGGAGAAGCCGAGCGCGACTACCGTGTGTCGCCGCGCCAGCCGGTGGAGGACGCGCGCGACGAACGGCTTGCGCACGTGGTTGGTGGACCCGTGGCCGACGACGACGGCCAGTTCGTTACGGGAATGTTTCCGTCGCAACATCAGTCCCGTGAGTCTCACGTCGTCGGCCGTGTACTGCTGCACTCGTGTGACACATGCGTCACGACCAGGACGTTTCGTGGACACAGCGGCTATTCTCCCGGAAAGCCACGGAGCGTACCCAGAGAGGCGGGCCCTGATGAGCCTCGACCTGCTGCTGCTCACCGCGGACCCGACGCCGGGCTCGGTCGTGCCATCCCTGATGTTGCTGCCCCACCAGGTGCGCACCCAGCCGCCCGAGGTGACCGCGCTGCTCGACGCAGGGTCACGGGACGTGGTGCTCGTGGACGCGCGTGTCGACCTCGCCGCGGCGAAGAGCCTGTGCCGCCTGTTGACCAGTGGGGGCGACAACGCCCCGGTCGTGGCGATCGTGAACGAGGGCGGCCTGGTCGCCGTCAACGCCGAGTGGCGGGTGGACGATCTGCTGCTGCCGACCGCCGGCCCGGCCGAGGTGGACGCCCGGCTGCGCCTGCTGACCTCGCGCGGCCCGGCCGGCACGCCCGGCGCCGACGGTGCCCTGCGCCTGGGCGAGCTGGTGATCGACGAGGCGACGTACATGGCGCGGCTGCGCGGGCGGCCGCTGGACCTGACGTACAAGGAGTTCGAGCTCCTGAAGTACCTGGCGCAGCACGCGGGGCGGGTGTTCACGCGGGCGCAGCTGCTGCAGGAGGTGTGGGGCTACGACTTCTTCGGCGGCACGCGCACGGTGGACGTGCACGTGCGGCGCCTGCGGGCCAAGCTCGGCACGGAGCACGACCAGATGATCGGCACGGTGCGCAACGTGGGCTACAAGTTCGTCCAGCCCCCGAAGCCGTCGGCCGCGTCCCAGCCCGTCGACGGGATCACCGCCCGCCGCTGAGACGAATCGCGTCAAGGCCCGAGCAATTCCGGCGCGAATTGGCGCGGACACGCAGAATTCTCCGCGCGCACGCGCGCGGCCACACACCTGCGCGCCCGCGCCCGCACATGCCCGCGCGTGCAGAACGCCAGAAACGCAAATCCCCCACCCTCTCCGGGGGCCACCCTCGATGCCAGCCTATCGCTGACCACCGACGAAATGGCCCGACCGAGGTGCGACTGTGGATAACTCGCGCCCTGTGGACAACTCCCGGCGCGAGTCGGGCGTCGTCGGTAGCGTCGTGGGCGTGGACATGACCTGGCAGGAGCCCGAACCCGGCGACGACGTGCGGGCGCTGCTTCTCGCAACCAAGGAAACCGACGGGCGGCCCGAGATCGAGGCGGGCGGACCGCTGCCACGCGAGTTCCGCGGCGGCTTACACCTGCTGGCACGGGAGGGCGCGGACGACCTGGTCGGCTACGCGCACCTCGACACCGGCGGCGACGCCTTCGGCAACCAGGTCGCCGAGGTGTTCGTGCACCCGGCCCACCGTGGCCGCGGGTACGGCACCGGTCTCGTCGGCGCGGTGCTCGACCGGGCGGGCCCGAAGCTGCGGATCTGGTCCCACGGCGACCACCCCGCGGCCGCGCGCATCGCCGAGAAGGCCGGCCTCGATCGGGTCCGCGAGCTGCTCAAGATGCGCCTCGACCGCGCCATCGAGCTGCCCGAGCCGAAGCTCCCCGGCGACGTCACCGTGCGCGCCTTCGTCCCCGGCCGGGACGAGGCGGACACCGTCGCGGTCAACGGGCGCGCGTTCGACTGGCACCCCGAGCAGAGCCAGCTCACCGTCGAGGAGCTGATCGCCACCGAGCGTGAGACCTGGTTCGACCCGGAGGGCTTCTTCCTCGCGGTCAAAAACGGCACGGTCGTCGGGTTCCACTGGACCAAGGTGCATCCGGGTGACATCGGCGAGGTGTACGTCGTCGGTGTGGATCCGGGGGCGCAGGGCGGCGGGCTGGGCAAGGCGCTGACCCTGGTCGGGCTGCATCACCTGCGGAAAAAGGGCCTCGGCGACACCATCCTGTATGTCGAGTCGGACAATTCGCCTGCGGTCGCCGTTTATGAGCGATTGGGCTTCGTCATCGCCGAAACGGATGTCGCCTATCAGCGGTAGGGAATCCGGCCGCCGTCACTCAATGCAACGAAAGTCACAAACCGGCGTTGTTCACCTGCTGTTCATCTCAACACCCGGCCCTGGCCATTCCTCTTCCCTAGCGTCCGCGCTGTGCCGCGATTCAGCAGCGCACCTGAGTGCCGTGCCGTCCGGGCGAACTGCCGGTGGGCGTGCCAACTCGTGACATCGACATACCTCGAGAGGACCCAGTGAAGCGCATCCGCTACGGCCGCATCGCGGCCCTCGTCGCTGTCAGCGCCCTCGCGCTGACCGCGTGCGGCAACGACCCCGTCGCTTCGACCGATCCCGGCGGTGGTGGTGGTGACTCTGAGTCGAGTGAACTGTCCGGCGAGCTCGCCGGTGCCGGGGCCAGCTCCCAGGAATCCGCCATGCAGGCCTGGATCGCGGGCTTCGGCGCGTCGAACCCGGACGTGATCGTCAGCTACGACCCGGCTGGCTCCGGTGCCGGTCGCACCCAGTTCGGTGAAGGCGCGGTCCAGTTCGCCGGGTCCGACTCGGTGATGGACGACGAGGAGCGGCAGGCGGCCAAGCAGGCGTGCGGTAGCGATGCCATCCACCTGCCGCTGTACATCAGCCCGATCGCGCTGATCTACAACCTCCAGGGCGTGGACAACCTCCAGCTCTCGCCGGCCACCGTCGCGGGGATCTTCGACCGCAAGATCACCAAGTGGAACGACCCGAAGATCGCGGCGGACAACCCGGGCGCCAAGCTGCCCGGTACCAACGTCACTCCGGTGAACCGCTCCGACGAGTCCGGCACCACGGAGAACTTCACCGAGTACCTCGCCGCCACCGCCAAGGGTGCCTGGAGCTACGAGCCCAGCGGTGACTGGCCGAAGAAGGGTGGCCAGTCGGCGCAGGGCACCTCGGGTGTCGTCCAGACGGTCCAGGGTGGCCAGGGCACGATCGGCTACGCCGACGCCAGCCAGGCCGGCCAGCTGGGCAAGGCAAAGATCAAGGTCGGCGAGAACTTCGTCGAGTCGTCGGCCGACGCCGCGGCGAAGATCGTCGACGAGTCCCAGAAGGTCACCGGCGGGCCCGAGCACGACCTGGCCTATGACCTCAAGCGCGACACCACCGCCGAGGGCACCTACCCGATCGTGCTGGTCTCGTACCTCATCGTCTGTCAGACCTACAAGGACGCCGCTCAGGGTGAGCTCGTGAAGGCGTTCGTCGGCTACATCGCGAGCGAGGAGGGGCAGAAGGCAGCCGCGTCGGCCGCCGGCTCCGCACCGATCTCGCCGGACCTTCGGACCGAGGCCGACGCCGCCGTCAAGTCGATTGGCGCCGGTAGCTGATCAAGCCGAATTCCTTGTACGCCTCGAACCCGCCGGGTGGGCGATCCCGTTCGCGTGGTCGCCCACCCAGCGGCGCTTGCCCATTACCGCTCACGGAGATTGAGTTGTGACCATGACCGGCCGACCGGCGACCGCGCGCAAGCCGCCGAAGCCACCAGCCAAGCCGGGCGCACCCCGGCGGATGGGCGATGTCGTCTTCTCGGGCTTCGCCCGGGGTGCCGGCGTCCTCATCCTCGCCATCCTCGCCGCCGTCGCCATCTTCCTGCTGGCAGAGGCATGGCCGGCGATCAGTACGCCCGCCGGTGAGCTCCAGGAGAAGATCCAGTGGATCGAGGACGGGCAGTCGCTCTTCGGCTACGTCGGCCCGCTGGTGTTCGGCACGGTCCTCGCCGCCGCCATCGCGCTGGTCATCGCGACACCGGTCGCCGTCGGTGTCGCGCTGTTCATCTCGCACTACGCGCCGCGCCGGCTCGCCCAGGGCCTCGGCTACATCGTCGACCTGCTGGCGGCCATCCCGAGCGTCGTCTACGGCCTGTGGGGCGCCCTGTGGCTGATGCCGCAGATGTTCCCGGTCTTCCAGTGGCTGAGCGACAACCTCGGCTTCATCCCGCTGTTCGCCGGCCCGCCGTCCGATCCGCCCCGCACGATCATGACCGCCGGCATCGTGCTCGCGGTGATGATCCTGCCGATCATCACCGCGGTGTCCCGCGAGGTGTTCCTGCAGACGCCGGTCCTGCACCAGGAGGCCGCGCTCGCACTCGGCGCCACCCGCTGGGAGATGGTGCGGCTCTCGGTGTTCCCGTTCGCCCGGTCCGGCGTCATCAGCGCGACGATGCTCGGTCTCGGCCGCGCGCTCGGTGAGACGATGGCGGTCGCCATGGTGCTCTCGCCGGGCCTGTCCTACTCGATCTTCCTACTGCAGGCGGGACAACAGCAGAACATCGCGGCGAATATCGCGCTGAAGTTCCCGGAGTCGACCAGCCTCGGCGTCAACGTGCTGATCTTCACCGGCCTGGTGCTGTTCGTGATCACCCTCATCGTCAACATGATCGCGCGGTGGATCGTCTCTCGGCGCGCCGAGTTCTCGGGGGCGAACTGATGGCGACCCTGCAAGATCCGCTGGCCGAGCAGCTCGGCGGCAAGAAGCTGAGCCACGGCAAGCTGCCCCGGTTCACCGCGTTCGGCCTGTTCGTGCTGTCGGTCGCGGTCATGTCCGGCGTGCTGACGATGTTCGACGCGTTCAGCATCCCGTTGGCCGTCTTCCTCGGCGTCGTGGCCTTCGGGGTCGTGATCCTCGTGGTCTCCGGCCTCGTCGAGGGCAGCCGGTCCGCCCGCGACCGGTTCGCCACCACGCTGATGTACTGCGCGTTCGGGCTCGCGGTCATCCCGCTGATAAGTCTGCTGTGGACGGTGCTGAAGTACGGGCTCGAGCGGTTCGACCTCTACTTCCTCAGCTACACGATGCGCGGCGTGTTCGGCGGCATGGACGCCGGCGGCGTGTACCACGGGATCGTCGGCACGCTCGAGATCACCTTGTTCGCAACGCTCATCTCGGTGCCGATCGGCCTGCTCACCGCGATCTACCTCGTGGAGTACGGCCCGACCCGGCTCGGCCGGGGCATCACGTTCTTCGTGGACGTCATGACCGGCATCCCGTCCATCGTCGCGGGTCTGTTCGCGTACGCCCTGTTCGCGGCGTTCCTCGGCCCGGGCGTGCGCCTGGGCGTGGTGGGCTCGGTGGCGTTGTCGGTGCTGATGATCCCGGTGGTCGTGCGGGCCACCGAGGAGATGCTCAAGCTGGTGCCGAACGAGCTCCGCGAGGCGGCCTACGCGCTGGGCGTGCCGAAGTGGCTCACGATCGTCAAGATCGTGCTGCGCACCGCGGCGGCCGGCATCGTCACCGGCGTGATGCTGTCCGTCGCCCGCGTCATCGGCGAGACGGCGCCACTGCTGATCACCGTCGGCGTCGTGAACTCGGCCAACTACGACCTGTTCGACGGCAGGATGATGACGCTGCCGGTGTTCGTGTTCCGGCAGTACAGCCAGGGTCTCGCGCCCAACGGCGTCGTCACGATCAACTACGACCGGGCCTGGGCGGCCGCGCTGGTGCTGATCATCATCGTCATGCTCCTCAACCTCATCGCCCGGCTCGTTTCCCGGATCTTCGCGCCGAAGACCGGCCGCTGACGCTCACGACAAGGAAGACGCGACACACGATGGCGAAGCGACTCGACATCTCCAACCTGAACATCTACTACGGCGACTTCCTCGCGGTCGAGGGCGTCAACATGGCCATCGAGCCCCGAGCGGTGACCGCGTTCATCGGCCCGTCCGGGTGTGGCAAGTCCACGGTGATCCGCTCGCTCAACCGGATGCACGAGGTGATCCCCGGCGCCCGCATCGAGGGGCGCATCGCGCTCGACGGTGAGGACCTCTACTCGAGCACGGTCGACCCGGTGCAGGTCCGGCGCAACATCGGCATGGTGTTCCAGCGGCCCAACCCGTTCCCGACCATGTCGATCCACGCCAACGTCATCGCCGGCATGCGGCTGAACAACCGGCGCATGTCGAAGAAGACGGCCGACGAGATCGTCGAGCGGTCGCTGCGCGGCGCCAACCTGTGGACCGAGGTGAAGGACCGGCTCAACAAGCCGGGCTCGTCGCTGTCCGGTGGGCAGCAGCAGCGCCTGTGTATCGCGCGGGCCATCGCCGTGCAGCCGGACGTGCTCCTGATGGACGAGCCGTGCTCGGCCCTCGACCCGATCTCGACGCTGGCGATCGAGGACCTGATCGGCCAGCTCAAGAGGGACTACACGATCGTCATCGTCACCCACAACATGCAGCAGGCCGCGCGGGTGAGCGACCAGACCGCGTTCTTCAACCTCGCCGGCGTGGGCCAACCGGGCCGCCTGGTGGAGATGGACTCCACGGAGCGGATATTCTCCAACCCCGCACAGAAGGCGACGGAGGACTACATCTCGGGCCGCTTCGGCTGAACCCCAGCTCACCGACCTGCGTACTTCTCTAAAGGGAACCCGAACGGGCCGAGATCCGTCACAATGGGGACTCGCTCGGGTGCCCGTTGGTACCGTGCGGGTGTGATCTGAGGCGTTAGAACAAGGGGGCCGGACTATGGTCGCTCCGGGCATCGGAGCCATTAGCGCCGCGGTCGCGAGCATCGCTCAGAACGCGGCGAGCTTTGCCAAGGCGGCATCGGAGGGATCCTTCGCGGTCAGTGAGAACGGTGGCCGTGCGTTGCTCCAGGCGATCCGTGAGATGCGCGACTGGATCAACGCTCAGGACAACCGGCTGTACCAGCTGCAGCAACCTCCGCCGCTGGGGACCAGCCATGGCGCCGAGACGCTGAAGCCCTACGTGCAGAACGTTGCCACCGACCAAGAGGGCTTCATCACGATGCTCAAGGCGTTCGGCGACTCACTCGACCAGGCCGAACAGGGCATCCAGGACGCGATGGCCAACTACAAGACCATGGACACCCAGCTCGCACGGCCCTACACGGCAGAGGCGTGACTGTGAGGCTTCGGCTCGTCCCGATCATGGCTGTCGCGGCGCTGATGCTGGCCGGCTGCTCTCAGGAGACACCCGGCGACGCCTCGCCCGGCCCCGACAGCGGCACGGACCGCCCGGGGATCCCCACCGGTGGCCTGCCGACCGAGACCGAGCCCACCGAGCCTGCTGGCGAGTCGGGCACCGCCGATCTGAAGCCCTGCGAGCTGCTCGCGGGCGACGAGCTGACGCAGCTGAGCCTCGGCGGTGAGGGGGTCGAGGACGAGGTCGCCGGGCAGCGCGGGTGCCTGTGGACCGCGTCCGGCAGCCACACGGTCACGGTCAGCATCGCCGACGACTTCGGGCTCGACGACGTGCAGTCCAGTGGCCCCACGACGGAGATGAAGGTCGGCTCGCACGACGCCGTCCAGTCGACCGGCGGCGTCAGCAGCTGCGCGATCAATCTCGGCGTCACCGAGACGTCCCGGGTCGACGTAATCTCGGCTGCCAACGGTGACGAGGCGAAGGCCTGCGACATCGCGAAGCAGGCCGCGGAACTTGTAGAACCCAAACTGCCCTGAGGTAACTGGGAGTAGCTAGCGATGGCACCGGGAAGCTCGACACGCTCGTCGGATAATGACGGTCCCTACCAGGGCGGTCAGTACGACCCGACGCGCGATCCGAACAGTGACTACTACATCGACCGTGGCGACACGTCGGATACGGGCACGCAGGTCCAGCAGAACGCCGAGACCACCGCCGACGGGCAGGAGACCGGGGACGGCCTGTTCGCGCAGGTCATCAACATCATCACCCGGCAGAACCGCGTCGACACGGCCTACAACCAGGAGCTCAGCGAGCAGGCCAGGCAGCTCGCGGAGGGCGTGAACACCCGCCAGCCGCCGGCGATGATGACCGGGAACTACCTGAGCAACCCGCACCCCGAGCTCAAGACCATGGTCACCGAGAACGTCGACCCGGGTGCGGTCGGCGAGATGGGCGACACCTGGATCGAGGCCGGCAACGCCATGACCCGCTTCCAGAGCGGTGTCGCGAGCGCGATCAACAACAGTGAGTCGGACTGGCAGGGTTCGGCCGGCAACTCGGCCCGCACGTTCATGGCGGGCGTGGGCAACTGGGTCGGCAACGCCGGGCAGAGCGCGCAGCTCGCCGGCACCCAGACCAACCTGCAGGCCTCCGCGCTCGCCGAGGCGAAGCGCTCGATGCCCGACCCGGTCGAGTTCGACGTGGCCGCGGCCAACCGCGACCTGCAGACGACCACGAACCCGGTCGAGTACATGACCAAGTACAACAGCTACATGACGACCTACAACGACCAGCAGGAGGCGCACCAGCAGGCGGCGCAGGTCGTGAACACCTTCGACAGCAGTCTCGCCACGGCGAGCACGATGCCCGCGTTCGCACCGCCGCCGACGATGGGCGGCGGGGACGGCACGCTCCGCGAGATGGGCGGCGACCGGGTCGGGAGCACCGGCCAGGGCTCGGGCACGTTCGCGTCGGACGGCGGCTCGAACGGCTCGGGCAGCTCCTCGGGTGGCCCCGGCGGGGGCGGCACGTCGACGATCCCGACACCGGGCGGCGGTGGCACGGGCGGCGGTGCGGGCGGCCCGGGCGGCGGCGGTACGGGCAGCGGTGGTCCCGGGTCCGGGACCGGCCCCAGTGGCGGCGGCGACTTCCCCGGCGGCGGCGGTTTCCCGCCGGGCGGCGGCACGGGTCCCGGCGGCGGCCAGGGGCCGGGCGGCGGTAACTCCAACATCCCCGGCGGCGGGGCGGTGC
>NZ_JBOHGA010000077.1:0-27054 GCF_050699915.1 Actinophytocola sp.
CGCGCGGGTAGCGCCGCCACGCCTCACCCGCCGGCGCGGCCGGCACCGGGGCCGGCTCGGGCGCCGGCTCGGCCTCGACCTTGGCGTGCCGTGGCGGGATGGCCAGCCGCAGTATGTCGATCATGGTGCCGGCGTACCGGTCGGCCACGGCGCGGGCGAGCGCGGCGATCTCGGGCGTGAGCACCGGCTCCGGCGAGACGACCTTGGACAGGTACCCGAGCCTGCCGGTGAACTCGGACTCCGCGACCCGCTCGGCGAGGAAGCCGTCGACCTGCTGGCCGGCGAAGCGCACGCGCACGCGACAGCCCGGCACGGCGACGTCGTCGAGCTGCTCGGGCACCAGATAGTCGAACGGCCGGTCCAGGTGCGCGAGCGGGACGTCGACCAGCACCCGGGCGACCGGCAGCGTGGTCGCCGGCCGCTGCTCCCCCTTGCGCGCGGTCATGGCCGGTGTTTATCACGGCCCACTGTCGACCGCCGCCTCAGACCGGTCCGGCGCGCGAACCGTGTCCGGCGCCGTGTACCTGGTTGGCACGCGGGGCCGGACACAGCTCGGCTCTCCCTCCCTCGATCCGGATCTCCTGCTTCGGTGGTACCTGGACGGACTGGGCTCATCGGCGGGAGCCCGGGGCGGCGTGGGCGGTGGGAGGCACACCGCGTGGTGTTCACCAGCACGATCGCGCGGCACCGAATCGTCGCGATCGCGTCACACTCCGACCCCGAGCTGTCGGCCGTGCCGGTTCAGCCGCTGACGTGCACGTGGCCGGCGCCCCACACCGACCCGAGCACCGACAACGGCCAGATGACCAGCAGCGGCACGAACCCCGCCCCTGCGACGAGCAGGATCACGGCGGTCGACACCGTCGCGACGAGCCCGGCCGTGGCCGAGACGTAGCAGAGGCCGACCGGCCCGAAGAGCACGCTGAGCACGAAGGCGAGCCCGGCCGACTTCGGCCGCGGCTCGGTGAGCGGAAGGCGGCCCGCGCCGACCGGCTCGACCGGCCGCCAGCGGTGCCGGTCGTCGGCCCACCGCGTCGGGTGCGGCGGGATGGACTTGGGAATCACGGCCGTGCTTCGCGTCCACTCCGAGTTGAGGACCGGGCTCAACGTCTGGTTCGTGGCCATCCAAGCCTCCCCGTTTTCGGCTGTAGAGCCATACTCGCCGGGTTCGGGACCAGGTAACGTGTCAAATGGAACATGCGGACGGGGCTGGGGAGAACCCAAAAATGGGGCCGTTGGAAGTCGGAAACGGTGAGCGCCGAGCGTGGCACCGGCTGACGGACGCGGAAAAGGCGGCCCTGACCGCATGCGGATATGTCCGCACCTGGCAGCCGGGCGAGATCCTCGCCATGCAGGGCAGCCCGCCGAGCAGCATGTTCGTCATCCAGCAGGGCTGGGTGAAGATCACCGCGACGAACTACCGTGGCGACAACGCACCTCTCGCGGCGCGCGGCCCGGCGGAGATCGTCGGCGAGCTGTCACCGATCAGCGGACTTCCCCGCACCGCGACGATCCAGGCCATCGACGAAGTGCGCGCGTTGGTCATTCCACGCGACCGCCTCCGTGCCGTGCTACGCCAAAAGCCGCGAATTTCCGAGGAACTGCTCCGAACGGCGGCGATTCGTCTACAGCAGTCGGATCGACTCCGATTGGAGTCCGGCGGCCCGGATTTCCCGCAACGGCTCGCTGCCGTGCTCCTGGAACTGGCGCTGCAATACGACCCCGACTGGGAGGCCGCGAGCGAGGTCGTGCTGTACGAGACGCAGGAGGACCTGGCGAGCTTCGCCCGAGTCTCGCGGAGCACGCTGATCCGCGGCATGGACGAGCTGAAGAAGCTCGGCGTCGTGCAGACGGCGCGCCACCGGGTGACGATCATCCGCCCGGACATCCTGCGCGACCTGGCCGCGGGCCGCCCCGCGCACTAGCTCAGGGTTGGTAGAAGGCCGTGTACATGACGGCCAGCTCCGCTCGTTGGTCCACAGAGGACTCTTCACGGATGGTGCGGTTCAGGCCGGCCGGGAAGCCGTGCCTGATCAGCCGGCGTTCGCAGGCGTCCTCGAGGAAGGCGAGGGAGAAGTAGATCGACAGCAGGTAGCCCATGGCCACCATCGAGATGCGCAGCGACCACGGGCCGGGCACGAGCAGGGCGAGCCACCAGGCGGAGAACATCACCTGGACCCGGGCGAAGTGGCGCAGCACCCAGGTCCGGCAGGTCAGGTCGTAGAGGACCCAGCCGTGGTACACGGCCGGCAGCGTGCCACCGACCGCATACCACAGCCACCGTATGGGGCCGGGCCGGTTCAGGCCCCGGCGAGGGCCTTCAGCGACTCGGCGCGATCGGTACGCTCCCATGGCAGGTCCAGCTCTGGACGGCCGAAGTGGCCGTACGCGGCAGTCTGAGCATAGATCGGGCGGAGCAGGTCGAGGTCACGAATGATGGCGGCCGGCCGGAGGTCGAAGACCTGGCTGATCGCCGCCTGGATCTTGCTGGGGTCGACCGTCTCGGTGCCGAACGTCTCGACGAACAGGCCCACCGGCGCCGCCTTGCCGATCGCGTAGGCGATCTGGACCTCGATCCGCGACGCGAGGCCCGCGGCCACCGCGTTCTTCGCCACCCAGCGCATCGCGTAGGCGGCCGAGCGGTCCACCTTCGACGGGTCCTTGCCGGAGAACGCGCCGCCGCCGTGGCGGGCCATGCCGCCGTAGGTGTCGACGATGATCTTGCGACCGGTCAGGCCGGCGTCGCCCATCGGGCCACCGACGACGAAGCGGCCGGTCGGGTTGACCAGCAGCCGCACGTTCTCGGAGTCCAGGTCGAGCTGGCCGAGCTCGGGGCGGACGACCTGCTCGAGCACGTCGACGGTGAGCAGCTTCTCCAGGTCGACGCCGTCGGCGTGCTGCGAGGACACGACCACGGTGTCGAGGCGCACGGCCTGGTCGCCCGCGTACTCGATGGTGACCTGCGTCTTGCCGTCCGGGCGCAGGTAGGGCAGCGTGCCGTTCTTGCGCACGTCGGTGAGCCGGTGGGACAGCCGGTGCGCGAGCGCGATCGGCAGCGGCATCAGCTCGGGCGTGTCGGTGCAGGCGTAGCCGAACATCAGGCCCTGGTCGCCGGCGCCCTGCTTGGCGATCTCGTCCTCTTCGTTCTCCACGCGCGACTCGTAGGCGGTGTCCACGCCCTGCGCGATGTCGGGCGACTGGGCGCCGATCGCGATGTTCACGCCGCAGGAGTTGCCGTCGAAGCCCTTGGCCGAGGAGTCGTAGCCGATGCCCAGGATCGTCTCGCGGACGATGGTCGGGATGTCCGCGTAGGCCTCGGTCGTCACCTCGCCGGCGACGTGCACCTGGCCGGTGGTGACCATGGTCTCCACGGCGACGCGGGATCGCGGGTCCTTGGACAGCATCGCGTCCAGGATCGAGTCGCTGATCGCGTCACAGATCTTGTCTGGGTGCCCCTCGGTCACCGATTCGCTGGTGAACAGCCTGCTCGCGGACTCCGTCACGACGTGTACCTACCCAATTCCTCGCTGGTTGTTGCTCAAAGCGTACTGAAGGCGCTGGAGAACCAATCAGGCCTCGATGAACGCCACCACCGCATCCCAGATATCGGAAGCCATGCGCGACTTGCTACCGAGAGCTATCGCACGTTCGGATCCATCGGCGGAGAGTAGCCAGCCCGCGTTGTCCTCCATCTCGAAGGCCTTGCCCTCGCCGACGGCGTTGACCACGAGCAGGTCACACCCCTTGCGTCTCAGTTTGGCCCGGGCGTGCTCGAGCACGTCTCCGGTGCTGTCGCCGGTCTCGGCCGCGAAGCCCACGATGACCTGGCCGGCGGCCCGCGCGGCGACGAGCTCGGCCAGCACGTCCGGGTTGCGGGTCAACGCGACGGGGTCGGGGTCGCGGCCGGTCTTCTTGATCTTGTGCGCGGCCCGGCTGACGGGCCGGAAGTCGGCCACGGCGGCGGCCATCACCACGACGTCGGCGCCCTCGGCCGCCTTGTGCACGGCCTCCCGGAGCTCCTCGGCCGTGCCGGCTCGGACGAGCTCGGCACCCGCGGGCTCGGCCAGGGAGACGGTGTGCGCGGAGACCAGCGTCACCTGCGCGCCGCGCTGCACGGCGGTGCGGGCGAGCGCGTAGCCCTGCTTGCCCGAGGAGCGGTTGCCGAGGTAGCGGACGGGGTCGAGCGGCTCGCGGGTGCCGCCCGCGGACACGACGACCCGCAGCCCCGCCATGTCCCGCGGCAGCGCGTCGGGCCGAACGAGCAGCAGCCGGGCGAGATCGACGAGCTCGGCCGGGTCGGCGAGGCGCCCCTTGCCGGTGTCGACACCCGTCAGCCGGCCGCTGGCGGGCTCGGTGACGACGACGCCGCGCTCGCGCAGGGTCGCCACGTTGGCCCGGGTCGCGGGGTGCTCCCACATCTCGGTGTGCATCGCGGGCGCCATGAGCACCGGGCAGCGGGCGGTGAGCAGCGTGTTGGTGAGCAGGTCGTCGGCGAGCCCGTGGGCCGCCTTGGCGAGCAGGTCGGCGGTGGCGGGTACGACGAGGACGAGGTCCGCGTGCTGCCCGATGCGCACGTGCGGCACCTCGGGCACGTCGGCGAAGACCTCGGTGTGCACCGGGTTGCCGGACAGCGCCTCGAAGGTGGCCGCGCCGACGAACCGCAGCGCGGCCTCGGTGGGCACGACGCGAACGTCGTGCCCAGACTCGGTCAGGCGACGGAGTACCTCACACGCCTTGTAGGCCGCGATCCCACCACCCACGCCCAGCACAACGCGAGGACGCGAGTCGGTTTCGGTCACGTGCCCTCCCACACTTCCGGCCGCGATCCCAGCCCTGCCGTCGGCCGAGGACGACGCGGGGCCGGCGATCGGCCTCCGTCACTCGCCTTCGGTGTGTTCGAGCAGGCCGGCGTGGATCTCGCGGAGCGCGATCGACAGCGGCTTCTCCCGCGGACCCGGCTCCACCAGCGGACCGACGTACTCCAGCAGGCCCTCGCCGAGCTGCGCGTAGTAGTCGTTGATCTGCCGGGCGCGCTTGGCCGCGTAGATCACCAGGGCGTACTTCGAGCTGACCTTGTCGAGCAGGTCGTCGATCGGGGGGTTGGTGATGCCTTCGAGCTGCGGGCTCGTCGGGTCACCCAGTGCGCCCAACTCGGTGGGGGTGATCACTCGTGTGTCTCCAGCTGGTCAGACGATTCGTCGAGTACCAAGGTTAGCAACTCGGCCGCGGCGCTCTTCACGTCGGTGTTCACCACCACCGCGTCGAACTCGTCCTGGGCGGCCAGCTCCTCCTTGGCGGTGCGCAGCCGGCGCTCGACGATCTCCGGCGACTCGGTGCCGCGGCCGACGAGTCGCTCGACCAGCGCCTCCCAGCTGGGCGGGCAGAGGAAGACGAGGTAAGCCTCGGGCATGGTCTGGCGCAGCGCGCGGGCGCCCTGCAGGTCGACCTCGACCAGGGCTGGCAGGCCGGCGGCCAGGCGCTCCTCGATGGGCGCGCGGGGGGTTCCGGAGCGGTGCGTGCCGCGGTGGATGCTCGCCCACTCCAGCAGCTCGCCGTCGGCGATCATGCGGTCGAACCGCGCGGGGGTGACGAAGCGGTAGTCGACGCCGTCGCGCTCGCCCGGCCGCTGCTCGCGGGTGGTCGCCGAGACGCTGAACCACAAGTCGGGGTGCATGGTGCGGAGCTCGCGCACCACGCTGCTCTTGCCGACGCCGGAGGGGCCGGCCAAAACAACTAGCCGGCCCCTCCGGGTCTCACGATGAGCGCGACTCACTCGCCGCTGAACTCGGCGAGCAACGCCTTGCGCTGGCGCTCACCGAGACCGCGCAGACGGCGGCTCGGGGCGATCTCCAGACGCTCGATGATCTGCTGGGCACGCACCTTGCCGACGCCCGGCAGGGCCTCGAGCAGTGCGGTGACCTTCATCTTGCCCAGGACCTCGTCCTTGTCAGCTTGGGCGAGCACGTCCTTGAGGGTGGTGCCACCTCGCTTCAGGCGCTCCTTGAGCTCAGCTCGGGCGCGACGGGCGGCAGCCGCCTTCTCCAGCGCTGCGGCCCGCTGCTCCTCGGTCAGCTGGGGAAGGGCCACGATTTCCTCCGGGGGGTGGGGGGTGTTTCTGCGGATCGGTGCCGCGACGTTACCGAGGTCGGAGCGGTCACGACAACGCGGGTCCACAATAGTGCGCAACGTAGCGCTTATCGGAGCATAGATCTACTGTGCGTAGCGACCAATGCCCGGACCTGCGGTAACCAGATCTAGGACCTTGATCATTTCGTGGTTGTGCTGTACAAGGCGGGCCGATTTCGGGCCAGCGGCGACATGTCGGAGCCGGCGGCGACGAATTGTCCCGCCGGGGTTCGGCACTGCGAAAATCCCTCAATTCCGGACCGCGAACTTTGTCTGTTCTCGCGCGCGTACCCAAGGCTGCCCCCACCCTCTCCGGGGGCACCCCATGAGCCAAGTCTACCAACAAAATGCCTGGTCAAAAGGGGTGGCGCGGAGCTGTGGACAACTTCGGTTCGCGAATGGCGGATTCGGTCGGCCGAACGGACCCGTGCGACTACAGCGGGTGGGCGACGGCGAGCGCGTCGCGCACGCGCCGGGCGGCGTCGCGCAGGGCCGCCGGGTCCGGGCCGTGCCGCAGGATCTCGCGTGACGAGGACGGCAGGACGTGCCGCAGGCTCGCGCCGAACACCGTGCGCAGGTCGGCGAGCGTGGCGCCCTGGGCGCCGAACCCCGGGGCGAGGATCGTGCCGTTGAGTCGGTCCAGGTCAAGGTCGGTGCGGCCGACCGTCGCGCCGATGACGAGGCCGACCGGACCCAGCGGGCTGGCGCCGGCGTTGCGGTCGGCGGCCGCGTCGACGATGTCCTGGGCCACCGATCGCCCGGCGGCACCCGTGGCGCGCTGAACGGCAGCTCCCTCGGGGTTCGAAGTCAGCGCGAGCACGAAAACGCCGCGCCCGGTCTGCGCGGCGAGGTCCAGCGCGGGGTCGAGCGAGCCGAACCCGAGGTAGGGCGAGAGCGTGACGGCGTCGGCTGCGAGCGGCGAGCCCTCGGCGAGGTAGGCGGTCGCGTAGGCGGCCATGGTGGAGCCGATGTCGCCGCGCTTGACGTCGAGGATGACGAGCGTCCCCGCCTGCCGCGCGTCGCCGATCAGCCGCTCCAGGACCGCGACCCCGGCGGACCCGTGGGCCTCGAAGAACGCCGACTGCGGTTTGACGACCGCGATCTCCCCGGCGAACGCCTCGACACAGATGTCCGCGAAGCGCCCGAGCCCCTCGGCGGAGACCGGCAGACCCCAGGCTTCGAGCAGGGCGGGATGGGGGTCGATGCCCACGCACAAGGGACCGCGCAAGGAGACGGCGGTGGTGACGCGAGCTCCGAACGGCGCCCTCATCGCGCCTCCCGGCCGGCGCGGACACCCGCCGCCTGCCGACCCCACCGATTGAACGGTCCGTTCAATCGGCCTAGGAGCCCCCCGATTTCAACGCTACCGGTTGGCGCCGACGGTTTCGGCGCGGCAGCCGCCAGGTGCGGTGATCGGGGCGGCGCCGGTCGAGGCGGCGCGAGGGTCATCGGGTGCTCCGTAACGTCGCCTGCAGGGACTGGAGTGACTCGACGCCGATGTCCTGGCGGATCAACGCCTCGATGCCGTGCACGGCCGCCGCGGCGCCCTGGATCGTTGTCACGCACGGGATGTCCCGGGACACCGCCGCCGTGCGGATCTCGTAGCCGTCGACGCGCGGCCCCGGGTTGCCGTACGGGGTGTTGATCACCATGTCGACGCCGCCGGCGCGGATGATCTCCACGATGTTCGGGTCGGAGTTTCTGGGAGTCTCGAAGTGCTTGCGGACCTCGGTGCACGGGATTCCGTTGCGGCGTAACACTTCCGCCGTGCCGGCCGTCGCCAGGATCTCGAAGCCCAGGTCCGCCAGGCGCTTCACCGGGAACACCATCGCCCGCTTGTCCCGGTTCGCCACCGACACGAACACCCGGCCGGACGTCGGCAGCGAACCGTACGACGCCGTCTGCGACTTCGCGAACGCCTTGCCGAACGACGTGTCGATGCCCATCACCTCGCCGGTCGACTTCATCTCCGGCCCGAGTAGCGAGTCCACGCCGTGCCCCTCCGGCGTGCGGAACCGGTGGAACGGCAGCACCGCCTCCTTCACCGCCACCGGCGAGGTCGGCGGCAGGTCCGCGCCGTCGCCGGTGGCCGGCAGCATGCCCTCGGCGCGCAGCTCGGCAAGAGACGCGCCCAGCATGATCCGGGCGGCCGCCTTCGCGAGCGGCACGGCCGTCGCCTTCGACACGAACGGCACCGTCCGCGACGCCCGCGGGTTCGCCTCCAGCACGTACAGCACGTCGTCCTTCAACGCGTACTGCACGTTCAGCAGCCCGCGCACCCCGATCCCGTGCGCGATGGCGGCGGTCGAGCGGCGGATCGCGGCGAGGTCCGTACGCCCCAGCGTGATCGGCGGCAGCGCGCACGACGAGTCGCCGGAATGGATGCCGGCCTCCTCGATGTGCTCCATCACCCCACCGAGGAACACCTCGCTCCCGTCGCACAGCGCGTCCACGTCGATCTCGATCGCGTCGTCCAGGAAACGGTCCACCAGCACCGGGTGCTCGGGCGTGACCTCCGTGGCGCGCGCGATGTAGCCGGCCAGCGAGTCCTCGTCGTAGACGATCTCCATGCCGCGCCCACCGAGCACATAGGACGGACGCACCAACACCGGGTAGCCGATCTCGTCCGCGATCCGCTTGGCGCCGGCGAAGGACGTCGCGGTGCCGTACCGCGGCGCCGGCAGCCCCGCGGAGGTCAGCACCTCGCCGAACGCTCCCCGGTCCTCGGCGAGGTGGATCGCCTCCGGCGGCGTGCCGACGATCGGCACCCCCGCGTCCGCGAGCCGCCGGGCGAGGCCCAGCGGAGTCTGCCCGCCCAGCTGGACGATCACGCCGGCCACGGTCCCGGACCGCTGCTCGGCGTGCACCACCTCGAGCACGTCTTCGAACGTCAGCGGCTCGAAGTACAGCCGGTCGGACGTGTCGTAGTCGGTCGACACCGTCTCCGGGTTGCAGTTGACCATCACCGTCTCGAAACCCGCGGCGCGCAGCGCCATCGCGGCGTGCACGCACGAGTAGTCGAACTCGATGCCCTGCCCGATCCGGTTCGGCCCCGATCCGAGGATCAGCACCTTGGGCTGCTCGCGCTGCTCGGCCACCTCCGACTCGGCGTCGGGGTCGAGCTCGTAGGCCGAGTAGTGGTACGGCGTCCGCGCGGCGAACTCGGCCGCGCAGGTGTCGACGGTCTTGAACACCGGCCGGATGCCGAGCCGGTGGCGCAACGTCCGCACCCCGTCCTCGCCGGCCAGCTCCGGGCGCAGCGCGGCCACCTGCCGGTCGGAGCAGCCGGCCCGCTTGGCGCGGCGCAGCAACGGCTCGTCGAGCACCGGCGCGGCGGAGACCTCCGCGCGCAGCTCGACGAGCGAGGCGATCTGGTCGACGAACCACGGGTCGATGCCCGACACCTCGCTGACCTCGGCGACGCTCACGCCCAGCCGCAGAGCCCGCTCGACCGTGTAGAGCCGGCCGTCGTGCGGCACCCGCAGCGCCTCCAGGAGCGACTCGACGGTCAACGGGTCGGGATCGGCGCTCGTCCAGAACCCCGCCGCCTTGGTCTCCATCGAGCGCAGTGCTTTGCCGAGCGCCTCGACGAAGTTGCGGCCGAGCGACATGGCCTCGCCGACGGACTTCATCGTCGTGGTCAGCGTCGGGTCCGCGCCCGGGAACTTCTCGAAGGCGAACCGCGGCACCTTCACCACGACGTAGTCCAGCGTCGGCTCGAACGAGGCCGGTGTCTCGCCGGTGATGTCGTTGCGGATCTCGTCGAGCGTGTAGCCGATCGCGAGCTTCGCGGCGATCTTGGCGATCGGGAACCCGGTGGCCTTCGACGCCAGCGCCGAGGACCGCGACACCCGCGGGTTCATCTCGATCACCACGAGCCGGCCGGTCTGCGGGTGCACCGCGAACTGGATGTTGCAGCCGCCGGTGTCGACACCGACCGCGCGCAGCACGTCGATGCCGACGTCGCGCATGTGCTGGTACTCGCGGTCGGTCAGCGTCATCGCCGGCGCGACGGTCACCGAGTCGCCGGTGTGCACGCCCATCGGGTCGATGTTCTCGATCGAGCAGACGACCACGACGTTGTCGTGCCGGTCGCGCATCAGCTCGAGCTCGTACTCCTTCCAGCCGAGCACGCTCTCCTCGATCAGCACCTCGTGCACCGGGCTCTCGGACAGCCCGGACGACGCCATCCGCTCGAGGTCCTCCTTGGTGTGCGCCATGCCCGAGCCGAGCCCGCCCATCGTGAACGAGGGCCGGATCACGACCGGCAGCCCCAGTTCGTCCACAGTGGACCGAACGTCGTCCATCGAGTGGCACACGGCGCTGCGCGGGGTCTCCGCGCCGACCGCCGCGCAGATGTCCTTGAACCGCTGGCGGTCCTCGCCACGCTGGATGGCCTCGATGTCCGCGCCGATCAGCTCGACGCCGTACTGCTCCAGCACGCCGCGCTCGTGCAGCGCGACCGCGGTGTTGAGTGCCGTCTGCCCACCCAGGGTGGCGAGCAGCGCGTCCGGCCGCTCCCTCGCGATCACCTTGGCCACGAAGTCCGCGGTGATCGGCTCGATGTAGGTGGCGTCGGCGAACTCCGGGTCGGTCATGATCGTCGCCGGGTTCGAGTTCACCAGGCTGACCCGCAGGCCCTCCTCGCGCAGCACCCGGCAGGCCTGGGTGCCGGAGTAGTCGAACTCGCAGGCCTGGCCGATCACGATCGGGCCGGACCCGATCACCATGACGTGCTCGATGTCAGCTCTTCTCGGCACTGCCGTCCCCCCTGCCGTCCTCCATCAGACCGACGAACTCGTCGAACAGCGGCGCGGCGTCGTGCGGGCCGGCCGCCGCCTCCGGGTGGTACTGCACGGAGAACGCCGGCACGTCTAGTGCGCGCACGCCCTCCACGCAACCGTCGTTGGGGCAGTAGTGGCTGATCCGCGCCGCGCCGAACGGGGTGTCGAACCGCTCCCCCGGCTCGCCCTCCAGCGCGAACCCGTGGTTCTGCGCGGTGATCGCCACTCGCCCACTCGCCACGTCGATCACCGGGATGTTGATGCCGCGGTGGCCGTAGCGCAGCTTGTAGGTGCCGCGGCCGAGCGCACGGCCGAGGATCTGGTGGCCGAAGCAGATGCCGAACAGCGGGATCCGCCGCTCCAGCACCGACCGCGTGAGCGCGACCGGGCCCTCGGCGGTGGCCGGGTCACCCGGGCCGTTGGCGAGGAACACGCCGTCCGGCTCGACCGCGAGCACGTCGTCGATCGTCGCGTCGACCGGCAGCACATGGGTCTCGATGCCGCGCGCGGCCATCATCCGCGGCGTGTTGGTCTTGATGCCGAGATCCAGCGCGGCCACCCGGAACCGGCGCTCGCCGGCGGCCGGGATCACGTAGTTCGCGTCGGTGGTGACCTCGCCGGCGAGGTCCGCGCCGGCCATCCGCGGGCTCGCCAGCACCCGCTCGACGAGCACGTCGGGATCGGCGAGCGCGTCGCCGGAGAACACGCCGCCGCGCATCGCGCCGAGCTCGCGGATGTGCCGGGTCAGCGAGCGGGTGTCGAGCCCGCTGATGCCGACCACGCCCTGCTCGGCCAGCGCCGCGTCGAGCGGGCGACGGGACCGCCAGTTCGACGGCACCCGCGCCGGGTCGCGCACCACGTAGCCGGCGACCCAGATCCGGCGGGACTCGTCGTCCTCGTCGTTCCAGCCGGTGTTGCCGATCTGCGGGGCGGTCGCCACGACGATCTGGCGGTGGTAGGACGGGTCGGTCAGCGTCTCCTGGTAGCCGGTCATCCCGGTGCAGAACACCACCTCGCCGAGCGTGGCCCCGACGGCGCCGAAGGCGTCGCCGCGGAACACCCGGCCGTCCTCCAGCACCAGGGCTGCCATGGTCATGACCGAACCTCCCCATCGTCGGCGGTGACCCGCCCCCGCAGCATCGTCGTGACCACCCGGCCGGGCAGCTCCATTTCCTCGTACGGCGTGTTGGCGGCGATGCTGGCCAGCTCCGCACCGCGGACCGTCCACCGCGCGTCCGGGTCGACCAGCGTCAGCGTGGCCGGCTCACCCGCCTCCAGCGGCCGGCCCTGGTCGGGCAGGCCGACGATCTCCGCCGGACGCTCGCTCATCACTCGCGCCACGCCGCGCCAGTCCAGCAGGCCCGGCTCGACCATCGTGCGCAC
Source organism: Actinophytocola sp. (assembly GCF_050699915.1). GTDB lineage: Bacteria > Actinomycetota > Actinomycetes > Mycobacteriales > Pseudonocardiaceae > Actinophytocola. The sequence continues at coordinate 12,294 of NZ_JBOHGA010000077.1, forward strand.
GACCACCGACAGCGCCGTCTGCAATCCCAGCATGCCGGGTCGCGCGGCCGACCACTCGCAGTCCTTGTCCTGCGGGGCATGCGGCGCGTGGTCGGTGGCCACGCAGTCCAGCACGCCCTCGGCCAGCGCCTCGCGCAGCACCTTGGCGTCCGCGGCGGTGCGCAGCGGCGGGTTGACCTTGTTCACCGGGTCGTAGGTGGCCAGCCGCTCGTCGTCGAGCAGCAGGTGGTGCGGCGTGACCTCGGCGGACACCTCGACGCCCTGCGCCTTCGCCCACCGCAGCAGCTCCGCGGCGCCGGCCGTCGACACGTGGCAGACGTGCAGCCGGGCGCCGGTCTGCCGGGCGAGCAGGCAGTCCCGGGCGATGATCGACTCCTCGGCGGCCGCGGGCCAGCCGGCGAGGCCCAGCCGCGCGGCCAGCTCGCCCTCGTGGGCCTGCGCGCCGACCGTTAGCCGCGGCTCCTCGGCGTGCTGGGCGATCACCACGTCCAGCGCCGTCGAGTACTCCAGCGCGCGGCGCATCAGCAGCGGGTCGGCGACGCAGTGGCCGTCGTCGGAGAACATCCGGACGCGGGCGTGCGAGCCGGCCATCGTGCCCAGCTCGGCGAGCTTCTCGCCGGCGAGCCCGACGGTGACCGCGCCGACCGGGTACACGTCGACCAGGCCGACCTCGCGCCCGCGCCGCCACACGTGCTCGACGATCACCGCGTTGTCCGCCACCGGGCTCGTGTTGGCCATGGCGAAGACGGCCGTGTACCCGCCGAGCGCGGCGGCCGCCGACCCGGTCGCGATCGTCTCGGTGTCCTCCCGGCCCGGCTCGCGCAGGTGGGTGTGCAGGTCGACGAACCCGGGCAGCGCGACGAGGCCCTGCGCGTCGCGGACCTCCGCCCCGTCGGTGTCCACATCGGAGCCGATGGCGGCGATCATGCCGTCGCGGATCTCGAGGTCGACCGGATCCTCGCCGTAGGGCCGGATCCCTCGCAGCACCAGGGCGGTCACCGTGCCGCCTCCCCGGAATCAAAAGTTGTGGTCGCGTTGAGGTGATGGCGTCCGGTTCGGGACGTACCGGTGGCTGGGTAACGTCCCGTTCCCCTTGGCCGCGGTTGGGAGCCGCGTGGCTCATGTGCGCTCTCCGCGCTGCTGCGGCCGGTCACGACATCTCCTCCTCGTGGGCCAGCAGGTGGTAGAGCACCGCCATGCGGACGTGCACGCCGTTCGCGACCTGCTGGGTGATCGCGGCCCGCGGCGAGTCGGCGACCGAGGACGCGATCTCCATGCCCCGCAGCATCGGGCCGGGGTGCAGCACGACCGCGTGCTCGGGCAGCGCCTTCATCCGGGCCTCGCTCAGCCCGTAGGCGATCGAGTACTCGCGGGCGGACGGGAAGAAGCCGCCGTGCATCCGCTCGGCCTGCACCCGCAGCATCATCGCAGCGTCGAGGCTGGGCAGCTCGGCGTCGAACGTGTGCGACACCGTGACGGGCCACCGCTCGACTTGCGCGGGCAGCAGCGTGGGCGGGGCGACCAGGACCACGTCGGCGCCGAGGGTGGTCAGCAGGTGGACGTTGGACCGGGCGACCCGGCTGTGCAGCACGTCGCCGACGATCGCGATCCGCCGGCCGGCCAGGTCGCCGAGGCGTTCCCGCAGCGTGGCCGCGTCGAGCAGGGCCTGAGTGGGGTGCTCGTGCGTGCCGTCGCCGGCGTTGACCACTGACGTGCCCGCCTCGGCCAGCCAGCCGGCGAGCCGGTGCGCGGCGCCCGAGGCGGGGTGGCGGACGATCACGCAGTCGGCGCCGGCCGCGGCGAGCGTCAGCGCGGTGTCGCGCAGCGACTCGCCCTTGCCCACGCTGCTGCCGGTGCTGGAGACGTTGACGACGTCGGCGCTCATCCACTTGCCGGCGATCTCGAAGGAGACCCGGGTGCGGGTGGACGCCTCGTAGAACATCGTGATCACGGTGCGGCCGCGCAGCGTGGGGAGCTTGCGGACCTCGCGGCCCAGCAGGGTGCGCTTGAGCTCCTCGGCGGTGTCGAGCACGGCTGTCGCGGCCGCGACATCGAGGCCCTCCGTGGCGAGCAGATGCCTCACGACGCCCCCTCGCAGGCTCGGTGTCGCCGCTCGCGGTCGCCCTGTGTCTGATGGTTCGCTCCGCAAGCTCCGCTCACGACCCCTCCCCCTTGCGCCGCAGCAGGACCGCGTCCCGGGCGTCGGTCTCGTCGAGCAGGACCTGGACCTCCTCGGTGCGGGAGGTGGGCACGTTCTTGCCGACGTAGTCCGCGCGGATCGGCAGCTCGCGGTGGCCCCGGTCGACCAGGACGGCGAGCTGCACGGCCCGCGGGCGGCCGGCGTCGCGCAGGGCGTCGAGGGCGGCGCGGATGGTCCGGCCGGAGAACAGCACGTCGTCGACCAGGATGACCAGCCGCTCGTCGACCCCGCCCGGGGGCAGCTCGGTGGCGCCGAGCGGGCGCGTCGGACGGCGGCGGAGATCGTCGCGGTAGAGGGTGACGTCGAGGACGCCGGTCGCGACCTCGGTCCCGCTGAACTCGGCGATCCGGGCGGCCAGCCGCATGGCCAGCGGCGCGCCGCGAGTCGGGATGCCCAGGAGGACAACGGGGGGCGCATCGGCTGCGCCGTGCGAGGTGCGCTCGATGACCTGGTGGGCCATTCGGGCGACGGTGCGAGCGACGTCGCCGGCGTCGAGCAGCTCGCGCTCGGCCGGTTCCGCCGCACCGCGATCGCGCGGTGCCACGGCTGACCTCCTTCCCCGCCTCGCTGGACGGGTCCTTAAAGGACGTCTGAACTGCGCCTTTGTCGGCGCGCTAGCACCGTACCAGGCGCAATGGATCCACCAACCGGGTGGTAAACCTGCGAATCAATCAACTCTGTTCACAGATCAGCTTGACCTGGTGACAACCCTGGGTAACCATTACTCTGCGTGTTGATATGCGGCTACCCGCGGCACTCACCTATCGGCCAGCGGGGCGAATGAATGGAGAATCGCCATATGGGCGACTACGCCAAGGCGCTGGGGAGCAAGCTCCGCGGCATCCGCCAGCAGCAGGGGCTGTCCCTGCACGGCGTCGAGCAGAAGTCCGGCGGCCGGTGGAAGGCCGTCGTGGTCGGCTCGTACGAGCGGGGCGACCGTGCCGTGACCGTGCAGAAACTGGCCGAGCTGGCCGACTTCTACGGGGTTCCGGTGGTCGAGCTGCTTCCCGAGGGCCGGGTGCCCTCCGGGGCCGAGCCGGCCACGAAGATCGTGATCAACCTGGAGCGGCTGCAGCAGCTGCCGGCGGAGAAGGTCGGCCCACTCGCCAGGTACGCGGCCACGATCCAGAGCCAGCGCGGTGACTACAACGGCAAGGTGCTCTCCATCCGCACCGAGGACCTGCGCTCGCTGGCGATCATCTACGACATGACCCCGGGAGAGCTCACCGAGCAACTCATCGACTGGGGCGTGCTGCCCCCCGAGGCTCGCCCATCCAAAGAGGACTGACCGTGCACCCGCCGCCGGCCCGTAGACCCCGAGGCCGGCGGCGGCTGACGCCAGATCCACTACTCCCCCGGACGGGGTACCTCCGGTAACCGATCCTCGGCGACGAGCCGAACCGGTCTCACCGGCGTGGGTTACGCCGAATCGGGGTCAGCGGGCGGCCACCGCGGTCGGTTCGGTTGGCACGGGTGACGCGGCCTTCCGGCCGGTGCGCGACACCGCGACCCCGGCCAGGCACAGGACGCCGCCGAGCAGGGTGAGCCAGCCGGGGACCTCCGAGAGCAGCAGCCACGACATCACGATCACGATCGCCGGCACCACGTACGTCGTCGCGCCCATCTTCGCGGCCGTCGTGCGGGCCAGGGCGTAGGCCCACGTGAGGAACGCCAGCGCGGTCGGGAACACGCCGAGGTAGATCATGTCCACGGTGGCCGACAGCGGCGCGGTCCCCAGCTCCGTCACCAGCTGACCGGTGAACGGCAGGCACGCCACGACGCCCACGAGACAGCCGAACGTGGTCACCTGGACCGCGGACGCGTGCCGTAAGGCGGGCTTCTGGCAGGTCACGCCGATCGCGTACGTCGCCGCCGCGAGGACGCACAGGAGCACGCCCAGCACGGAGGCAGAGCCGCCGGCGGACGTGGCGAACCCGACCACCACCGCACCGGCGAACGACACCGCGATGCCCGCCAGCACGCGGCGCGAGAAGCCCTCCCGGAGCAGCCAGCCGGACAACAGCGCGATCAGCACCGGCCCGACGTTGACCACCATGGCCGCCGTGCCCGCGTCGACCTCCTGCTCGCCCCAGTTGAGCGCGACCATGTAGACGCCGAACCAGAGCACGCCGGCGCCGAGGATGCCCGGCCACGCGGCCCGCGGCGGGAATCCCTCGCGACGGACCATCAGCACGAGCACCAGCACGGCGGCGCCGGACAGCAGCCGCCCGAGGGCCAGCGCCCCCGGCGAGTAGGACTCCCCGGCATCCCTGATCGCGACGAACGCGGAGGCCCAGAACAGCACGGTGACCCCTGCCGCGAGCAGGCTGCGACGGTCGACGTTCTCCATGGCGCCAAGATATGGCGGCCCACCGACAAACTCGCGCGAGTTTCAGCCACCGAGACGGCGGCGCGCTACAGGGTGGCGCGCAGCTGCTCCGCGATCGTCGCCAGGCGGCCGAGGACGCCGTTGACGAAGCGGGGCGAGTCGTCCGTCGAGAGGGTGCGGGCCAGCAGGACCGCCTCGTCGACCGCCACCACGTCCGGGACGTCCGTGGCCCACAGGAGCTCGTACACGCCGAGCCGCAGGACCGCCACGTCCACGAACGGCATGCGATCCAGGGTCCAGCCCTCGGCGTGCTCGGCGAGCAGCTCGTCGATGCGCTCCCGGTGAGCCACCACGCCCTCGAGGAGTGCGCGGGCGTAGTCGTTCGGCGGCGGGTTCTCCGCCGCCTCGGTGCGTTCCTCGAAAAGGGTCAGCGGGTCGGCGTCGCGCAAGGCCGCCGCGTACAGAACGTCGACCGCGCGCTTTCGGGCCTTGCTGCGCGCGCCCACCCAGCGCTCTCGGTCGGCGGGCACTACGAGCTGACGCGGCCGAGGTACCGGCCGTCGCGCGTGTCGACCTTGACCGTCTCGCCGGTCGACAGGAACAGCGGAACCTGGATCTCGGCGCCGGTCTCCAGCGTGGCCGGCTTCGTGCCGCCGGTGGACCGGTCGCCCTGCAGGCCCGGGTCGGTCTGCTGGATGACCAGCTCGACCGTCACCGGGAGCTCGACGTACAGCGGCGTGCCCTCGTGCGACGCGACGGTCGCGTTCTGGTTCTCCAGCATGAACCTCGACGAGCCACCGACGACGTCGTTGTCGATGTGGATCTGCTCGTAGGTGTCGCCGTCCATGAACACGAACTGGGCGCCGTCCTGGTACAGGTAGGTCATCTCGCGCCGGTCGACGGTCGCGGTGTCGACCTTCACCCCGGCGTTGAACGTCTTGTCCACGACCTTGCCGGTCAGCACGTGCTTGAGCTTGGTGCGCACGAACGCCGGACCCTTGCCCGGCTTCACGTGCTGGAACTCGACGACGGACCACAGCTGGCCCTCGAGGTTGAGCACCAGGCCGTTCTTCAGTTCGTTGGTGGAAGCCACGGGGTAGATCTCTCCTGTACTCGCAACGGGGTCACACGACGACGAGCTGTTTGGTCGTCAGCGTGAGAAGCTCCGGATCGCCGTCCCGCACGACGAGCGTGTCCTCGATGCGGACCCCGCCCCTGCCGGACAGATACACGCCCGGCTCCACGGTGACTGCCATGCCGGCGGACAGTCTACCTTCGCCGGTCTTGGCCAGGGCCGGGGCCTCGTGGATCTCCAGGCCCACCCCGTGCCCGAGTCCGTGCAGGAACTCCTCGCCCCGGCCGGCGCGCTCGACGACATCGCGGGCGGCCGCGTCCACGCCACTCACCTCGGCGTGCACCCGCAGCGCAGCGCGCCCGGCCGCCTGCGCGCTGGCCACGAGGTCGTACAGCTCGCGCTGCCAGTCCGCCGGCCTGCCGAGCACGAACGTCCGCGTCATGTCCGAGTGGTAGCCGTCGACCAGCGCGCCGAAGTCCAGCTTCACGAGGTCCCCGGCGTGCAGCACGGCGTCGGTCGGCCGGTGGTGCGGCACGGCCGAGTTCGCACCGGTGGCGACGATCGACTCGAACGACGGGCCGGCGGCGCCGTGGTCGAGCATCCGGCTCTCCAGGTCGCGGGCGACCTCGCGCTCGGTGCGGCCGGCCGCGAGCCCGCCGTGCTCGATCAGGTCGGCGAGTGCCCGGTCGGCCGCCGCGCAGGCCATCCGCAACGCCTCGATCTCGGCGTCGTCCTTGATCATCCGGAGTCGCTCGACCAGGCCCGGCGCCCGGACGAGCTCGACGTCGCCGGCGACGTCGGTCAGCGTGTCCAGGTCCTCGACGGTGACCCGGTGGCTCTCGTAGCCGGTGCGGCGGTAGGCGGTGCCGGCCGCGGCCCGCTCGACCAGCGCGGGCGGGCACGGCCGGTCGAGCACCCGCTCCAGGTCCGGCACCTGCTGCGCGGACTGGGTCAGGTAGCGGCCGTCGGTGCAGAACACCGTGCGCGCCTCGTCCCCCGGCTCGTCCTGGGCGTGCACGAGCAGCGCGGCGTTCGAGCCGGTGTAGCCCGTCAGATACCGCACGTTGCGCAGGTCGACCACGAGCTGGGCATCCAGGTCGCGTTCCCGCAGCAGGGAACGCAGCGCCGCTCGGCGGCGCGCGTGCGTCTCGGGCATGCGTGCGAGCCTAGTAGGCGGACGCCTACGCTGTGGCGGTGCGAACGACCCCGCGAACCTGGCTGCTGCGCGGCGCCGTCCTGGCGGTCGTGCATGCCGCGGCCGAGACCGTGCGGGCCGACTTCGGGGTGCAGCACCCGACCGCCCGCACGACGTTCGAGGCGATCATTCTCGGCGTACTCGTCGGCATCGCCGCGGTGTGGGGTGCGATCGACACGGCGCGCGACGTGCCCGAGCGGGGCAAGGTCTGGCTGATCGCCGCGCTCGTCGCCGGCTGGGGTGCCGCGGTGCTGGGCATCATCGGTAAGTCGATCTTCGTGGACCAGACCGGGGTGGCCGACCTCGGCGGCGCGCTGACCGGCGGTGCCGCGTTCACCGCGCTGCTGGTGCTGGTGCCGGCCTGCCTCGGGTTCCTTGCCGGGCGGTGGATCCGGGTTCCCGGCCGTGCCCAGTCGGACGCCGAACTGCCGGACTCCGAGTCGCCGGACTCCGACGAGCCCGAGTCTCAGCGCGGCGGGTCGAGGTCCGGTCCGGTCTCGTAGTCGTCCCACTCCGAATCGGACAGCTCGGTCACCACGGAGTCGTTCAGCGCGGGCACGTCGGCCGACGCGAACCGCCACAACTTGTCGTCGATGAGGAAGCCGGTGCCGCGACCCGGGGCCGTGTGTACCTCTGCGCCCGGTTTCAGCCGCGCCGCGACGTCGACCTCGTCGAGTGCCGGCACCCGCTCGTCGAGTACGCGGACCGCGAGCTTCTCGGCGACGCTGCGCCGGTCGACGCGCACGAGCGCGCCCTTGACCACGAGGTCGATGGTGCGCTGCGGGGACGGCATGGCGAACCCGTCGAGGGCGAGCAGCGCGCGGCCGGTGCTCCTGCACGCGTCGAATCCGCCGAGGTCGAGCCCGTAGTGGCGCAGGTCCGACGGGCCGAAGCGGCCCTCGCGGGTGGCGCGGACGAGGTCGATCGGCGCGGTGCGGCACGGGTCGTCGACGGAAACGACCGCGTGCCCGTCGGGGCGGCGGACCAGGCCCGGGCCCTCCCGCCACGCGCCGCGGACGAGCACCGGCTCGTACGGGTTGGTGCGAAAGTCGATGTCCCAGAAGGTGAGCGTGGTGCCCTCGCGGGTCTCGTGGGCGACCGCGAACGCGGCGAGCGAGTCCACCCACATCCAGTCCGCGCTGAACGCGTCGACGATGGTGCGCCCGCGCTTGCTCGTGTCCGACACCTCCTCGAAGCCGTCCGGGCCGAGCGCCTCGACGTCGCGAGAGAACGTGGCGTCGGGTGAGCGCAGGACGAACTGGCCGGCGCCGTTGTGCCCGGTGCCCTCGCCGGTGGTGTCGGTGAACATCAGGTAGAACTTGCCGCCGAGGTACAGCGCGGAGGGCTGGCCGGCGCCGTAGGTGTTGCCGTTGGAGACCTCGCGGGCCGACCTGACCAGCGGCTCGCCGTCGTTGACCCGCGTCCAGGACCGGCCGTCGTGGCTGGTGGCCAGGCCGATCGCGTTGCCGTGGTCGTGATCGCCGGCGGCGCCGGTGTAGTACATGTAGTAGAGCCCGGCCACGCGGATCACCGACGGGTCGCAGGTGTGCATGGCATCGAAGGCGCCGGGGCGGCCGGAGAAGACCGGGGTGGCGCGGCTGCCGCCGGGGGCGGCGAAGGTGCGGTCCAGCGAGCGGGACTCGGCAAGGAGGATGTCGTCGCCGGCGGGCTTGGCGACGCCGAGCTGGCTGCACCACCACATCCGGTAGCGGCCGCCGTCGAGGAGCACCGAGGGGGCGTAGTTGTACGGGGAGTCGCCGCCGCCGGCGGCGATGGTGGAGGAGCTCATGCGACCCCGGGCGGTGGACAGCTGGAGCGGGGCGGGGTCGTCGCTGTCGGGCTTGGCGGAGGGGGACGGTGTCTTGCCTGGCACGACGGCGATGTCGGGACCGTCTCCCGGCTGCGGCGACGCTTCGCTGGTCGTGCAGGACGCGACGAGGGTCAGCCCCAACAGCGCAGCGGATAAGGCAGCCGGTCTTCGACGGTGCGTAACGCGCATCGTTGAAGTGCCTCCGAAAGTTTGCCCCTTGAAGTCACCGGACAGTGTAGGGATCACACGCCGCGTTCGCTGGCTACGAGCTCAACCTCGAAGCCCTCTTCGTTCTCCAGGTAGGCCGCGAGGTGGTCGGGGCCGCCCGCGTACGGATGCCGGTCGGTGAACATCAGCCGCCAGCCGTGCGCCGGCGCGGCGGCGGTGACCCGGTCCAGCTCGGCGCGGTCCCGGATGTGCACCGCGAGGTGGTTGAGTCCCGGGCGGTTGCGGTCGTGGCGGTCGCCGGTGCGGTCCGGCGAGTCCTCGACGACGACGTAGGACGCGCCGTACCGCCAGCTCACGCCGCGCGGCCAGCGCTGGTACTCGTGCCAGCCGAGCTGGGTGAACAGCCAGCCGAGCGACTTCTCGGCGCTCGTGAGGTCGGCGACCCACAGCTCGACGTGGTGCACACCGCGCGGGGTCGCCAGGCTGACGAGCACGTCGTGGGGCCGGCCGCGGTGCTCACGCGCGCCGACCCGTACGAAGCCGAGCCGCTCGGCGAAACGCCGGCCGCGGTCGTTGTCCTTGCGCACCAAGGAGAACACGGCCGGGACGGCGAGCCCGTGGTGGGCATGCCGGAGGATCGCGCGGGCGGCCTCCGCGGCCACCCCGGTCCCCCGGTGCTCGCGGGCGACGTACCAGCCGCATTCGAGCAGGTCGCCGGGCGCCTCGGTCGAGACCCGCAGCTGGACGATGCCGACCGGCTCGGCGTCGAGTTCGACGACCCACTCGCCCGTGCCCGTCGAGCCGCGCTGCTCGACGTGGCGGCGGACCATCCCGGCGACCACCTCGGGGTCGGTGAGGTCGTGCTCCGGGTCAGGCGCGGCATCGGCGAACACAGCGACGAGCACGTCGGCGTCGCCGGTCGCCAGCGGGCGCAGGGTCAGCCGCTCGGTGTAGAGCGTGGTCATGCGTTGTTCGCGAGCCAGCGCAACGCCAGCGGATACCCGTCGACGCCGAGGCCCACGATGACGCCGCTCGCCACCGCCGAGATGTAGCTGTGGTGCCGGAACTCCTCGCGCTTGTGCACGTTGGTGATGTGCACCTCCACCAGGGGCGCGGTGAGCTGCGCGCAGGCGTCCCGGACGGCGATCGAGTAGTGCGTCCAGGCGCCGGCGTTGAGCACGACGGGGATCTCGTGCTCGGCGGCCTCGTGCAACCAGCCGAGCATCTCGCCCTCGTGGTCGGTCTGCCGGACGGTGACCTCGATGTCGAGCTCGCGGCCGGTCTTCTCGCACAGCTCGACGAGGTCGGCGTGGGTCGTGTGGCCGTAGATCTCGGGCTCGCGTGTGCCCAGCCTGCCCAGGTTGGGTCCGTTGAGCACCAACGCCCTCATGTCCCGCTCCTTCTCCAGCATCGACTCCCCCGACCGACTGCCGCGCGCCAGCGTAGCCAGCCCGCCGGGCGGGCGCGTCTCAGCCGCCGCTGATCGCCGCGTACGCGGTCGTCAGCAGACCGGGCTCGGGGTTCTCGAGCCGACCCGGCGCGGCGAGCCCGTCGAGCACCACGAACCGGAGCACGCCGGCGCGGGTCTTCTTGTCGCCGCGCATGCTCTCGAGCAGCTCGGGCAGCGCGTCGGCCACATAGCCGGTCGGCAGGCCGATCGACTCGAGGACGGCACGGTGCCGGTCCGCGGTGGCGTTGTCGAGGCGCCCGGCGTGGCGGGCCAGCTCGGCGGCGAACACGAGACCGACGCTCACCGCGGCACCGTGCCGCCAGCGATAGCCCTCCCGGCGCTCGATCGCGTGACCGAGCGTGTGGCCGTAGTTGAGGATCTCGCGCAGGCTGGACTCGCGGAGGTCCGCGGCCACGACGTCGGCCTTGACCTGGATCTTGCGCCGCACCAGCTCGGCCAGCACGTCGCCGTCCGGGTCGAGCGCCGCCTTCGGGTCGGCCTCGACGAGCTCGAGGATCGTCGGATCGGCGATGAACCCGCCCTTGATCACCTCGGCCATGCCGGCGGCGAGGTCGTCGACCGGCAGGGTGCGCAGCGTGGTCAGATCGGCCAGCACGGCGGCCGGCTCGTGGAACGCGCCGACGAGGTTCTTGCCGGCGTCGCTGTTGATGCCCGTCTTCCCGCCGACCGCCGCGTCGACCATGCCCAGCAACGTGGTCGGCACGTTCACCAGGCGCACGCCGCGCATCCAGGTCGCCGCGACGAACCCGCCGAGGTCGGTGACCGCTCCCCCGCCGTACGCCACGACCGTGCCGCCACGGTCCAGGCCGATGGCCGCGAGCGCGTCCCAACACTGGCCGGCGACCTGGAGCGTCTTGCCGTCCTCGGCGTCCGGGATGGCGATCAGGTGCGCGTCGAGGTCCGCGGCACGCAGCCGCGTCCGCATGGCCGCCGCGCCCTCCGCGAGCGTCGGCGGATGGATGATCGCCACCTTCGGCGCGCCGATGACCCGTGCGACGAGCTCGTCGGTGAGGTCGCGCCCGACCACGACCTCGTAGGGCCGCTCGGTGGCCACCCTGATGCGCACCGGCTCCGCTGCCACAGACTCACTCCCTCACCGTCGGGCTGGTCTGACGAGCATCGCACCGGGGTGTCGTCGATATTCAGTTGGGGATCAGTCCAGCTCCACCTCCGTCTTCCCGTCGTGCCCGCGGACGGCGGCCACGATCTCTGCTTGTTCCTCCACGCCGGTGCGCTGCTTCGCGGTGAGCTCTCGGTGCATGGCCACCGTCAGGCGCAGCACGCGGCCCGACTGACGAGCGCGCCAGGTGCCGGCGATCTCGCCGTCGACGAGCACGGTGCCGGGGCTGCCGACCGGTCGCCACACGGACTTGGCGACCGCGCGGTCCGGCACCAGGAACGCCCGGTTGCCGAGCGCGAACGCGTCCCGCGGCGGCAGGAGCAGCAGCGGCGGCGGATCGGGCGCGCCGCCGGCCACCGCGTCGGGGTGCGCCCACAGCGTGAGGCCGCCGACCCGCACCTCCACCAGCTCGCCGGAGAGCTCGTCGAAGCTCGGCCGCAGCCAAGCCGGCGGCGCGGTGACCGACCGGGTGTCCAGCCACATCACGAGGTCGCCGAGCGTCGCCGGGCCGGCCAGCCGCAGAAAGGTGCGCAGCAGCTCGGTGGTCTTGTCGCCCTTCGCGACCGCCGGCTCGCCGGAGGCGAGCCGGAACCGCTGCCGCCGCCCGTCGTGTGGGACCAGCTCGATGCCGGCGTAGAGCGTGCCGAGGCGGAACAGCCCCTCGGCGACGTGCGCGACGCCGCAGCCCTCGCACCATGGCCGCGCGATCTCGGGTAATCGCGGGGTGACGGCGCCGGACAGTTCGCCCTTGGTGGCCTCGTCGCCTGGGAACACGGCGCGCAGCTCGGTGGCGACCTGGTCGAGCAGCGCCGGGCCGTCGGCGCCCGAGGCGATCAGCTGGTCGCCGTATCCGCCCAGGAACGCGCGGAGCGCGTCGTTGTCACGCGGCCGCAGCGCGGCGCGCAGGAGCGGCAGGTCCGCCCGGCGGTGCAGGTGCGGCGAGCCGCGCATGGTCAGCACGAGCGCGAGCTCGGGCCGGTCGAGGCGCGGTGCGGCGCCGGTGCGCTGGCGTAAGGCGTGGGCGGCCGAGCCGGCTGCCGCGTCCTGCAGGCCGAGCGTGAGCACGTCCAGGTCGCCGATCGAGGCTGTGCCGTGCAGGCCCTGTGTCCGCGCCCGGTGGGCGAGGAGGGCCGTGCGGTCGAGTTCGACTGCCATGGGCCATGCCTATCAGGCGGCACCGACAGTTCTGGGCCGTCAGTCCTTCGGCACGGGCAGGCCGGCGAGGACGTCCGCGAGGACCTCTTCGGGAGTGCGTCCGCTGGTCGGCACGGTGGCTGTCGCGACCCGGGTGTAGATCGGCCGGCGGGTGTTCAGCAGCTCCTTGAGGTGCGCGCGTGGGTTGGGCAGCAGCCACGGGTGCAGCGGCACGAGCCCTTCGCGGCGGAGCAGCTGCTCGAGGTCGACGTCGAGGAAGACGACGTGGTGCCGCTCGAGGAGCTCCGGCACGCCGGGCGCGGTCGGGGTGCCGCCGCCGAGCGCGAGGACGCCGGTGAACTCGGGCAGGAGCGCGGTCAGGAGCTCGCGTTCGGACTCCTGGAACCGTTCCCGGCCGAGCTGGACCACGAGCTCGCCGGCGGGCAGGCCGTGGGCGTTCTCGAGATCGTGGTCGAAGTCGCGGAACTCGACGCCCAGGCGCCCGGCGGCCAGCCGGCCGACGGTGCTCTTGCCCGAGCCGGGCGGGCCGACGAGGATCAGCACGGGACCGCGCGCGGTCACTGTCACCACCGTTCCTGGAGTGCCTTGAGGTAGCCCTCGGCGTTGCGTCGGGTCTCGGCGATCGAGTCGCCGCCGAACTTCTCCAGCGCGGCCTCGGCGAGGACCAGCCCCATCACGGACTCCAGCACCACGCCCGCCCGCGGCACCGCACACACGTCGGACCGCTGGTGGATCGCCACCGCCGGTTCACCTGTTGCGGTGTCGATTGTGGACAGTGCACGTGGGACGGTCGAGATCGGCTTCATGGCGACGCGCGCGACGAGCGGCTCGCCGTTGGTGATGCCGCCCTCGAGCCCGCCGGCCCGGTTGGAGCGCCGGGTCACGCCCGCGTCCGCGGGATCGATCTCGTCGTGGGCCTTGCTGCCCCAGCGGCGCGCGGTCTCGAACCCGTCGCCGATCGCCACGCCCTTCATGGCCTGGACGCCCATCAGCGCTCCGGCGAGCCGGGCGTCGAGGCGCCGGTCCCAGTGCACGTGCGAGCCCAGGCCGGGCGGGAGGCCGTAGGCGATCACCTCGATGACGCCGCCGACCGTGTCGCCGGCCTCCTTGACCGCTTCGACCTCGGCGACCATCGCCTCGGTGGCCTTGGGGTCGAAGGCGCGGACCGGGCTCTCGTCGATCGCCGCGAGGTCCGTGGCCTGCGGCGCCGGCCCGTCGGGTGCGTCGGCCGTGCCGATCGAGATGACGTGGCTGATCACCTCGACGCCGAGCAGCTGGCGCAGGAACGCCCGGGCGACGGTGCCGAGCGCGGTGCGGGCCGCGGTCTCGCGGGCGCTGGCGCGCTCGAGGACCGGGCGGGCCTCGTCGAAGCCGTACTTCTGCATACCTGCGAGGTCGGCGTGGCCGGGACGCGGCCGGGTGAGCGGCTCGTTGCGGGCGAGGCCGGCCAGCTCGGCGGGGTCGACGGGGTCGGCGGCCATCACCTTCTCCCACTTGGGCCACTCGGCGTTGTCGATGCGCACCGCGATCGGCCCGCCCTGGGTGACGCCGTGGCGCACCCCGCCGAGGAACTCGGCCCGGTCGGTCTCGAACCCCATGCGCGGACTACGCCCGAACCCGAGGCGGCGGCGAGCGAGCTGCTCGCCGAGGTCGGTGGTGGTGACCTCGACGCCGGCAACCATGCCTTCGAGCACGGCGACGAGGGCGGGACCGTGCGACTCCCCAGCGGTGATCCAACGCAACACCCACTGATCCTGTCATGCCAGCCTCAACCCGGCCTGAACTGGCATCTGTGTCGGCTGGTGCGGTGGGGAGGGAGGCGGCTGAGCACCGGCCGACGAACCACCGAACCATTCGGCCGGGCGCGGCCACGGCGGCGGTGCCGAACCGCGGTGCCCGGCGGTGGCACCCCCAACGATGGCTCGAGCACGGCGCCCGGCCCGGGAGCGGGTTGGGCAGCACCCGGCGGCCGCCAACAGCGACCCAGCGGCGGTCGAGCAGCGACGCCGGCGACAGGGGCACGGCCACAGCCGAACGCCGGCCCTCGGCAACAGACCCAGCGACGGCACCCGGCCACGCGCCCGACCACGACGCCCAGCCGTCACGCCCGACCGCAGTGCCCGACCGCAGTGCCCGACCGCAGTGCCCGACGGCAGTGCCCGACGGCAGTGCCCGACGGCAGTGCCCGACGGCAGTGCCCGACGGCAGTGCCCGACGGCAGTGCCCGACGGCAGTGCC